>NZ_CP178619.1:607815-911723 GCF_047305935.1 Bdellovibrio sp. HCB288
AACCACATCCCTGTCCAAAACGATTTCCTTATTGGAGATCGTCACTACGTGAGCCGGTTTCAATTCTTTTACACTGGCTGCCTTCGGAAGAGTTACTTCCTTTGGCATGTAAAGAATGTCTCCCGTTGTATTGTAGTTTTGAAGAAGGAAGATCACGAGAACCGTAAACATGTCGACCATCGCTGTCAAAGACAGAACTGCCGTCACGCCACGCTTCCCTTTACGCTTACTCAAAATATTATGATAGCGATGTCTCTCGCCCGGTTTAAAGATTGCCATTATTGAGGCGCTCCTGTTGCGACTGAAATCGCACTAAATCCTGAGATCAGGCAATTATCCATTGCCTTGATCAATTGCTCGTATGGCAGATCATCTGCCATCGTCAGGATTGCATCCACTTTTTCTGGATAGATTTGTTTAACTCTTTGAAGTTGCGCAATGAGGCCCGCATCGTCAAATTGTCCCGCTTGCATCGGAAGACTGATGACTTGTTTCCCAACAGTTAAAACATAACCAACAGGCTTCACGTCCACCTTCAACACCACATCCGCATTTGGCGGAGGAGTCGGATTTGGCTGAGTGTCGGATTTCTTACCGTACAAGGAACTACCAATTTGAATCATAGAGATTTGAGTCCAAACGGCGGAGATCAAGAGGAACGTAATAAGTACGCTCATCAAGTCAATGACAGGCACGAGATTCAACTCGATATTCTTCGCCCTGCCGCCTTTGCCACCCTCTTCTATGTGAGCCATGCTAAACCTCTAAACTCTCAAAAAAATTAATCTCTGATTTTTTCTCTGTTTGCTACAACCAGATTCAAAAGACTCATGCTGGTTTCAACAACTTCGTTCTCAGTTTTTTGAATACGATGCTGGAACAAACCGTAAGCAACGATACAAAGGATCGAAACCAAAAGACCGAATGCCGTACAGTTCAGGGCATGCGAGATACCTTTTGAAAGTTCGATGGATTTAGTAGCAGGATCCGCAACCGCAACCGCCTTAAATGACCCGATCATACCTACGATCGTACCCAATAGACCCGCAAGAACGGCGATATTACCGAAAACTGCAAGGAAGGATACCCAACCCTCAACTTTTGGCATCTCTCTCATAACTGCTGCATCCATCGCCACTTGGATTTCTTCATCCGGGCGCTTGTTCATTGCTTGCACAAGACCGGCTTTAACTGTGTTCGTCAAAGCTGCTGGGCGAGCGTCGCAATACGAAATAGCCTGGCGAAGATCGCCTGCCACCACCATGCGGAAAATCTGATCCGTGAATTCTTTTTTATCCACGTTCAAGTTTTTCAACTTCATAATACGGTCAACGATTACCATGATCGACATGATGAAGATTGCCGCGATGATGTACATCACGAATCCACCCTCATGGAAGGCACGTTGAATGAAATTCATATTATCACCGGTTGCAACTTGCACTGCTACGTTAGTTGCTGCGTTTGTTGCTGCTGCTGCTGCGTCTGTTGGGTTCACGGAAACTCCTCCTATTAGAGTAACTTATTTAATTCTTTTACTTTAAAATCTACTGTTGGTTCAGAACGAATGGATAAGCTTCGATCACCGCCACGAGACCTGCTGGAGGTTCCGGGAATGTCCAACTTGCCAAACGATCTCTGATGCAATTCTCCACTTGTTTGTTACCAAGAGAAGAACTCTTCACCACCACGTTACGAGCCTGACCTTGTGCCACGATTTCCCAGCCCAGGATCACTTTACCCTCTAAACGAGTGCCTTTCGCAACAGTGTTAAGCGCTCTTTCGTAGCAGCTCTTAACTTCGTGAAGCTTGGCACGAATCACACGACGGATCGCCTCTTTGTCGATAGTACCGTCAAACGACTCTTCCATACCGCCACCTTCGATTGCCACTTGGGATTTCGAACCGAAACCTTCCGAAGCACCGTAAGCTGATTGGCCTGACCCACGACCTTTGGTTCCGATACCTGCGATACCTTGAGTCGCAGTACCTTTACCACCGGCACCCGAGTCTTTGAATTTAGAACCAAGATCATCACCCGCTCTGTTTTCGTTCATACCGGAAGTACCGGTTGCACGATCGGCCATACCCAAAACTTCGCCCTGACCAGAGTAAGCTTTGTCGATGGAACCACGGTTTCCACCGCCACCGAAGGCGCTGAACAGACCCACTTTGGACAGATCCTTGTTCTTGGACTGAGCATTCGCACTGGCAGTTTCACCCATTTTCACTGCGCCACCCTGGCGAGTGGAAGTGAACTTCTTAGTACGATCTTTGGTTTCTTTAGGCGCCACTTCGCTTGCGCGAGCCGCAGTCTGGGCTTTTTGCGCCAACTGAGGTTTGTTCTCGGGCTTTTTCTGTTGAGCCGTTTTGTCCTTGTCAGACACGACAACTTTTCTTGGAGTTGGTGTCGGAGTTGGCTGTTGCACCGGAGTCGGAGACGGCTCTGGTGGTTTCGGCTCAGGAGTCGGCTTCGGCGGAGGTGTTGGCGTCTTGTCAAAAATAACCTGAGCAATACGCTGCACGTCCTCTTGCTTGTTCTCTTCCCAGTCATCCGGTGTTGTTGCGGAGATATACAGCGCAAGCAATCCGACGATAACCATCGACATCACCAATCCAGTCAATTCTGAACCGGATAGCATCACGTTTGTGATAGGAACAATTGGTGCCTGAGGAACGAAACGAACGTAAAGTTCAATCATTCCACCTGGCAATGCCAGGCAAAGCATTTCGTTTTGATCAACGCGAACAGAATAACCAGCACCGGCTTTTTGCGCGCGCCCTGATTTTTCCAATTCCTCGACACTGACAGAACCTGTCGCACCGATGAGTTCGATTTTAGTTTCGGCAGTGGTATTAACTTTCAGACCACCGGCCATGTCCAGAATTTGGAAGCCCTTTGGCAGAATACCTTCTGGCAGCGCAATGCTGTCAGGTTTATCCTCACCCAGGTTCACTCTGACCGGCTGATTGCCTTTGAAGTTGTACGTATTCAGTACGCGCTCTTTCCAAGCAACGATAACCTGAACCGTTGGGCCTTTGCCCGGCTTCAAATAAGATTTCAAATCCTTTACCTCACTTGGAGGAGCAAAGGTTTTTTTCTTCTTGTCTTTCTTGAAAGAAACTTTGCCGGGACGGATCTCCGGACGAGATGGCGTCGGCGCTGGAGCTGCCGCAGTCACAACCGGAGCTGCTGGTGCTTTTTCATCAATCACCGGCATTACAGTCGGAATCGCAACTTTAACTTCTTCTTTTTTCTCAGCCGCTGGTGGTGGAGGTGCAACAGGTTCAGCTTTTTGAGCTGCCGGTGGTTCCACTGGAGGAGGAGCGACAGGAGCCACAGTCATCGTCTCAGTTGCTACTGGAGCTGGTGGAGGAGCAGTCGTCGCAGGTGGCGCAACTGGCGGTTCAACCGGTGGAACCGGAACTGCCACAGCATCATCCATTTTCGCTTCACCCGGAGGCGGACCTTTTGGCTTCGGCACTCCAAGAAAGAATACAATTTTAAACGGACCCACATTCACTTCATCGCCTGAAGAAATGCTCTCATCAAGAATGGCCTGGCCATTTTTGAAAGTTCCGGTTTGAGATCCCAAGTCACAGATATAGTATCCGGCATCACGTCTCTCCAACAAACAGTGAATCGGAGAAACTCCGTCACCATCCAGGTCGACATGAACTTCCTCAGAGTGACCAATAACGATCTGATCCTGATCGAACTGCTTCACTCCAACGAGTTGGTTATCTTTAAAGATTCTGAATATTAACGGCGATCTCAATTACTACCTCGAACTCGCTGAATGTCTTCTGCTGATTTTCTCATCTCAGGAATGAAGTTTTCCCTTAACTTGATCAATCTTTTATAATTGAAATTTTTCTTTTGGAAGAGATAGGACAACTCTGGTTTTTGAGTGCCCCCTTCAACCAATTCATCTTCGAAGTTCAGTGTTGCTTTACGCTCTTTCTTAGCATCTTGTGCGTAAGCAAAATTGCAAGCCATGGATATGATTCCAAGCAAAGATATGTATTTTATTACTCGCAACATGGTTCACTCCCTCGAGGATTAACTTATTTTAAACCTGCTTTGGCCTTGTTCTCCAAAGCATTTATTTTATTACTCGACCCTGCCGGTCCACCCACGAACTTTAGTCTGCTGATAACGTCCAGACCGTCCTTATATTTTTCCATTTTATCGACAAGAAGAATAGCGTAGTTCAGCATCGCCTCACGGTTGTTGCTGTCCTCTTTAACGACTTTCTTGTATAGGTCGGCGGCTTTGTCGTAACTGCCTGTAGCAGTTAATGCCACTGCATAATTGTTCATCACTCGTGGATCTTTCACACCACGACTGTATGCAACTTCCAGAGTCAAAAGAGCCTTTCTATAGTCTTTCTCCTGGACGTAAATGGAACCTACGTTTGCAGAAGCAACAGGCTCCATCGAATTGATTGAAAGAGCTTTCTTGAAGGATTTGATCGCCTCACGTCTTTCATTCTGCGCCAACTGGACCACACCCAAATTCGAGTAAAGCTCGGCCATATTTGGATTTGCACCGATGGCTTTGCTCAACAGATAGCGGGACAGATCAAAACGACTCTTTTTAAAGTGGTACATCGCCAGGGCATTCAGAGCACGGGCATCGTTGCCATTTTGTGCCAGAATATCCGTCGCCGCACGATATATCCCCTCGTCATTCTGGGATTTAATCGCAGAATTCAAACTCGAGTATTGTGAAGATGCGACAGGAGCCGCTTTCGGCGCTTCCGGCTCTGGCTCTGGTGCTTTTTCCGCAGCCGGAGCTTCCGGCATTGGAGCATCTGCCACGCTGTCCATACCCATCATGTCTTCTGAGCTCTCGTTGGATTTCGGAGTGGAAGAACATGCGGCAATAAATAGAACTGTTAACAATAGATACTTTTTCATTATTGACCCATCCAATTCACCAGACGAAGTTCAGAGCCGACTTCACCACCGTTATAGTAGTTAACCGGGTCCACTTTGCTCATGTAGTCCAGGGCGGCACGGTAAGCATCATTATATGCTTCAAGTTCCCATGCACGATCCACGCAGGCCTTGTAAGAGTCCTTCGCTTTACCCACAAAAGGTTCCGCGAATTTTTCGACGCCAGCCTTGTACTGCTTCGTTTCTTCCGGATTCAAACCACCAGGCAATGGTGCGTTTGTGATCGCCTGAGCCATGTTTGTATTGGCATCACCCAATAGCGCCAGTGAACTGATAATCTCCTCGGCACTGTCGTACTTGATCACATCCACCAGCTCACCGGAAAGCTTGGTCAACAAACCAATCTTTCTGTCAGCCGCAGCTTTTTGCTTGGCAGGGTTCGCCGGGAAGTTGATTGAGCGCATTTCCTTAAACGTCGTCATTGCATCCGCAAACTTCAGCTTGGCAGCGTAAGAAGCGCCCGGGCCTTTTTTGTTAGGAGCAAAACGTCTTTGGATCGATACAACTTTACCAGCCCATTCTTTGGAGCGAGTGATCGCACCCACTTCTTTGGAAAGCTCGTAAACCCAATAAGCACTCTCGACCACTTTTTCCTGATCACGACCACCGGTTTCGACATATTCCATATAGTTGCGAATTGCCGCACCTTTTTGATCCGCCTTACGATGGATCGTCGCGATGCTGTAAAGGACTTCCACGTTTTCACTGCGTTTCTTGTTCATTTTCGTGAACTCAGTGTATGCGCGGATAGCCTCATCACTGCGACCCAAAGCATCGTACAATACTGCAGCATTAAACATCATGTTCGGAGACAACGGATCTTTCGGTGCTTCCAAAGCAAGTTGTTTGTAAAGCTTGGCTGCTTCTTCAAACTGCGCTGAATCCTGATACTGTTTTGCCAGGAATCTGCGAACTTTAGGTTTTAGCTTTTCAGCTTCTGGATCCTTGGATGACAAAATGCCTCTGTAGGCGGCGATTGCCATACCATTTTGACCTGCGCGCTCGTAGTTGATACCCGCATTGTAGAGTGCGGTCGTCGCAAGACTGGATCCCGGATTGGACTTAGAGAATGCTTCGTAAGCCTGAGCGGACTCAGCAAACTTCTTTTGGCCCTCAAGATCCTGACCTTTTTTAAATGAGGCCTTCTCCATGACGCCTTTGATGTCTTTACCCACTGGCGATGCTGCAATGGATGGAACCGCAAGCATTTCTGCTCCGACTTTCTCCAGACCCGCATAGTCCTTTTTCAGGTTGTACACATCCAGGATCAAGTTCGCAGAGTATTCCGCGTACTTGGATTTAGGATTGTTCTTAACGATGTCGCGGAATACTTTAACTGCTTCGTCGAAGTGATTCGATTGATAGTAAAGACGACCAATACGGAATTTGATCTCCGGAGTCTTTTCAGACTGCGGGAACTTCGCTGCATACCAGCTGCCAGCTTTGATAAAGCGCTCCACTTTTGGATCCAATGGAACCGGATCCAGGGAGTTCCCAACACGCTTCTGCATTTCGGCGTCAGTTGGAATTGTTTTTTCCACTGACAAAATCAAGTTCTGAGCGGCTTTTGCATAGAATTTGCTTGTCGGAGCTTTTTCAGCAACCCATTGGTATTGCGCGTAAGCTTCGTCGTAACGTTGCATATCGTATAGCAACTCCCCGTAGTAGAAGTGCATATCACCAATAGACGGAGAATCAGTAAACTCAGATAGATAAAGCTTATAACCCTCGTTAGCCTGAGTTTGCGAGAACTGAGCACGGGAGTTTTGCGCTGTTTGATGTTGTTGCAAAATATAGTTACGCAATGTTGTTTCACGTAATTTATATGAGCTGTCCATCAACTCTTTGTTCTTGTTATTAGCCGTAAACCAGTCGCTGCCTTTGCCGTAGTCTTTCACCCAGCCATACAATTCGTCTTTGAAACGAGTTGTGTTCTTGGCATAGAAGAAGTTCTGTACGATTTGGTACTGGAACTCGAAAGATTTTGGCGAAGTCGGATTACGAGCAATCAACAGCTTAAAGATTTCGCGGGACGCTTCTTTGTTTCCGCGAGCTTGATACTGATATGCCAGTCTTTCCAGATACTGATCACTACCCTGACCGATCAAACCATCGAAATAGTTCGCGGCATTGGCAGGATCACCACCTTCAGCATAGAACACGACCAGGTCACGCATTGCCTCACCTTCAAGGCGAGTGCGATTGACGGCTTTACCCGCCACCTGTTCAGCTTCTTCCTGACGGCTGCTTTTAATGATGTATTCAAGATACGCCAAACCTTGCTGTACTTTTCCAAGACGGAACAAACACCAGCCGCCTTTATACATCGCGAAAGTGTGCAAACGGTGTCTTTTTTGCTTAATCAGGAAAGTATATTCACGATAAGCATCCGACCATTTCTCATTCTCAAAATAGTATTCACCCAGGGCGAAGTGAGCTTCCCCCACGAACGCGGATTTTGGATACTTCTTGGTCAAATCCTCGTAGTACTGAGCACCTTTTTTTACGTCGCCCAATTCAAAGTAGTTGTATCCAAGGAAGAATAACGCCTGAGGCATTTTGGAATCTTTTGGAAAGTCACGCTGGAACCATTCGTACAATTGAACGGCTTTACGATTGTAGTCACGTGCCTCAGCAAGCTCCAGAACCGGCTTGCGGTTGGTTTTCTTTTCCTGGAAAGCACGTAGTTTTGCATCGTACTCATCCTGCTTGCGGGAATCCACGATACTGGCTTTTTCAACATAGAGTTCCGCCAGGCGCAGCCACAGCTCACCACGGTTCGGACTTGTTTTGAATCTTTGAGTCAGCTTATAAAGCTCTTGAATCTGCTGATCCAGGATCTTTTCATACTGAGCTTTTTGGTCGCCCTTGCTGCGAGTCTGCATGATCTCAGAAGAGCGAGGCGGTTTTACCGCACTCAGGTTCACTTGGTTCGCTTGAGCCGCAAATCCCAGATTTGCAGTTGGAAGCGCCGTGGAATCCTTCTTGGCCTTGGCATTCTCGCGATCAGCTTGTGCCAACAACTCCCCGACCGTTCTTGCACGGGATTGAGCCGAAGACGGAGCTGCCGTAGGTTTGGCAGGAGCCGCCTTCTTCCCTTTTTTCGGAGGAGCCGCATGGACTGGGGCTACAGAGCCCGCAACCAATGCAGTAATTAAACTTGTGACCAGAAGTTTATGCCTGTTAAATTTCATAATTCCTACTCGCAACTTTGTTTGCCCAGATAGTGGTAGTTACCGATTTCATCCAACCAGAACTCGCCTTGGAACGGATAGTATTGGAACCCATTTTCGATGTAGAACTTACGGTTCACGTTGTCGTCAATTTGTTCACCAAGGTCTTTACCAGCAATTTTCTTTTTAACGCTTTCTTTTCTTCCGTTGATCATTTCGTAACGGATGAAGCCAGATTGCTCATACAGGTCATGAAGCTCTGTGCGCATGTTCAACAAGTGCACTTTCATCATGTCGCCGATTGCCAGCTTCGTGTTCTTGGAGCGATTTGCCAGGATTTTCAAAGAATACTGACCCAAAGCTGATGCACGGAATGTCGGGCTGCCTTCCACGCGCGTTTTTTCCTGGTTCAATCGAGCCAGGTAGTTCATCGCACGCTTCACGTCACCCTGATCCATGATGTTTCTAAGAACAATGTATGGAAGATGAAGATTCGCGGATTTATCAGTCGTCTTGATGACTTTCGCTTTTTCAAGCTCCTGATAGTAGTACATATTGTCGTTTGTGCTCTTGATGAAGTTACCGATTTTGGAACGGATTGGTCCATAAGTGGACTCAAACAGATTCAAAACCTTCTCCATCTCGTCGTATTTACAGATGTAGAGGTAAACGATGGCGCGCAAAAGTAAACTCTCCGGCATATAAAAGTCTTCGTAATATGCCGAGTGGAGAGTTTGGAAATTACTCATCGCTGAACGGAAGCGCGCTGAACGCAACATTGCCCAGGATTGTTCAAAAATCGCATCATGCCAAGCCAGCGTATCACGAGGTACTGCAGAGTATGCCTCGATCGCCGCATCCCAGTCTTTCTTCTGATAGTAAGCACGTGCCAAAGCCAACTGAGCCTGAACCTTATTGGTATCAGTCACCGGCGCGGACGCACGGCCATCAATCATGTTTTGGAAGACTGTGATTGCCTGTGGAACTTCATTCGCCTCTAGCTCACAAAGTCCGCGGTTGTACGTGGCCTGATAGAAGTAAGAGCTGTTTGCACCAACGCGGCTGAACATATCAATCGCTTTGGCATAGTCTTTATTACGACGTTGGATTTCCCCAAGACGGAAATAAACCATGTCTTTTTGACTTGCTGGGATTGCATTCAAATCCACACGAGAGATCGCGTAATTCAGAATGGTATCGTCACCCAGGCCGTCGGCAACAATCGAAAGTTTTTCGATCGCTGGTTTTGAATAGCGTGGGCTGCCGGAGCGGATCACATCAACGAATTGGAAAGCTGCTGTTTGATACAGCTTCAACTGCATCAACATTGTGCCCAGAATGTACTTAATTTGCGGACGCTCTGCTGCCAACTCAGGTTTACGAGCCAATGTGAAAAGGTTGTTTGCTGCTGCTGCATACTGACCGTTTTGGGCCATTTGCAATGCGCGGGCAAGCTGAGCCTTTGCATTCGGCGGCTGCGCTTTGCGAGGAGCCGCTGGACGTGCAGTCGTGGGACGTTTTGCAGGTGCTTTGCGAGATGTCTGCGCATCACCCATAACGGGCATAACCATACTTGTTGCAATCAAGAGTAGTAGTAGTTTTCTCATCGGTATGTTGCCTCCGGAAAGAACCAGCTTACGCCGACAGTTAAGAACAAGTTATTGAAGCTGTTCGTGGATTTGCCCAATACGTTGCCATCAGTATCTTTATTGGTGACCGTCGCATTGAAGAAGTTCCAGCTGAAGTCCCAACGGAACGCCACAGATTTGGTCAAAGAGAAGATCTGACCTGCTGCCACGTGAATAGTTCCTGCGCTTTCCCCAGTGGAAACCTCAGTCATTCCATAACCACCGGAAAAATAAAGATCGAAAGGAACAATACGGTTGTTAAACCATGTCATTTTCCCGTAGATCGGAACCCACATCAGGTCGGCACCCATGTACGATTTTGGAAAGGCCAAACTTTCGGTGGAAACTTTATTATTCTCTTCAAGTTCACGAGTCGATTCACGCTCTGACGTGGTCAAAGCAAAGTAATTCAGCTCGACACCCCAGGTTTCAGTCAGGAAGTATCCAGCCTTAAACACACCACCCATCGTATTGAAGAATGGGTCATTGGTTACGACAGTAGCGCCACCAAATAACTCGAAACGACCGGTTTTAGGCATGAATCTTTTTTGGATAATCGAAATTTCCTGAAATGGCGCCAGATTCGCAAGACCTTTGAAATCTGTCGTATTTTTATCAGGACTGTCATCATAGTTTTTTGCTGCCGCAGAATTATCAATTCTAGGCGCGGATTTGCCAACTTCGGATTCAAAGCTGTCAACATCCTCACCGCCACCCAGATCCTGGGCTGTTGCCAAACCCGGAATCAGCATCGCTGAGAAAAGCAAAATAGTGATTAGCTTTTTATTCAACATCTTTCAGCCTCGCTTAAAACAGGTAAGACAAACCGACATCGAGGTTTGTGGTGTAGGTAAGACGCTCTTTAAAACTATCATTTGAAACTGTTCCGCCGCCGTTCAATCCGGAATTGAATGGAATCGGCGCTTGATTCATATAAAGACGCAAATCAAAGCGAAGGGCCCAGCTGGGATTGAAGAAAAACTTTTGTCCCATGCCCAATGCCAACGCCGGATTTGCTTTAGTTTCAAACTTAACCATCCCCAGGGCGCCCGAGCCAAAAAGCATGGTGTTGATAACCAATGATTTGGTCAGACTCATTTTTCCGTAGAAAACCTTGATGTTATAGTCAGCCATCAAAGTCATTTCAGGTTTTGGAGCCTGGTCGTAGTTCAGATTGAATTGACCCTGGAGCTGAGTCGCATAACTGGAGACACCCGTCGCATTCTTGGAGAAAAGAATACCGATCGCGTTTTCCTCGTTCCAGTTATAGTAAGCCGAGAATCCAAACTTACTGACGTCGTAAATCGGTTCAGTCAGTCCCAGCCCATAAAACGCATTCACGTCAATGCGGCCTGCTGTGACTACACGGCGGTTTTTAACGCTCACCGATTTATCAAAAACCGGGAGTACGGATTCCTTTGCCAGCTCTTCTACTGGCAACTCGACCAACTCGGCAGCGAATGCCGTTTTATGCAGTAACAAAGCTGCACCAATGATGATCAAGGCTTTCAAACCATTCTTTAGCATGAACTACCTACCTGAGGAAAAGGCCCCATATTTAAAAATGTAATCACAAACTTCACGAACTGCTCCACAGCCACCGGGCCGCTTCGTCACGTAATCTGCAATCTCAATTACTTCATCTACTGCTTCTGGAACTGTGGCGCCGAAGGAAACTGCCTGCAAAAGTGGGATATCGAATATGTCGTCCCCCACATACGCCATTTCATTTGGTGAAATGCCGGAATCCTTTTGCAGCTGTAAGAAAGAAGGCTCTTTGTCGAGAGCACCTTCATAGAAATACTGAATGCCAAGCGACTTAACGCGCGCACGCACATCTTCCGCCTTGGTACCTGTGATGACCGCGATCTTGTAACCCGCTTCTGTCAATCGTTTGATGCCAACGCCATCACGAATAGAATAAAAACGGCGCCACTCGCCGTTTTCAAACCAGATTCGCGTGTCAGTCATGACGCCGTCGACATCGAGCACCAACATCTTGATATTTTTGAGTTTTGATATTTCTATTGCCACGAAATCATTGTGGGAAATTATTACAAAGGGGGCAAGTGTCGCACCCTGATACAAGACTTTTGTCCCACTGGTATTTGGTCGGGAATGATATCAACTCGAAGAGAAAGTAGTTAAAGGTAACAACAAACCTGAGGTAAAGTGTGTTTCCTTTTTTCTAACTGGACCATTCAAATGTGAATGTTAACGGACAGTCGTGTTTTTGATTTACTGCAAAGAGTATTCGATCGGAATTTCAAGCTTGGTGGATGATGTTGCAAATTCAGCAGGCAGAGGCTTGTACTTTCCTATGCCGGCAATCAAACTTTTTGCAGCTTCGTTCAATCTGTTGAAAGCCGTGCCCTGCTTCACTTCCACGGCCGTGATCGTGCCGTCTTTTTCAACGATAAACTCCACAAGCACCCGGCCTGTTTCGCGCAGTCTTTTGGATGTGACCGGATAAATCTTACGGCCTTCAATCAACACGCGAAGCTCATACAAGTAGCGCTCTTTGATGGAAGCATTTCGATTGCCTGTGGCTTCACCTAACGGACCTGAAGTCAGATTTCCATCAGCATGTCCCAAAGTTTTTG
This sequence comes from Bdellovibrio sp. HCB288, assembly GCF_047305935.1. Taxonomy (GTDB): domain Bacteria; phylum Bdellovibrionota; class Bdellovibrionia; order Bdellovibrionales; family Bdellovibrionaceae; genus Bdellovibrio. The sequence continues at coordinate 620,182 of NZ_CP178619.1, forward strand.
CTCCAGCAGATTCAGGCGGAGGTGTCACTTCGAGATGTTGCTTTTTCTTTTGAGCAATAGCGACTTCCCCATCATCGGAAAGCTTGGGAGTGGCGATCTTTTTGACTGACGTCGCTTGCGTCGGGGCAGATTCAAACTCCACCACAACCGGACCGCCTTTTTTGTAGAAACCAAATGGCGCCGGATTTTGAGTTTTCAAGGCACCAATAGACAACCCCGCAAACACCGCAAGGTGCAAGACCAATGAAATCGCAAATGGGGGTAATTCTCTGAATTTTACAGCCAAACAATGCCTCTTACTCAAGGGTTTAACGGCCCCATGGGAAAAAGTCACCTCGCATGGATTTAAATGAAAACCAATAGAAAATAAGACAAGGGTCTCTGTCTGAAACCCCGTTTATTTAGCGTACACGCGCCTTCAAAAGGTCTTGAACATGGAGGATGCCCACCGGTTTATGGGGTTGCGACGCCTCTTTATCCAGGACAAAGAGCATATTGATCTGGAACTGCTCCATCACAAAGAGTGCTTTTTCAGCGAGCTCGTTCTTATCAATGGTTCTTGGACTTGTGGTCATCAGATCCTTAGCCTGCCCCGTAAATGGATCGTTGGACTTCTCCAAACGTCGGCGGATTTGACCATCGGTTATAACCCCGACCAAATCACCCTTCTCGTCCACGACGCCGGCGGCACCGCGAACATCTTTATGGGTCATGATTGAAAACACTTCTTTTAATGGAGCATACAACCCCACTGTCGGCAACGCCTCCCCGGAGTGCATAACATCTTTAACTCGGGTCAGAAGACGATACCCCAGACTGCCACCCGGATGGAATTCCGCAAAGTCAGCAGAGCTGACTCCTTTTTCGGCCATCACAGCCATGGCAACAGCATCACCCATCGCCAAGGTCGCTGTGCTACTTGCAGTTGGAGCCAACCCCAAAGGGCAGGCTTCCGAAGACACTTCCACATTCAAAGTAACCTGGGCCGCTTTCGCTAGAGACGAAGACGGCTTGCCTGTCAGAGCAATCAAGGGAATTCCCTTACGAGCGACAAAGCTCAGAATTCCTGAAAATTCCGGAGACTCCCCGCCATAGGATAAAGCCATGATCACATCGTCATTGGTCACCATACCCAAATCACCGTGATTACTTTCCGCGGGATGCAGGAACACGGACGGTGTTCCTGTCGACGAGAATGTGCTCGCCAGTTTGCGCGCAATTTGGCCGGACTTGCCCATACCAGTGACAACAAGTTTGCCCTTGCAGGAAGTGATAAGCTTCACAACCTGTTCAAAATCAGCTCCGATTCGGGGTTTCAACGCCAGAATCGCCTGTGCTTCAACATCCAAAACCTGTAGTGCTTGCTCGATTAATTTCGACATAATCAATTCCTACTTATTCTTCAAACTGGCTTTCACAAAGTGGACAAACAACGGATGTGGTTCAAGTGGTTTGGACTTGAACTCAGGGTGGTATTGCACGGCCACGAACCAAGGATGGTCCGGAAGCTCGACAACTTCAACCAGATCGCGTTCTTTACATATACCGGAAGCAATCATGCCGTTCTTTTCAAAGAGTGCTTTAAACTTATTATTGTACTCAAAACGATGACGGTGGCGTTCCGTTATATTTGCAGTTTTATAGACTTGGGCTGCCTTGGTATTTGGTGCGATTGTACATGGGTAAGCCCCCAAGCGCATTGTTCCGCCCTTATTCACCAGGCCACGTTGTTCGACCATGGAGTCGATCACGAAATTGCCATTGCGCTTGCCCTCGGCATGGAACTCACGGCTGGTTGCATCTTTGATTCCGCACACGTTGCGTGCAAACTCAATCGCCGCCAGCTGCATACCAAAACAAATACCAAAGAAAGGAACGCGTTTTTCACGGGCAAACTTAATGGCCGTGATTTTACCTTCAACTCCGCGGGTACCGAAACCACCCGGAACCAGGATTCCATCCACTTTGCCCAACAAAGAATTCACCGTCTTATCCGTTACTTTTTCAGAGTCGACATAAATGATTTCCACGCGGGATTTATTGGCAACACCACCATGAACCAAAGCTTCATGCAGGGATTTGTAAGCTTCTTTCAGCTCGACGTACTTACCAACAACACCGATCTTCACTGTTTCATCCGGCTTGGATAAAACATTCACAAGATTCTGCCAGCCCTTTAGATTCAAACGCTGAGGTTTCAACCCAAGGCGGCTAACGATCAACTCATCCAGTTTCTCATTGTGCAATGCCAACGGCACTTCATAAATGAAACGACTGTCCTGAGCAGCCACTACATGATTTGGCTGTACCGAACAGAACAAAGCGATTTTACCTTTAAGGTTATCATCAATATGTTTTTCACTGCGACAAACCAGGAAATCCGGCTGCAGGCCGAGCATACGAAGTTCTTTGACCGAGTGCTGAGTCGGCTTGGACTTCAACTCACCAGCCGCCGCAATGTAAGGAACGTAGGTCACGTGAACCAGGACAGAGTTTTCCATCCCCACATCGATGCGCATTTGTCGAATGGCTTCAAGGAATGGTTGGGATTCGATATCCCCCACTGTCCCGCCGATTTCAACCAGAATAACTTCACTGCCTTGAGCAGCTTCATAAATGCGCGCTTTGATTTCTTCTGTGATGTGCGGAATCACCTGCACAGTTCCACCCAGATAGTCACCACGGCGTTCGCGTGCGATAACCGTATCATAGATCTGACCTGTTGAAACAGAGTTGGAGCGATTCATCACAGCAGATGTAAATCGCTCGTAGTGACCCAAATCCAAATCCGTTTCTGCGCCATCTTCAGTCACATAGACTTCTCCGTGTTGAAACGGAGACATTGTGCCTGGATCCACATTTAAGTACGGATCGAATTTCATGATTGTGACTTTGTGTCCACGAGCCTCCAGCAAAGCACCCAAGCTTGCCGCAGTAAGACCCTTACCGATGGAGGAAACCACCCCGCCCGTAACAAAAATGAATTTTTGCTTCAGTGAAGTTTTAGTGGATTTCGCAGTTGAAACTTTTGTGGTCGCGACAGTTTTCTTGGTCGCTTTCACAGCTGTTGATTTGGTATTTGATTTTTTTGCCATTATTTCCTCTGACTTAAAATTTTTTCCAACTTTTCCAGATCCTCGGGAGTATCCACCCCGATGCTGGCTTCTTTTACACGTACGACTTTGATTTTTGCGCCCAAATAAAGGGCACGCAATTGCTCCAGACTTTCCGCACGCTCTATCAATGCTTGCGGAGCCTCACAGAACTCTTTCAGAAACTCTTTGGAGTAAGCATACATTCCGATATGTTTCAGACATCCTGAATAGTCGCCCATCTCATTCGCCTTCATGCGGGAGTACGGCATTGGAAAGCGACTGAAGTACAAGGCTTCATCGTTGATGTTCATCACGACTTTGACAGAGTTCGGGTTCTGCAATTCTTCTTCAGAAATAGGATGAGCCAATGTTGCCATGTCCATCTTTGGTTCATCGACAAACACCTGAGCCAGACGATCAATCAGTTCGCCTGTCACCAATGGCTCGTCACCCTGGATATTAACCACGACATCGCAATCGATACCTTTGATGGCTGCATGAATACGATCGCTGCCTGATGGAAGATGGCTGTCGGTCATTACGACCTTTGCACCCACGTCCTCGGCAGCACCTTTGATCAACTCATCATCTGTTGCGACAATCAGATCGGTCAGCAGTTTGGATTTTCGGGCACCTTCGATGGTCCATTGAATCATAGGACGCCCTTGCAGCATCGCCAGTGGCTTTCCCGGAAAACGTGTCGAGGCAAATCGTGCTGGAATGACACCGACGATTTTCATTTATTTGATCCAGTTCTTATAGATATAGTCTTCGACATCTTCCTGGCCGGTTTTCTTAATCGCCGAAGTTCCAAACACGGCACTTAACCCGGTTTCTTTTTTTAGCTTGGCAATCGCCTGAAGCATTTGCGAACGGGACATTTTATCAGCCTTTGTCAAAACCACTGCCAAAGGAAAGCCCTGAGTTTCAGAGAAGCGACGAAGAAGCTCTTCGTCCTCGGACCAGGATCTGCGAATATCCATTACCAGAATCAATCCCGCCAGACTTTCACGAGCAGAGAGGTAAGTCTCGATCATTTTATGCCAGTCGCGAATCTCATCACCTGAGCGCGCCGCAAATCCATATCCTGGCATATCCACCAAAACAAAAGTTGCCGCGACATCAAAGAAATTCAACAGGCGAGTTTTACCCGGCGTGGAACTGACTTTGGCGATCTTATTGGTCGCAAGACCATTGATGAAGGAACTTTTTCCGGCGTTGGATCGGCCTGCAATGGCTACTTCAGGAAGAGAATGGACTGGGTAGTCCTTTTCGACAACTGCACTTTTAATGAATCTGATCTGTTTTGGCATAACGTAGGCTACCAATTCTTAAGGAGTTTCTCAATTCTCAATTCTAAGACTGAGATCTTAGGCTCAGTACATTATAAGTCCCAAATTGCCATGAGAGTCGTTTTAATTCGAGCTGACGGTGGCAACACCCTTGCTTTTGGACTGCTGCCAAGGAGATAACCAATATGAATCAAGCTTTTCTAAAACTGATGGGTGAAAACCCGAAAACTTATCAAGTCAGCGAATTTCTGACGATCGGCAAAGACGCTCAATGTCAGATCCAAATCCACGGTGACGACGTCGCCGAAAGACACTTCCGTATCGAACGCCGCGAACAAACCTATTACATTCGCGATCTGCGCAGCACTCAAGGAACCTATGTTAACAATGCCCGTATCATGGAAGCCATCCTTCAGGAGGGCGATCTTATCCGCGCTGGCACTCAGGAACTTTTCTTTACCTTTGAATCCTCTCAAACAACTTCTGAATTCCCACTTAAAAGCCGAAACGAAGTTTGGAATGAAGAACTACAAAGTCTGCGCAATGTTGCCGACACCGAGTTTCCGGTTTTGATTCTTGGACCATCAGGCACCGGCAAAGACATTATTGCCCAAGCATTGCACAATGCCAGCGCTCGCAAAAACGCCAATTTTCTAAGCGTGAATTGCAGTGCCTTGAGTGAAACCCTGATCGAAAGTGAATTGTTTGGTCACGTGAAGGGCAGCTTCACCGGCGCTATCTCTGACCGTAAAGGTGCCTTTGAGGCCGCTCGCGGAGGTACTTTGTTTTTGGATGAAATCGGTGATTTGTCTTATTCGCTGCAGGCAAAACTTTTGCGCGCCTTGGAAAACGGCGAAATCCGCCCAGTCGGTGCCGATAAGAATATCAAAACAGACGTGCGCATCATTGCCGCCACTCACCAAAGTCTTCCTGAAAAAATCCGTCAGGGCGCTTTCCGTTCAGATCTTTATTTCCGTCTGAATGTCGTCACCGTCACACCGCCGGCGTTGGTAAACCGCATGGAGGACTTTGATGACTTGCTATATACGTTTGCGAAGAAAATGCGGGTGCGCTTTTCCCACGGAGCCATTGTCCGTCTAAAAAAACATCCATGGCCGGGAAATATTCGTGAGTTAAAAAACCTGGTCAGCAGAACCGCAGCCCTTTATCCGCGCGAACACATCGAGGAAAAGCACATCGAAAAGCTGCTGGATAAAACCCTGCTAACGCCGGCCGAAGCTGAAGTCAGCAATGATATTCCCGTGATCAAAGAGATCGAAAGACAGATGATCATTAAACGTCTGACGGCGAATCGCGGTAATCAACGTCGAACAGCTGCTGACTTGGGCATGCCAAAATCGACTTTGCATGACCGCCTGAAGTACTACAATATTCAGATTGATAACTTTAAGGCTTAATCACAGCCGTTTTAAAGAAGATCCTGCGCACTTTGCCTTTGGTCAGGATCTTATTGATTTCTTTGCGAAGTCTTTCGCACAACATCTGTTTGCCTTCGGCCGAGGACAGTTGATCATAAGTAAACTCTTCAACTGTCCTTAAAAACAAATCCTTCACTTCAGGCTCGCGGTCTTTGATCTCAACGACCACATCTGCATCCGTGCCCTCTACGAAAAACTCCAGAGCGGCCATCGGGTTCGGGCCTGACTGTGAGGATTTCCTAACGTTGGCAAAAATTCGCTGCGTGCTAAAAATATTCTGAGCGACACGAGTGGAGTCGTAAAATGGCTCCACTTGATCGGCCTGATAAATCTCTTTCTTATCCGCCCACTCCTCGAGTGTCGGCAAAAATAATTCTTCATGAGCCGGAATCAGCTTGTTCGTGGCTATCTTATAAAGAACCACTCCGCCCACACCGGTTGCCACCACCAGAAACGCCAAACCGATCTTTTGAACAACCGAAAAGCCTTTAATCGTCGTGACCAGATTGCCAATCCAGGATTTCAAACCCGCGATCAGATTTCCGATCCCCTGCTTCAGATTCGGTCCCAGATTTTTTAAGAACTGAATTGCCTGTTCTTTGAATTTGCGCCAGCTCAAGCGCAGTGCCATGTGCTGCAAGCGAATGAAGTAACTAATGCGCGGGATGAATGGCAAAAACTTCACCAGCTTTTTACGCCAGCCATCCTGCCGTTCCCAATACTTCACTTCATCAGCAAGCTTGTACTCCAGATCGGATTCTTCAATGACAATGGGATTCGAGGGATCATCCGGACCGATCGTCTGCAACGACTTGGCAAATTCCGGATCTTCTTTTTCCAAAATAGAATCCAAGGAATCCAAAGATAAAAGTTCTTCTGAACTTTCTTCCTCTGGAGCCCCCTCAGGTTTCTGAGCCTCTACTTTAGTCTTGTTTTCATTGTCTGCCAATAAATGCTCCCAAGACGATTGTAAGAAAAGAACCAAAACTCTCGCAAGAACAATTTATAATCAGGCCCTTATCCCCTACAATGAAACCTTAGGAGTTCACGCATGAAAGTATTGTTTGCAGTGTCTGTTTTGGGCCTTTCATTGTCAGCTTGTACAAATTTGCAAAGATCCGCCTCCAGCGGCTATGGATCCTCTGACTACACCCAGGATTCCCGGGACATCATGCGCGATCGTTCAGCCCGCCAAACAGCTTATGAATTAGGCAAGGATCCAGGGAACTTGAATGCCAGTGACATTCAGGACATCCAAGATCGCACAACAGTCCGCCAAATGGAGCGCAAGCTTCACTCCAACAAAGAAAAAGAACAATATTCCCGCATCCTGCCTTGGCTGGAATCCGATGCCGAAAAAATGGAATTCCTGTCCATTCCTTCCATCGAAGGCCGCCAAGCTTGGATCAATAAGAATAAAATCTGGAGTCGCTCAACAGCACCAAAAGCCGAAATGAAAGGCTTGGTTGAAACCCAGGACATCGCGATCGGTATGCCGCAGGAGTATGTTAAAAAATCCTGGGGCGAGCCCGTGGGCATCGATGTGTCGGGCAATCCCCTATACAGAAACGAACGCTGGCGCTATGAACGCCAGACATCCACTTCCTCGGGCTATCGCAAAGAAGTCCGCTTCGTATACTTCGAAGGCGGCCGCGTGGTGGGCTGGGAAACCCAATAGCTATACTTTCTGGATCAAACTCTCAAAGCCTTCGATTTTCTTGATAACTATGTCGAAGGCTTTTCGACTTCTTCCGCCTCGCTCTTGGCGTCTCGCATACAGCCTTAAAGCAAACAAATAACCGGCCAAGGCCAATTTAGTGGGCTTCGTCCCAGTTGTTGCCGATGGAGTAGTTCACCTTTAGAGGAACGCGCAGCTGCGCTACGTTTTCCATGATGCTCACCAACTGCGGAGTGATTTTCTCCAGGTTGTCTGCGAAATCTTCGAAGATCAATTCGTCATGCACCTGCAATAGCATGCGCACTGGCACTGTCTTATGGACTTCGATCATGGCTTTTTTAACCAGGTCACTGGCTGTTCCCTGAATCGGGGCATTGATGGCGGCGCGTTCGCCGAATTTTTTCAGCATGGCGTTTCCGGATTGAAGTTCATCGATGTAACGTCTGCGACCGAACAAAGTTTCCACGTAACCTTTTTCATGGGCGATCTTGACCGTATTTTCGATATAGTCACGAACGTTTTTAAAGCGTGTGAAATAACGATCGATAATATCCTTACCTTCGGTTCTGGAAATCCCCAAAGTTTCAGCCAGACCGAATGCACCCTGTCCGTACGCGATACCAAAGTTCACGGCCTTTGCTGTACGACGGTGTTCTGCGTTTACTTCGCTAAGTGGAATGTTGAAAATCTCTGCCGCTGTCGCAGCATGGATGTCCAAGTCTTCGGCGAAGGCTTTGCATAGATTTGGATCTTCAGAAATATGGGCCAAAATTCTTAGTTCGATCTGCGAGTAGTCCACCGACAGTAACTTCATTCTTGGATTTGCAATGAAGGCTTTACGAACCAACTGACCGCGCTGAGTGCGGATGGGAATGTTCTGTAAATTTGGCGACGTGCTGGAAAGGCGTCCCGTCGTGGTTAGGGCTTGGTTGAAGCTGGTATGAACACGACCATCTTTTTCTTGAACCATCACAGGTAAAGCATCCACGTAGGTGGATTTTAGTTTTGAAAGTTCACGCCATTGTAAAACCTGTTTTGCAATCGGATGATCCAGGCCTTCCAGAACATCTTCCCCTGTGGAGTAACCTGTTTTGGTTTTCTTACCTGCGGGCAAGCCCAGTTTTTCAAACAGGATCACGCCCAATTGTTTCGGGCTGCCTACATTGAAGGACTCCCCTGCAAGTTCGTGGATTTGTTTTTCAAGAACTGCGATTTCGCCTTCAAGCTCTTTGCTTAGGTTATGCAATAGATCGGTGTCGATACGAATGCCCAGGTTTTCCATGGCCAATAGAACTTTCACCAACGGCAATTCCAGTTCACGATAAACTTTTTCACCGTGAAGCTCGTGAAGTTTTTTGTCCAAAGTTTTCGCCAGGTGCAATTGAGCATTGTACAACTGGGAAGGTGTTGCCATTTCTGGAAGGGCTTCACCCATGTGTTTTTCATAAATTTTTGAAAAATCAGAAGCATCGGCTGCTTTCAATACGTAAGCCGCCAGCATGGAATCCCAGTCCGCGCTTGGATTCTTAGCACCAATTTTGTGCCACAAATCCTTAAGATCGTAGCCTTTCCATTGCACTTTGAAGGTATCGGTCAACTTACCCAGGAATTCAGAATCTGAAACTGAAATGATGTCATTGTCAGTACCAATGAAAACGCCACGGGCATCATGGAAACCCCATAGTGGCTGTCCTTCGGCAAACATTCCTGCGAGTTCTTTTGTGGATAACGTCTTTTCATTGAACTCTTTGGTCTGATGATCCGCCAGCATGGGAGTTGCCAATGCATCTGGAGCGGCAGCTGGTTTCGCTGCGGCCGAGTAGTATGCTTTGCCGGCTTCCGCAGAAGTCATCGGAGCGGCTGACGGTGCTGCTCCGCCAGCCTCGCCAAACAGGTTTTTTTCGAAGGTTTTGAAATTGAACTCGCGCAAGTAAGCACGAAGTTCCTCATCCTTGCGTGGACGCAGACGATAGGACTCGATGTTATGATCCACCGGGATTTCAGTCGCGATGGTCACAAGTTTTTTACTCAAAATAGCCATCTCTTTGGCATCAATCAATTTTTGGCGAACGCTTTTGCTTTCGACTTTATCGATATTTTCGTAGATGTCCTCAAGGTGAGTGAATTGTTCTAAAAGTTTGATCGCACCTTTTTCACCAACGCCCTTAACACCCGGGATGTTATCGGATGTGTCTCCAACGATGGCTAGGTAGTCGATGAATTGATCAGGACGTACTCCCCATTTTTCAAAAACGCCTTGGGAGTTATAGCGATGATCCTTCATTGTGTCGTAAAGAATCACGCCGTCTTCAATCAATTGACCGAAGTCTTTATCACCACTGACGATGACGACTTCAACGCCGTTCTTTTTACCAACCTTTGTCAGAGTTCCAATGATGTCATCGGCCTCATAACTTAGAATCTCCAACGCAGGAATTCCCATAATATCTGCCAGCTGTTTGATGTAAGGAATCTGCACCGCCAGGTCTTCGGGCATTTCCGTGCGATGCGCTTTGTAGTCATCGTACATTTCGTGTCTGAATGAAGGCTCTTTGCGGTCATAACAAAACACCATGTACTCGGGTTTTTCTTCCTTCATGAGCTTTGTGATCATGGAGATAAAACCGTAGATGGCGTTGACGGGCATTCCCTTTGGGGATGTCAGTTGTCGGATCGCGAAGAAGGCGCGAAAGAACATCGAGCTGACATCAATAAGGTAGATTTTTTTCATAGAACTCTCCCGGTTTTGCAGATTAAAAAACCTACAACGGGAGAGTTGGATTGTCGATTATTCGATTACTCTAGATCCGCTTTGACGCGAGAGAAATCCACTTGAGAAAGTGCATTTTTATCGCACTCATTCTCACAGGCAGGTGTGAAGCGAACTTCGTCAGAAGCCTCGTCAGCTTGACGGTTGATCAAGGCCAATTCGCCTTTGATTTGCGGGTTGAACAACAACTCTCCGTTGCCTTCTTCCCATGTTTCAATGTCTGTCAAAGCACACTTTAGTCTGCGAGCCATGTCCGAGCGACTCCAGCCAAGACGAAGGCGAAGCGCACGAAGACTGTCTCTATTCCATTCATTTTGATTTTCGATCATAAGGGTAACCCCCCGGTATTACTTTTAAATAAAAAGTATTTAGAGCTGAGATACTATTGCTAGTATACCGGAGCGACATCAAATAACTACTCGCGTTACTCTACTGTTCAGGAAAAACGAAAACTAAATCGTGCTCGCCAGCTAGGTCTAATTTGTCTCTGGCTTGTCGCTCAATAAAAGCTGGATCTTTGGCTTGCTTCAACTGTGCTGTAAGTTCCACTGTGGCTTTTTTGCTATCATTAATTTCGACATTAATTCTGTCAAAATCACGATGCAAACCCCATAGGCGCCATAGATTGCCATTCAATACGATAGAAACCCCGAAGATAATCATGCAGATAAATGCAACTCTTCCAGGGTGATTTAGTAAACGGCGAAGACCTACGGCAAAACGACTATAAGACATACAAAAAGTCTAAATTTGCTTTGGGTAGCTGGGTAGTCCAGATCGTTGGTCCTTCTGTCCACTGCCTGTCGGCCTTGGGGAGTGGCCCGAGTTCTCGGTAGAATTTTGGGCGTCCTTTGACCTCGCTCGCTTCGCTGGCGAGGGAATGGGACTGCAATCGCTGAAATGATTGCTGGTTAATTCACCAAATAAAAAAAGCCACTCCTTCGAGTGGCTTTTTTTATTCTGGTTTTGCATCGCATTTCAAAAAGGTACGGCGTACCTTTTAGCGGAAGGCGGCTTTATCCCAGTATACTCCCATACCGCCTAGATCTTCTTCGATTCTTAGCAACTGGTTGTATTTAGCGATACGCTCAGAACGGCACAAGCTTCCGGTTTTGATTTGTTGGCAACCCAAGGCTACCGCTAGATCTGCAATGAATGTGTCTTCTGTTTCACCAGAGCGGTGAGACATCACAGTTTTGTATTTGTTTCTTTGAGCCAAGCTCACAGCTTCGAAAGTTTCAGTCAAAGTACCGATTTGGTTTACTTTCACCAGCAATGCATTCGCAGCTTTTTTCTCCAGACCCATACGCAAACGTTTAGGATTAGTTACGAACAAATCGTCACCCACCAATTGCATTTGGTTGCCCATAGCTGCAGTGACATTCACCCATGAATCCCAGTCGTCTTCAGAGAAGCCGTCTTCGATAGTGATCAATGGGTATTTCTCTGCCCAGCCTTGGTACACTTTCAAAAGTTCATTTGGCGTGATCAAGCTGCCATCGAACTGGTATTTGCCGTCTTTGTACATTTCAGTTGCAGCAACGTCCAAGCCCAAGAACACGTTTTGACCTGGATCATAACCAGCATCAACGATCGCGTTCATGATCAAGTCCAAAGCTTCTTGATTGCTGCCCAACTTCGGAGCGAAACCACCTTCGTCACCCACTGCTGTCGTCAAACCTTTTTTGCCCAGGATCTTTTTAAGAGCGTGGAAGATTTCAGCACCCGCACGAAGAGACTCAGCGTATGAGTTGTTCACTGTTGGAACAATCATGAATTCCTGAATATCAAGACCATTGTTCGCGTGCGCGCCACCGTTCAATACGTTCATCAAAGGAACCGGCAAGCGGCAAGCTTGGGAGCCACCGATGTAACGGTACAATGGAAGATTTACGTCAGCAGCAGCGGCTTTCGCAGCAGCCAATGAAACACCCAGGATCGCGTTCGCACCAAGATTGGTTTTGTTTTCAGTTCCGTCGATTTCACGAAGAACTTTATCAAGGTAAACTTGTTCAGTCGCTTGAAGGCCCAGAATTTCTGGAGCGATTTTTTCACGGATGTTATCCACGGCTTTGAAAACGCCTTTACCGCCGTAACGGTTTTTGTCGCCATCACGAAGCTCACAAGCTTCATGGGCACCAGTGGATGCACCTGATGGAACTGCGGCGCGACCGATGTTGCCATCCGCTGTGCCGATTTCAACTTCAACCGTTGGATTACCACGGCTATCAAGAATTTCACGAGCTACGACACTGATGATTTCAGACATGATGAGTACCTTCTTTCTCGGAATGCTTAGAGTTCATTTTTTTTACTAGTTCCATGGAATTGAAAACGGTGCGTGGGTATTCGGTTTTTACGAATTCCCAATCCACACGTCTCATGGCTTCCTTCACTGCAGGATTTGTTTTCCCTTGGGAAGCAAGCATAGTGATCAATTGCTGAGCGCGCACCATGTAGTCATGCATACGGGCCAGATTTTGATTCAACGAATACGCCGGGGACTCCACGTCGAAGCTTAGGTTTGACAGTGCCCCTTCGTGAGGAATCAGTGAGCCACGGCTGTCAGCGACATCCACAGCTTCAGCTTGTGCCGCCTGCTGCTGTCTTTGTTTTTCGAAATTACGAATCTTGTCCTCAAGATCGCCAACGTATTTTTGCAGATCCTCGCGCTCGCGCTGAGTGCGCTGCAAATCGTTCAACAAACTTTGGAACAAATCAGGACTCACCTGATGACCGACAGTTTCGTTTTCCGTGAAGATTGTCTGCTGCTGAGTTGCCCAGCTTAATTTCAATGTAATGCCGGACCATTCGCACTTCGCCAAGGGTTGACCGACATAAACTGGCAACGACTCAAACGCTGCCTTCAAGTAAGTCGTCACCAACGGATACTGCTCCGCCGGAAGTGGCAAATCGAAAGAGATGCTGACTTCGTCTTTACGAAGATTGTCGATCGGTGGTTTTGGAGAAATGAAATACGACAAAAACTGTTCAGGCTGATTAAAGATTTCCTGCGGACGAGGCATCATGCGCAGAACGCTGTCGAGCACTCCCCACGCACGAAGTTCCGGTCCGTTGTGTCCGGCACGAGTCAGCACATCACAATCTTTTTTGAGCGGAAGTCGCAAACACATTTCAAGGAATTGCTCCATGTCCGGAGCGCTGATCCAGTAAGAAGAATCTCGCAACAGTTCAACTGACAAATGAACTTGTTCATAGAGCGGCGTAAGGTCTTCACCCTGCTCTTCTAGAACCGTCAAAACTGAGTTGGAAATCTTACAACTAAAGTGCACGAAAAAGTCTTAGCCCAAAAGCAAAGCCATTGAAATAACTATATTATACCAAAACTCACTGGCGCAGTGCGCATCCAAAAACCGGCTGGCGCCTTTTGGACGCGCGACGCGTCGTGAATTCGCGCGGACTTGTCCGCCGAAGCTTTCGCGAAGGCGGATTAGGCTGCTTTTTGGAACTTGGATTTTGGGAAAGGGAGCTTGTTATCGATTATTTCGTCCATAAACGTTGGGACGTTGCCCGTGGACTCGAGTTTGCCCTCGAGCGCTCCGTCGGGACGGCGCACCAAACGACCTAATTCAAAGATAGGCACTACGTCATATGAACCATCTGGCAGGAAACCACGGACTTCACTTATTGCTCCAATTCGACGCGAGCCATCACCGTAACGGGAGATTTGCACGATCAAATCAATGGCCGATGAGACCTGCTGGCGCAAAGCGCGCTCGCTGATCTTGCCGTCCCCGCCCTGAGCCAATGCTTCCAAACGGACAATCGCATCTTCCGGCGAGTTGGCGTGAACCGTCCCCATACAACCCTTGTGACCCGTGTTCATCGCATTCAAAAGTTCCAGAGCTTCGCCCGAGCGAACCTCCCCGACGATGATGCGATCCGGACGCAAACGCAGAGCACTCTTCACCAGGTCCTTGATACTCACTTCGCCTTTGCCCTGGGCATCGGCCATGCGGGTCTCAAACATCACCAAGTGTTCATAATCGACCTGCAACTCTGACGAGTCTTCGATGATCAACACACGCTGACCCTTGGGAATGCGCGAACACAACAACGACAATAACGTCGTCTTACCGGAGCCCGTACCACCACTCACGATAATGTTTTTTCCCAGAAACATCGCGATATCCAAAAAGCGCGCGCCGTCCTCTGAGATTGTGCCCATTTTAATGTAATCGTTGAAAGTGATTTTCGTGCTCGTAAATTTACGAATCGACAGCGTCGTTCCCTTGCGTGACATCGGCGGAATCACCGCCGCAATACGCGAACCATCCGGCAAACGCGCATCCAGTCGTGGATTCTCGTCATTGATACGACGGCCCACTGATTGGGCAATGGAGTTCACAGCCGCGCGCAAATCATCCTCCGTCGGAAACTTTTCAGCCACCTTCTCGAGTTTACCTTTGCGCTCTACGAAAATTTCATGAGGACCGTTAACAAGAATTTCGGATACACCCGGATCATCGAGGTACTTTAAAACAGGACCGAGGTTCTGTTGAATCGTCTGTTTGAAAACGTTCGACTGATCCGACATGGATGCACCAATCAGGTTAGTTGGACGCCGGTTTTCTGCCACCAGGTGCAGAATTCGTGTCCGAATAAATAATGAATTTGCCTTGAACCGCAGTCTCCGGACATTGGTAAGAAAAAATTCCGTCAGTTTTTGGCATCACGTTGAAAGTTTTTTGTTCACCAAAGACCGTGTTGTGATGTTCAGAAAAAGCATCCAACACAAAGCTGACATTTTTTTCTTTACCATTCACGTTCACCACGTGAATGCGATAGCTGTTGCCCTTTTTCAAGCGCACAGTTTCTGGCACGAAGCCCTTGTCTGTGTTCATGATAACGATATCCTGAGCCGGCTCGACCGAGTCGAACACTTTACCCAGAATGCTCACGGATTGATCTTCTTTGATGCTTGCAGGCAGGCGATCCTCATTCGTCACTTTGTTGAAATCAACCTGACGACGAGAAAAATCCACTTCCCATGCATTTGCCACGCTGGTGATCAGAAATGCCGTTACAAGACTAGTGCAAATCTTTACGGTCTTGGAATTCACAAAACTCACGAGCGACCTCCATAGCGATATAACTTACGGACTTTTGATCCATCATGTGCAGCTTCTGGATAAGAAGGTCTTTGTTTCCACGGCAGCCATTAATGCTTTGGAATGCATCACTCAACAAATTGGGATTAGCCATCATCTCTTTGGTTACTTCAGCCCAATCGAGCTTAAGAACCGGATCAATAGCACCCACTGCGTATAGTGCATCAAACATAATTTGCAAATCGCCTTGAAGAAACATCGAATCCTCCATCTGCTTGCACCTTGATTTGCGAGATCAAAGCGGAGAGCATCCTGCCCCCTATTACCTGTTGTTTCTATCGGTAGGAGTTCGTTAGAACTTGAGTCAATTTGAGGCGATTTTCGGAGACTTGAGGAGGTCTTTTGTTTGACGCTGGTCTCTGGTCAGAAAGTACCAGAGGCCAGTCCGGTCGAGGGAAAATTTTGCCGGTTTTTGTCGAACTCCCGAGGGGAATTTCACATTTAACCGGCGGATTGATTACTTCTTTTTCTTCTTCTCAGCTTTAGGCGCCTCTGGGCGCTCCAAAGGGCTCTGTTCAAGCACGCGCTTTGCCAAAGATGATGGAGAATCCCCCACCTTCATGCCACGAAGGCTGCGCTCATTTTTTGCCTCTTTGGTCATTTCAATTTTTGCGTCGCGGATTTTCTCCAGAAGCTTGCGCTCAAAACCACCTTTTTTGGCATAAGGTTTTGCTTCTGCAACGTAGTTTTCCAAAAAGACAGCATAAGTGTTTTGAACAACAGGCTTCACACCTTTTGGATTCTTCAAAGCATCCACCGCTTCATCCACAAGAATCGTCATGGCATTTTCCCATTGGTCCAACTCGTCCAATTTGGTGCGCAAAGGACCCACGACCTTATCAATCATGTCATCGGTGCCATCCGGGCGGGAAAACACCGCTTGAAGGGCTTCCTTCAAAGGAATGTACTTCTCATCTGCCATCTCCTCGGACTCCTGGATCTTTTCGTTGATGAGCTCATTCATCTGATCAAGATCTTTGGTGGCCAGAGTTGCGTAGTTGGCAATCAGAGCAGCCTGTGCGTTAATGCAAAATGCGGTCACGAATGTTGCTAAAATAAAATTTGTTGTTTTCATAGTTTCCAGTCTAAACACACGGAAACTTCACGCAAGTCCAATCACTTCATGCAGCACGGCAAGATTTGGGTACAGGACTAAAGTGCGGGTTTTTTTCCTTCCATCAGTCAAAAAACATGGCACAATGGGAGGGCTTTTGAGATTTAACAAATTAATCCTTTATGGAGGCGACATTGAAAGCATTTAAACTAGTAGCAGTTTCTGCATTGGCACTTTCCCTAGTGAACTGTGCTCCATCTGCAAAACAACTTAAAGAAGCAGTAGAAAAAGATCCAAGCATCGTTTTCGCAGCAATCGAAAAAGACCCTGAGCAATTCATCGAAGTGGTGAACAAAGCAGCTCAAGGTGCGCAAAAGAAAGCTCAAGAAAAAGCAATGGCAGAAGAAGGCAAAAAGCGTGACGAAGAGTTCGCAAGCCCTTTGAAACCTAACATCGAAGACGGCCGCGTTATCTTTGGCCCTAAAGATGCAAAAGTAACTATCATTGAATACACTGACTTCGAGTGCCCATACTGCGCTAAAGGTCACGCGACTGTTGCTGAAGTTATGAAAGCTTACCCTAAAGATGTACGCGTTGTCCTTAAGCACTTGCCATTGGATTTCCATCCACTTGCAATGCCAGCAGCTCGTTACTTCGAAGCTATTGCAATGCAAGACCATGCAAAAGCTGAAAAATTCTATAACATCGTTTTCGAAAACCAAGGCGAACTACGCACTAAAAAAGAAGCTTTCTTGAAAGATTCTGCTAAAAAAGTTGGCGCGGACATGAAACGTCTTGAAACTGATGTTAAATCCGAAAAAGTTACTAAGATCGTAGATGCAGACATGGAAGAAGCTAGAAAATTCAACTTCTCTGGCACTCCAGGTTTCTTGATCAATGGCGTATCCCTTCGTGGCGCATACCCATTCTCTGAATTCAAAGACATCATCGACCGTCATTTGAAAGCAGCGAAGTAATTTCTAAACGAAATTGAAGCTTCAAAAGCCCACAGTTGGAAAAACTGTGGGCTTTTTTTTTATTTGCAAAAGAACAATGATCTTTCATGATGGCTTTGCAAGGTTCCCTATTTGAACCTGCGGAGAATCTGGATGTCTTTAAAAGTTAAATTTCTTTTGATCGTTTCTATTCTTTTGATCGTCTCTTCGGGCACGATCTTCTTTCTAAATCGCGAGACTTTTCTCTCTGATAAAAGATCCTACGTCTACGCCAATGCCCTCGAGAGAGTTGACGGATTCAGCCAAACTTTTAATCAGGATTTCCAAACAAGTTTTGACCGGGTTCGTTCCGCACTTCAACTTTTTGATGCCTCCACACAGCAGTTCCCTGCCCAGGTGAAAGCTTTGGCGACAACCCAAAATTGGGGTGATATTGCCATTTTCGTCCAACAAGATGGTTTCCCACTGCGTCTAATGGACGCTCTCGGAACACATATTTCCACCCCGGAAAATGTCTCTAATCGACTGGCCGCTTTAACCGAGAACGAGATGATTGTGGAAAGCGATGTGCAGTCTCCCAACAAACTGCGCGTGCTATTTCGCCAGGGAGTATTCCGGGTTTATGCGAACTTAACCTTCCCCTTCTTTAAGAATCTACAGGCGCGCAACGAGGCCGGCTTTTACAACGAAAAAGCCGGCCAATGGTGGTTCCCCGCTTCCATGGAAGCCGAATTAAGTGGCGTCACCCCAAGCATTAAAAGTATCTTTCAACAAAATAGCAGCGGCGTGAAAGACATTGAAATTGGCGGAAAACCGCATCTGATCTCTTTTAAGAAACTCCCCCATCTGGATGTTTTCGTTTTCGAGGTCTTTGATAAGAAGAGCATTTTCTCGGTACTTGATTCAATCATGAATAAAACGCTACTCGCCAGCTTCATCATTTTGCTGATCGGGTTGATTGCCGTGTTCATATCGATCGACAGCCTGACCCAAAATCTGCTGCGTTTAAACAATGCCATGAATGAGTTTTCCAAGAACGGATCTGCAAAACCTTTGAAAATTGCCAACAATGACGAAATCGGACAGATGGCAAAGGTGTTCAATTCCATGCAGGGCAAAATTGAGGGCCTTCTTCAGCAGACACAGGAAAAAGCTCGTATGCAAGCCGAGCTGGAGACGGCCAAGGAAGTCCAAACCACACTCCTACCCAAAATGAAGGTCGAAACGGATGCGTACTCACTCAAAGGCTACTATCATCCCGCCTCCGAATGCGGAGGTGATCTTTGGTTTCACAACTGCACTGAAGACAAGATCTTTGTCTTCATCGGAGATGCCACCGGCCACGGTGTTCCCGCGGCTCTTATCACCGCAGCCACCCGCTCCATCCTTTCCCTGACTGTTGAAGAAGGAGTCTGGAGCCCGGGTAAAACCCTGACCCGAATCAATCAGGTTCTTTGTGACGTCGCCAAAGGTGAAAAAATGATGACCGCTTTTGCCGCCACCATAGATTTAAAAAGCGGAAAGCTGACTTATGCAAATGCCAGTCACGAACCACCCCTTCTTCTGCCGCTGACCGAAGAAGGTCGGAAGGTGAAAAAGTCCGATATCACTCTTTTAGGAGATGTGAATGGAAAAAGGCTTGGGCACGAAAAATCATCCGCTTATGAAGAGGCTTCTGTGGAATTCAAAACAGGACAAACTCTGTTTGCATATACAGATGGTTTGACCGATGCAATCAATGAAAAGGGCGAGGCCTTCGCCGAACGGACTGTGTTTAAACTTGCAGCAGATGCTTCGACGAAAGGCTCACAGCGAGGCATTCACGATCAAATTGCCAAACGGATTGCCGATTTCACCGCTGGAATCGAACAACCCGATGACATCACCTTTGTCAGCCTTCATTTGCGCGAATCTTGGTAACTTTCACAGCTCCATCAATAAGATCGGTCATGCTGATCGAACGATATTCCAAAATTGTCTCAACTCGCTGACAGATACTTCGGCGAGTTTCGGCTGAAAGCTTCTGGGACGGAATCATGGGCATATCGCTCAATTCGCGTTCCAGGATCATTGATTTTTTCTCGGGAAGCGCATTGAGGGCTGCGACCATCAGCGCTCGCTGTGTGCGGAAGAAGGCTCCATAAAGCGCTTCCACTTCATAAAGTCCAAGGACTTCAGCAAGAATGTCCTGAGGCACCAGGGACACGTCATCAAATATTAAAATCGAACGACGCACTCTCTCCAGCTCTTCGGGATTTTCAGCTGCGAACATGGTCAGCATGTTCACTTCTTCTTCCGGACTCATGCCACGGATAACTTTTGCAAGAACAGTGGCACCATGCACTTTGGGTTCTGGCTTCAGGCGCGTCTCACTCACACGCTGTTTGAAGGCCTGAATCACTGACTGCAAAACATCATGCGGAATCTTTTCTATGCGGGAAAGCTCTCCCATGACTCTGACTTTTTTCTCGCTATCAATGCTGGCCAGAATTCCAGCCGTCACTTCGGAAGGAGCATGCAAACACAGGATGGCGATGTTCTTAGCGCTTTCCTTTTCCAGGATTTGTGAACGCTGGTCCTCGCGAAGCTTCAGGATAAAGTTGAATGGTCCCGCTTCATCTTCGGCCATTTCATGTTCAATGTAACTGCCCAGCAAGGCCCGATAGGTTTCCCGCACACCGGTCTCGATTTGTACTGCCGTCGGATCAGCTTTTCGCTCTTTCACCGAACGTCCCATTCGCGCCCAGGCCATCGCGGGGATTTCTGCAAATAAATGCTTTGCTGTATCCCATCCCATAAAGTCCATCAGATAAGTGGTATTTTCAACAGCACCTTCAAGACAATACTCGGCGATCGCACGCGATGCCATTTGAGGATATTGTGTTCCAATCTGAATGACGTGCTGACGAACACTGTCCAAACCAAGCTCCCAGACCATTTCATCTGGCTTGGCCGAAACCGCCGCCGGCACCACGTCCGTTGAAGGTTCTGGAGTTGCTGTAACAGGTTCCTTTTCCATCTGTGGCAAAGGTTCCTGGTGGGCATATTCGTGATTTTCGTTGATCTCTTTTTTCGGATCAGCGGCTTTTCTCTTCCACAAACCGAACATCAATCCCGCAAGGGCCAGCAACGAAAGAATCACCACCAGCACCCACGTTTTCCAAGTAAGCTCTGGAAGTTGCTTTGGTGGTTCCTCGACCTTCGGATCCAAAGGTAATTCGATACGTCGAATGGCCACCGAATCCCCAACAGCCGAATCCAAATGCAATTTGGAAACTAACAAATCCCGAATCACTTTTTCCACTTCAGGGGATACATTGCGTGACAAGACCACACTGATTTCAGTTTTTGCCTTCATTTCATGAAGTTTATTGGCCGCCATCGGAGCCACCGGAACATCACCCATCATGGGCATTCCCGGCAGATACTGCAATTCCGCCTCTTTATGAAACTCCTTAAGCTTTTGTTCATCACGATCCAAATCCACAGATACCACCACCGTGTATTCCGTTGGACGCAGAATCGTATTCAATACAGATCTGGCTCTGATTTCATACAGATTTTCCAGTGACCCGATTTCCTCGATGTACTGAGCCTGCGCTCCCCATGAAGCCAGAACAACCGAGAGTACTAAAATAACGTGCCTCATTTCGCGCCTCCTGAACTATTCAATAACGAAACCGCCAATGTTTTTGTCGCGGCATAACGGGTCTGATTGTATATAAGTTGAATTTCCGAGCGATACTTTTCTGTCATATTCAGTTCCCGTACTCCGACAAGAAATGCATCATCAGCTTCCTCCACCTGACCGGAATACTTTAATAGCTGGTGAAGATGACCGCTGAGATCTGATTTGATTATAGAGTGACGTATCACCAGTTGTTTGAAAATCATGGGCTGAAACCGTGAAGGGAAGGATTCGAAGCCGACAGCCACTTCGTTCCATAGTCCTGCCGCGGCCTGAGCGTCCCGCATCTGTCCAATCAATACAATTCCCTGATAGGGGTCATTCTTGGATTTCAATTTTTCGCGGATGATCTTAAGTCCCTTTTCAGGCAAGGGGCTGATACGCATCAAGGTTTCCCCAACAATATCACGCTGATTTCGCAAACCCTCAGAGGTTGCCACCGAATAGTAGTCGGACATCTTCTTCACGACTGCTTCCGGCAACGAATCAAACTTCAAAAGCACCTTGGAAGCATAGCTTAATGCCTGGGCTTCCGGTCCCAATGCCGGTCGTTCCCGTTTCGCCATTATGTATTCAGCAATAGAGGACTGCAGTTCCTGCAACGCTTTCTTTTCCTCGGGCTTCCAATCCATTTTGGTCACATCAAGAACATAAATACTGGCTTGAAAGAACGATGCGTTTTCCGCAACAGACTTCTGTAAACCAAACATGGAACCCAGTTTTGCAAAGTCATTAGCTTTCCAGGCTATACCTACTGGAGAATCCAAATGCGTTTTCAACTGCATTCCTGCATTCAACTGTGCCGCTTTAAAAATCTCCATCCCGTCGTGGTGAACCACGCCCGTTTTTGGGGATGTCCGTGCTTTGTTTAAATAGTAGCCACCGATTCCAGCAAGACCAGTCAAAACAATTCCAGATACAAAAACTTTTGCTTTATTCATAATTACTCAAAGCCAACAAAGCGCAGGCCGGCGAAAAGATTCATAAATTGATAATTCACACTGTCTTCATCACTGGAACTGGTTAAGCTGGTTCCCACCGACACTTGCCCCACCAGGAGCAAATTGGACATCATCGGAATTTCCACACCACCCCGCAGACTGACATCAAGTAAGGACGCATTCAGCTTATCAACAGCCAGATTACTGAGGCCGAAGTTCATCGCAACAAAGGGAGTGGATCGCCAAACTTTTGCTTGAGTCCTGCTGTCCAATACAGTTCGCATGCCATTGACACCAAGAACATAGTATCTGGCACCCACGGCAATTCGAGTGAATGGCATTTGCAAACCCGCCGCCTCCGTGATTTCCATGAAGGACAAAGTCATCGCGGTATTGATGGAGGGATTATTCAAACTGTAATTCACTTCCAAGGTGGTGGAAGATTCCAGCGATTTGGCACTCTCCAAGCGCGCGAAATCATATTGTAAGCTGGTCAGCCCCAAACTTACATCCCAATCAGACGTCAGATACGCCCAGGATGGACTCGATATGAAAAGTACCAGCAGAATCCCCCACAGCTTCAACATCATCTTACCTGTGTTTCTCTGTTTCGCTTTTCGATCTCAACATTTGAAGCTGGATATCTCATCTCCGAACCACTTTTTGGCAAAGGCTCCATACCAAGACGTTTATAAACATCAGACAGGTATTGATAAGCGACTTTATTGTATGGATCAATTTTCAGACAACGCTCCCAAGCCACCTTCGCGCCCTGGAAATCCTTCTGCAAATACTTGATGGAACCTTTAAGCAACCATGCATTGTTGGAGTATTCGTCCATCGTGATTGCCTTATCCACTTCCAACAACGCTTTTTGATAGTCACCCTTCATGATCGCTTTTTGACCTTGAAAAATAAGTCCGACGACTTTCTCACTGCGATCACGATCCTGGGTTGGCATTCCTCCCGATAACCGCGGTGAAAACAATGCATCCTTATAAAAGGAGGAAGTGTTTTCCAAAAGGGCCACTCGCAACTTCAGTTCAGCCAGCTCTGCCAGCAGGTCATCCATCTTTTTATCTTTTTTATCTTCAGGCTTAGGAGGTTGATCCTGTTTCTTTTCATCATTCTTAGCCAGCTCTTCCGCTTTCTTTTCCTCGTCAGACAATGGATCCAGGCGAGCTTGCACCGCAATACTTTCGCCTTCATTCACTTTCACCATCACTTCTTTAGTGCGATAGTTCTGCTTTTCAAATATCAAAAAGAAAACATCACCGAGCTTCGATTCCTCCTGAATATTCAGCGGAGAAATTCCCAGTAGTTTTTTTTCGTTGGTTTGTATATCCTTGATGTAAATCTTTGAACCCTGAGGATAGGATTTAATGGAATACTTTCCGGCGCAGGCAGAAATAAATGCCGGCAACAGAATAAGGAACAACATTTTAAGTTGTCTCAGAAACATTTCCATATCCTCCATGACATGCGAAATTAAACGAAGTGACCCACAGATTTCATTCTCCTAACCAGAGAGGAAAAAAACATATTCTATGAAACCATTCTTCACCTTGGTCCTAATCTTACTGTTCGGCATCGTTTCGCAAGCGGGAATTCAAGCTCCCATGCTCAGAGCAAAGCTTTCCATGTTCAATACGTCCGTCACTGCCGGAGAGCTGGTGAAAGACGAAACATTAGGCTCGATGATGACCATTCAGCCTACGCTTCTTTGGGATGTACCATCGATGAACTCGCGCCTGGGGATCCACTATATTCTGGATATTAATAGCAAATACGGTGCGACTCCGATTTCAGGAATCGGGCTCAGCGGCTATTACTACTTTCAGGGGTTATCATCAGTTTACGAAATCAGCCCCGATGAAGTCCTGCTGCAGAAGTCCCGGCCTGGACTGTACACTTTTGCCAGCTTCACTCCGGTTAACTTCAATCTGAATAAACTGGATAAGTCGGATCCGAATCAATCCTTCTCATTCAGTGCCCTGGTCTACGAATTTATATTGGGAGCGGGATTTGAATATCCGTTGAAGCCAAACACTTTGCTGTCTTTTGAGCTTTCAATGAGAGAAGGCTCCTCAGCCTCAAATGACTTGTCCGTCAAGTATTCGGGATTTGGAGCCTCATTTGTCTTTTCGACATCTTATTACTGAGCTTTTTCCTCGTACTGCTTGGTCTTGTTTTCCAAAGCCTGGATTTGTTTTTCCAGTTTTTGCAGCTGTTGCTCTTTACGTTTTTGTTCCGATTGCTCGCGATACTTGCGCTGTGCCTCATCAAAGCGAGCTTTCGCCAACTTCATTTTATCCTGAAGTTCGGTCTCTTTCTTCTGGCGCTCGATCTCTTCTTTGTTGAGTTGCTTTTTAAACTGCTGCTGCTGCAAACGGTAAGCTTCTTCCGGATCCAGCAGTTTCACCTGAACAACCACGCGACGATTTGCGGCTTTTCCGGTCTCCAATGAATGCCCCTGTGCATCCTTTTCAGCAGCAATCGGGTGCGATGAACCAAAGCCCACCGCCGCAAGAACGTTGGAACTCAAACCACTTTCCTCGAAGTATCTGACAACCGAGCTTGCACGCAAGGCTGATAGCTCCCAATTGGATCTGATCACCGTGTTTTGCATTGGGTCTGCATCGGTGTGGCCTTCAACGCTGATTTTCTCGACACTTGGAACGGATCTCAAAGCCGCTACAACCTGGCGCAAGGACGGTTTAGCCGCCTCTTTCAACTCGGTCGCTCCGGATTCAAACAGGACATTGCCTTCGAACTTAAGTTGCAAGGTATTGTCTGATCCTTTTGAAATCTCAACACCTTTCATTTCACCAGAGCCCAACAGGACTGTTTTCAACTTCTGTTCGGCTTCCAAAATGGTGCTGATTTCCTTGATATTACCACCAAAGTATTTGGCAACCTCTTTACGAACCAAATCAAACCGTGTGTTATCAAACCGTGACAGTGAATACATCAAAACAAAGAACCCGAATAACAGGGTCATCATATCCGCATAACTGACCAGCCAGTTGGATTCGTCGTGATGTACTGCATGCTCATGATCGTCATCCGAGTGGCGACGATGCTTGTTTTTACGTGCTCCCATCTAGGCCACCTTTTTCAAAGTCCCTGCTTCGCCCTCTTGTCTTTGTTGCGGTGGCAAGAAGGACTTCAGGTATTCACGAATAAACATGGGATGTTTCTTTTCATGAATCAGCAGAACACCTTCCTTGATAATCTCTCGCAAAGTCAAATCGGCCTGAGAGACACTGGAAAGCTTTTCTGCAATCGGGATTAGAATAAGATTCGCTGTCAAAAGACCGTAGAATGTCGCCACCAGGGCCGTTGCCATCGCCGGACCGATACGATCCTGGGCACCAGGTTCTCCAAGAGTTTGCAACAAGGAGATCATACCCAAAGTCGCACCCAACAAACCGAACGCCGGTGGAAAGCGGGAGATCGTCTGCCATACTTTGATCTCATCTCCGTCACGCTTCTTTTTACCGCGAACCGCATTGTGCATGATTTCGTCCAGCTCTTCATAATTGAAGCCATAATCGACCAGAAAGTTCACGCCATCCTTCAAGAACGGATGATCACTGGGCTTCATCATTCCTTGAATGGATTTTGCCTCTTTGCGGTAAGCTTCAGACAGGCTCACGATTCTTTCAATGGTTTCATTATAGTTAATTGCACGCTCGCGCCCGAAGTACTTGCGCGTGACAATTTTAAGAGCGCTCCACAAGCTTTTAAAGTTAAAGCTCATCAAAGCGACAGTGATGGTACCACCGATAACCAGTGCGATACCGTGTGGGTCCGCAAATATCTTTGGATTCTTTGCACTGTCCATAATTGCAAATGCTGAAATACCTACAGCAGCAATCAATCCAAGTAGTCCCGCAAAGTTCATAGTGCCTCCAAAAGCTCATACGAAAAATTTACTTACTAGATCGTGAAAACAGAGTGAGATCTGAACTGTACCTAGGCTTAGATTTCAAAAACTTCTCATGATTGGTTTTTCCGAATGGGAAGTTCCGATTTATACTAAGAGCAAGAAAAGGGTGAAATTCATGACAACAGCCATTACATTCGTTTTTATCGCTATTTGCCTCGTCGAAATCGTACTGATCACCCGCGAAGCACGCCGAACACCAACGAACACTTTGACGAAAACGCCCACTGCCCTTCCTCACAATGAGGTGGAAATCCTCTCTGCCAAACTAAGCGAAACCACACAAAGGCTGGAGGATGCCCAACGCGAAATCCAAGGCATCAATGTTCTTTGGAATAAAAGTCTGCAAACTGAGCATAAGCTACGAGCAGATCTGGAAGTGGCCAAAGTGCAACTGACTTACCTGGCTCAATCTCTGCTAAAAGCAAAAGCGAACTCACCACAAACAGCTTATTGGTCAGAAGATGAAAAATCTCCGGAGCTGCAAGCCCCGGCAAAGCGCGAGCTCCGGGCATTTAAGAAAACCGCTGAGCTTGCACAAAAAGATTTCATGTAAGCATTTACTTGCACTCAATGACGGAGTATCCCGCTCCGTTTTCCAGGTTGGCCGCCACCAAATGTCTTTCGCCGGGCAACACCACCCAAGCCTGCTGCTTTGATAAAGATTCTTTCAAAAGTCGATCCTCTATCTCGTAGCTTTGTTTCACGCCTTCGCCGTTAACATGAGTCAGTAAGAAGCGGTCAAAAAAGTAGTAACTTTTATAGCGTTCTGCAATCCAATATGCCGATTCGCTTTTTGACTCATCCAAAGCATAATCACTGCGAAAGCCCAAAGGCTCCGCCGTCATAAAAAATGCGGGATCTTTTCGGTTGTTTTCAAGGTCCGCCAATTTGTATTGCTTCCATTGCTCTGTGCGATCCAAGAGTCCACTCACCTTGACTCCAAACACACCCTGCTTGCTGATGACAAAATCAGAACCGCCTTCTTTCGGCACCGACAACGTGACCGGTTTCAGTTCAATTTTATCTGGCGCAACCCGGTACAGGTTCAAAGTTCCGTTCATCCCGGAAGTGAATCCCATCAACCCTTCATCAACCCTCATCCGGGCATTGCGGTTTTCACTGAGTTGAGCACATTGTCCGACAGCGAGAGCACTGTCAGGATCCACCACCATAAGTAAATCCGGAGAACGCCCCACTTCTTTGGGAATATAGTCCGTCAAGCGGCGTAAATCATAGAAGCCAACCTGACCTTTGGAGTTGGTAAGTACGATATTGTCACCATTCACCCGTTGAATACGGACATCATCACCCCAAGTTCCTGTGCATAGTCCAAGATTGGATTTTTCCAAAACCTTGTTCTTCACTACATTAACGGCCACCACCTGGCCCAAGCCATTGCGAACGAACGCCCAATCCCCACTGGTTGCGGCAAGCTCAAAGTTCGCATCACCTGAGTTCTTTAGTGAACTTGCACTCCGGCCGTCCAACTCCCAATAAGGTTGGTAATCGGCTGCGAATCCCATTTTTCCAACCAGCCAGGCATCCCGGTTTTTATTCAAGCCAGCAACGACAAACTGTCCGTCATTATTGCGATACATATGCGTGAGCAATCCCATTGGCTGATCGCCGACCTTCAGCGCTCCGGAATACCTGACCTGACACTGCAACGGTGTGCCCGCACTGGGCGGCAGATTTTCAAACACGGTCACGAACAGCAGCATCAATGACAGAAATAGAGCGAGCCCAATTGGAATTTTAATTAGCAGCGGAAGTTTTTTTATTTTATTCATTTCTTACTTCTTATCTTTCGGACATTGAAGCTTCACGACTTCTTTATTTGAACCCATGATAACATCCTTAAATACGCATTTGTCATCCACCCGAATCTCGTAGACCCCTTTACCCAGGACCAACGGAAAATTCGTAACATGATTTCCCGTCATGACTCCTCGGTTACCAAAGACATAAATACCCCGCACCAGGGGATCCTGAACATAAGCAACTCCAGCTTCTTCAAGATTTATCTCGTACTTTCCATTTGGAACGATCAGGTAGTCATTGATGATCTTTTCATAAAACGGATCTCGATAAAAACGCAGACTCCATTTCCCAGGGGGCAATCCAACGGTCGTGTCACTGTTGAATCGCTTGACCACTTTTCGATTCTTATTCAAAAGTTCAACCTTCATAAGACCATCAATAAAATTCGCGGTGAATTGTCCTTCGCCTTTTACTTTCAAGGTGACCTTTTTATTTGGTGGCACCACGAATTCTTGAAACCTGTATTTGGGTTTCAGATTCACAATGGCATAGTACCGTCCGGGAGGAACCTGAATCCCGTAGGAAGACTGAAAACGACGATAAATTTCATTGGGAGTTTCCGCCCGAAACAGCATCACCGTTGCCTGCGGTTCCGGACTATCCACAAAAAGGTTCTTGTTGGGATTTAAATTCTTGTCCAGTTCCTGAAATAGATCATCCAGTTGATCTTCATTGTCCGCCTGGTGCATGTCGCCGATACACTGCAGCTTCTTCAGAGTGTCCTCCTGTCCCTGAAGACCGAAAGCAACCACAAAGAACTTCACATCGACATTCTTGTTTTTAAATTCTCTGGCAAGCTGACATGGGTCTTTACCACATGTTTCCTCTCCATCGGTGAAAATAACAATTCGCTTCGGACCGTCATATTTTTCCAAGTCCTGGTAGGCGGCTTTCATCGAGTCATAAAGCGGGGTCATACCAACTGCATCCATGCCCTTGACGGTACCTTCAATCAAACCCAATTTGGAATTTCCCGGTGGAATAGCAAGGTAGTTGTCCTTACAATCTTTTTTGCGCCGGGAGCCGATCACTCTCATTCCACTGGAGGTTTTCTCGGTCCATTGCGACACCAAGTATCGGGACAGGAGCTTCTTCATCACAAATATTTTGGTTTGTTTGCCCGTCAGAATCTGCCCCATCGAACCGGAACTGTCGATGATGTACTCAACCAATGGTGTGGGATGGTTTTCCAACTCACTGAGGTCGGCAGTACCTTGCTCTGTGACGGGCACACTGACCGGGTTGAAATCAAGTTTATCCAAGGCCTCTGACGCTACGGCATCCAAGCTGAAAAACACTGCTAAATAAAAAGATAGAATCGTCTTCAACATCATCTCGACTTCATAATATTGCTGATAAAATCATCCAGGCGCAGTCCCAGCATAATCTTAATGTATGACTGACTTTCATTGTAAGACTGTCCCGGAGGAATATCGTAAGCCCCATCGGGTGCATTCTTAACATCTCCCGAAAACGTAACTTGCGATTGCGACATCCCATAGCTGACATCCACAGAATAGCGTTTCAGCCAAGGAATGAACGGCACATAGAAAAGAGCGGTAGCCCCGACCTTCAGTTCCATCAATGTTCCGGAAGAACTGGAACCGCGGCTCACCTCGCCATCGGAGATTGAATAGCTTGGGAAATAGTTCATATCGAAGTAAACCCGATTGAAAGCCCAGCCAAATCCCTTTTTTGTTTTAAACAGATTATCTGAAAACAGATAATGAAAATTCGCTCCCAAACCCATGCCCGAGGCCTGGGAAGATACGACATATTCATCCTCATTGGTTGTATCAAACTTGCTGCTAAGTGAAATCAACTTCAAAGTGGGCCGCAATTCCTTCCAAACAGGAAGCAGGCGATAGTGCAAAGCCATTCGCGTTTCCTCGGCGGTCGTAGGTCGATCCTCCCGGTAGTATGACTGCAGGG
Organism: Bdellovibrio sp. HCB288; assembly: GCF_047305935.1. Lineage (GTDB taxonomy): Bacteria > Bdellovibrionota > Bdellovibrionia > Bdellovibrionales > Bdellovibrionaceae > Bdellovibrio. Next base: position 649,932 of record NZ_CP178619.1, read on the forward strand.
GAATATTTGCGCTGGAAGTTTGGTATTCAATTCCATAACGCCAGAACATATCCACATACCAAAGAAAATGCATCTCAGTGAATTTGTAGTCGTAAATCTTGTATTGGTTGGCTTGATTCGGCGACTGACTTTCAAAATGCCCCTGATTGGAACCCATTTCGAAAACTATATAACCAGGCTCATAGGGATCCGCCTTTTCAATAATGGGATTGTCCGGTGGTTGCGGAAATAAAGGATCATCTGGAGCTGGCTTTAGTTTTGACAAACTGACAACCAGGTCACGGACTTTGGGAATTTTCGTGATCGACTTGCCATCCATCACCACCAGAAGTTCATTGTTTTGCACCGTCTCGGCATTTCCACGGGCGATTACTTCGATATCATCCCCTTGCACGCGCAAAATGACGACCAGCTCCCCAACACCCACGCGGTTGCTTCGAGGTAAAAAAATCACATCGTCCGTCACGCGACGAACGGGAACTGAATTTTTTTTGATGAAGTCGATGTTGATCCAGCTGCTGGCTACAGCCAGCTCACCGAGGCAAAAAGACATCCATGTTGCCGTCATTAGACTTAATAAAATCCGTTTCATCTATTTTGCTCTGAGGACCTTTCCTTTGCTTCGGCTGATCAATAAGATCTGCCCTGATTCATAACTGGCTATGCTGGCAATCGGCACCTGAACCGCGCTGACATAAACCCGGTTATCATTCAGATCAATTGTAAATACCTGATTGGCCCCTTCCATCGTTCCGATCAAAAGTCGATCGGAGGCACGTATCGCCAAACGACGACCGCCGCCAGGCACATCAAAGGCCGAAGCATTCAGTTCGTTCACACCAATAAACTGCATGGTGCCAGTGGTTGGCGTCGTGGAAGCACTATCAGGGAAGGTTACGACTCCTCCGGTTCCACTAAGGAGTGCGTAAACACGATTGGTGACGGAGTCATATACTATATCCGAAGGCTTGCAGTCCTCGTGTCCCGCAACGCCATCAAAGACTGACAGATTCGCAACCAATGACGGAATTCCACCACTGCGTGCTGGTGTGACATTAAATACGAAAATACGATGCGCTAGCGAAGGCGTTGTCTGCTGAGTCGTCACATAAAGACGATCAATGGCGCGATTCAATGTCATGCCCGTGATTTTCGCAGTGCCAAAATTGTAAACGGTTTTTGGCGCATCCGGAGTCAGATAATCATAATGCAAAACCGTCTGGGAATCTGAAGCATAGAACACATAGGCCGAGTCCATGGATGCTGTGATTCGCGAGTCGGAGTAGTGCGGACTCGTGTAAAGCTGCGTTGGGCAGTCCCCTGAACACTTGTTATTACCACTCAAAGTCAGTGTGGTTAAATCGCCATTCAGTATATGCAACGCCTCTGTGGTCAATCCGAACGGTCCGTTCCTTGCTGGTTGCACTGTCATCAACATGTCATAACCCGTACCCAATGGATTAATAGCCACTCGACGTGTGGATGTGCCACTTAACCACGGCAATGCTTCGGTAAAATTCCACGGTGGGATGGTGATGGTTCCATTCGGCTTGGAAACCACGCCATTCACACTGAGCAGATCCCACAGAAAGTGTTTGGTAAAGGCACCAGATAAGTAGCTTCCATATATAATCAGGTGATCTTGATAGCCAGTTCCTTGCGCGATCCCATATGGGACCTCACCACTCCACACCACGTTCTGCGGAGTTGTTGCTGGTAGTCCCTCTAGACGAGCATTGGCTAAATCGAAAATCGATTCCCCAAGCAGGTAGGTATTCTTGACCTTGACGGTCCAACTGCGGGACACGACATAGTTCCCATCGGTCACGTCCACACGGACGGTGTATTCGCCGGCGGTTTTGGGACCAGTGCCGTCAATATCCACAGAACCATCCGTGTCTGACGGTTTGAATGCAAAGGTCGCACTTTCATCGTATTTCAATACATCATTCACATACCAACGATAGAAAATTGTGTCGTTGGTATTGGGATCCGTTGCGCTGACTGAAAAGCTCAAGGTGGTTTTTTCGGATAACAGAACCGAATCTCCCGACGGAATCACCGAATTGATGACCGGAGACTCCTCGAATGGAGACAACGCGTTTTGAACTTTTAAATAGAAATGCGCGGAATCCAAATCACCTGTCACCGTATCTTTGACCTGAACGCGAACCAAACTGCCTGCACCATTTGTCGGTGTCACATCCGTTGAGTGATTAGGAATCCAGGAAATCACACCAGTCAGCGGATCAATACAAACACCATTGGTTTCACCACACGCTCGCGGCGCGTTTAACAGGGAATATTCCAATGGGTTTTTTTGCGAATTATTAACCAGAACCTCATAGCGGAATGGATAACTGTTCATACTGGCTGCCGCTTGCGGCATATAGTGTACCGGAACATTATTAATATCCACGCGAGGACTCAATAGGAATACCGGCGCCACGATGGTCAGTTGCAATGGTGATGAACTTAAGGCTTTCCCCAAAGCCACACCGTCACGATCCACGTCCCCGTTGTCGCTCACATTCAATTCGGCAGAGTATACACCAATGTGACCACGCTGAGGGCACCATTCCATTTGGTACTTCTGACGAAGAATCCCGGCATTCAATTCTGGTGAACCCACCGGGGTGAATTTCGGAACCGCAAGATCCGTATTCAAGGCGTTACTCACGAAGCAGGGGCTCACATTGCGATTGTTGACGTAGGCCGGATCGTAACTTGCCACTTCCGAGGCAAATGTCGTCGTCGTCGCATGGCAGATATAAGGATCGGCTGAACCCGGGTCCAGGGTTGCATGCTGTAATGGATTCCCACTACTGTCGCGACAAATCGAAAGCTGAGTTGAGAACGACCCACCCTGTGGGATGTAGGCGTCGTTGTCGTACAGATAAAATTCTTTCTTCACGTAAGTATCTGCAAACACCCGCACCTGATTGTCAGGAGCCATCTGTCCAATGGAAGGATTCTGATTTTTATTGGTGACGCGAACTTTGTAATATCCATAAATTGTCTGCGTCAAATCCGGCGAGGATTTTGCGTCGTAAATTTTCATTTTTACGACAAAACCCGCAGATCCAGAAAACTGTTTTGACTCTTGATCTGTTGGCATCCACGAAATTCTGGCAGTGGTTTTGCTGCCGGCGGCAGTGGTCAAATCCTCGACTTTATCAACACTCACACCGAGACCCGCGGGACGCGGCACCCAGGTGCTGGTTTTCAAATCATACACCTGCGGATCGAGTTCAAAGTTCGTGGTCTTAAGTTCAAGCCCCTTGTTGGTGTCTTTTGTATAAATATTGTAGTAGCCAGAGATACCTTCATCAAAAGCCCCCAGATTTATAGGATTGCTGGTCGACGCTCCCACGCCTGCTGCCTGGTTAACAAATGAAGCATCCGTTAAAATCGAGGGATGATTGATCTCATTTACCACCAATGTGATGTTGGTGGTCCAATTGGTCTGCGATGTCCAGGTATCAGGATTTCCTTTATTCATGATTTCGTACACGGTTAACTTGAACGAGAATGTCCCCGACAAATCCGCGGTCACTGGTGTGTAGCGAAGATAACACTTATTGGTATTAAAATACTTGCGACCCGAGCTTGGATGAACAGAAAGGAAATTCGATCCACTGACTGGCACGCAACGGTTACTGCAGGCTGTTCCCGCGTTACCCGGATCACGACACAAGTCCCAAGTCCCTGTCGGGGCCGTGCCTGATGCCGAAAGATTAAAGGAATAAGTATCCCTGCGATCGTAGGGATACCAATAGTTTGTAACTGCATAAAAAGGAGATGGAATCTCAGAGAAGTTGTCCGAGACCTCAATAGCCCCATTGGTCAGCGGTACACCTTCGTAAGCCTGAACAATCGGATCAGTGATTAGTTTTGAAACCACGTTGGAATGGGAGTAAGAATAAGTCACCGTTCGCTGCGCCGGAGATCCGATATTGTTGGTGCGTCGAACCCAGATACCATTGACTGTCGCAGTACCGGCATTCATGGTAACCGCATCCATTGTCTCATACAAAGTGCGATTGGTCGTCATGATCTTGGTACCTGCTGGCAACGTGAAGGCTGCTGTCGTATTTGTACGACTGAAGTTTACCAATCCATCCATATCAAAGGATGCAGGGTTCCTCACGGTCAACGTTACCGCCGTCGCGGGCAATGGGTCCACGAATGCATTGATGGCGTTTACTGCCGGCTTTTCACCATCCAGTGCACGAACTGTGAAACGTTTTGCAATGGGTGTATTAAAATTTGGTTCAACGTTTAATGAATTGCCATCATAGTTCGTAAGATTCGGAGCTGCCTTCGCAGTGAATGGAAATCCAGCTTGATCCGCAGAAGGCGCCACATAGGAAATAGATAATGGTGAGTTCGTCGGAAGCACTGTATACAGACGCCATACCGGTACTGTGATGGTTGTCGTTCCAATCGGCATTACAACTGCTCCCGGAACTTCAAACTTCACACTATTCACAAAAGGTGTGCCGGTGAATTCTGCGGTTTTTACGATAGTACCAGCAGGAATGGTCACGGCCGCGGTGGCCGTTGCCCGGGAAAAGGTAACCATCCCTTTCAAATCAATGATCGCTGTGTTCGTAACACTCAGGCCGCCTGGATTGGCAGATTCAAAAACTGTGACTTTACCGGCAGGAACATCGGTCGTTTCCGGAACGACCGGAACGTACAGCAAGAAGTCCTGCGGCTGCACCACGACATCGTAGTGTGTTTTAAATTTTTGCACGTAACCGGCAACTGTTGACGTTAAAACCGTGCCCTTTTTGATCGTCGTTGCCGCCGTCGGTCTGCCTGTTCTGACACTAGAGCGTTCAAAGATGACGTAACCAGCTCCGCCCCACCAGTCTGATTCCCAGCGGCCACGAACACAAAGTGTACCCGAGTTTTTACGATAAGTCGGCTCGGTTTGATTGATGTTTTGCTTTAGCAACATTGGCTGCGTCGAACCGCAGTCCATAACAAGTTTCAACATGTCATAGCTGTTATTGGCAGCAAAACCAAAAGCCTCAACCCACAAAGCTCCGCCGTCACGGTCGGAACTTGAATAGTTGGTATTTGCGCCCGCCGATGTATGAAGAAGTGTGGCAGTCAAATCACCACCACTCAGGCAAGGTTTGGTATTTCGATCTTGTGCTGTGAAGGTTAAGGTCACTGCCGCAGCCAATCCACCATGATTGTCCTTGGCAGAAACGATGAATGTTCCCGTCTTGGCAGCATGAGTGGGTTTCCAATCGTAGGTATAGCGGATACCACCGGTAATGGCTGTTTCCGAAACCTTGGTCATGTTCGCACTCAGCGTTCCCGCAGTGGTGATCGACACCACATCGCCAGGTGACGGTGTTGGCGTGATCAGATTATCAGGATCGACGATATCAAAGTAATAGCGATAAATCGGCAAACCATCTGGCACTTCATTGGCACAGTAGTCGTACTCATAAGGATCATTATTGACGACTTTCGCTCCTGCCACCCCATCAACCAGATAAGGAGCAGAGTTGTTTTCTGATACTGCAAGATTCAAGGTACCCACGGTCAGTCCCAGGGATTCATCTGTGAAAGAGAGCGCAACAGTAGCGGATCTTTTCAAAGCGTCACTGTTGGTGGGAGTCCACCGCAATTCAACTTCATTGAGGTTATCAACTTGGGCAGGTGCCACAGCACCGTTAATCGTGATGGGACCAGAACCGTCGATAGGTTCCAAAGAAACAGACACCTTTTCATTGTCAGGATCCCGGTAGCTGATCTTACAAACCCATTGAATATTTTCAAGAGCCGCCAATGCGCAGGAATGGGAGTATTCCGGACGTCGATTGACATTATTAACAAGGACATTCCAATTGAGGCGAGTGACCTTGCCGCCGTCAGAAAAGATGACGGACATCTGATAAGGATTCAAACGTCCATGCTCGAAATTGGGAATCCATTTAACCAGTCCATCCTCGCTGGCGATCGGCTGATTTTCAAAAGCCCACGCATAGAACACTTCGTCTCCGTCAGGATCCCTGGCAGCGGCGCGCATTTGAAGTGTTGCCATCTCATTTACATTCTGATCAATTTGCTTGGTCGTCGCCTGGTCATCGACAATCGGTGGACGATTGTCGATGTTGAAAGGGTACGGTTCAGCAGCAATGTCTCCGTTGCCGTCAAAATCGAATCGCACATTATGACTTTGAAGCATCGTCAAAAACTGCACATCGGTGGAAAGACCGTTACGAACAAAGCGATACAGAAGATCCGGATTAAAGTCTTTGGCAATGGCAAACATCGCCATGCGTTCTTCACGGAATTTCTTCACGGCTTCGGTAATTTTTAAAACCTCGGCATGGGTGTAGGAAGTCAACGCACGGTTGGGATAAGAAGACAGAAGCGAAAACACCAGCGTCGAATCCACATCGACTTTGTTCAACACATCAGGGAAGACAATCGCATACCACGGTGTCGAGCGATACTCCATGACGACTTTGGCAACCGCCGATGAGGTCAACGCCAGATTCTTAGGAAGAATTTTACGGAATTCATCGGGTTTATCATCTGTGGTCATGTCCAGAAGGTTACGGGTTTTATTTTCAGTCGGAACATACTCTGCCAGATACAACGAGTAGTGGTCTTCACCCACGACATTGACAGTTCTCATATCCAGCAAAATCAGTCCACCCGGAGGAATGACAATAGCTGATGAGGAGCTTGTCGATTCAAGACAGCCCCCAAGCATCACTGCAGTTAGAAATACTAACAAGTAACGTACTATCACAATCCCCGTCCCCTTAAACCCTCTTAGAACAATAAGAAATAGGTACCGATGCGCACACCCCTTACACTGCCCGCACCATCATAAAATTCCGTTGGCACCATAAGATCCATCGTGCCATCCCCATTCACGTCCCCCGCAGACGTGTTGGAATAGAAATAACGTGGAGTCTGAGTGCTCGTATCCTGTCGTTGCACGATATATGGCTTCAAATGACCGGAACTATCAGCCACAACAGAGGAATCCGGATAGTCAGCAGTGTGCAGTCCCGTGGAGGAACCAAAGAACACTACACCACGTCCAAAGTTCGTGATGCCGTTCACTTGGTCATCCCAGAACGGAGCTCCCATGACGACGTCATCAAAACCGTCCCCGTTGAAGTCCCCTTTTTTCATGCGACCTGAAATAATCTCGTAGCCACTAAAATCCGTATTGCCCGCGTCCCACAAGTAGAACGCCATCGGTGCAGGTTTCATAACCCCCGATGCTTGGGCACACTCCGCCATTGGAATCACACCGCTTGCGACGATCGCGGCATCTGTAAGTTTATATTGCGTATTCAGATTGGCACCCAACACGGACCACATGCCTGTGGAATTATCATTCCCACACAAGGGACCATAGAAGATATAACCCATGCCGGCCCCGTCCAAACCACTCTTTGGAGTTTCGCTGGAGGAAACAATCAGATCCTCGTAACCGTCATTGTTCACGTCACCGGCAGATTGAATCATCCAACCAAATCGGCGGTTGCTATCGTTGCCACTTAAACCACCATTAATAATTGGCGGCATGATGGAGCGAACTTTCCCGGTACCATTTAAGTTCAAACTGTCTGCATTGCGTGATTGGAACAGATCGTCTGATTGACATGAAGCTGTCTGAATCGGATCCCTGTCATAATAGTCGCCGTGACTTCCAGCCACGATTCCTGCCGAACTGCCGCGATATAGGAACAAGCGTCCATAGTCACTACGTCCGTCCTCGTAATAGCAGGCCGTGTCCTCCCACATTGGAGCAGAGACCACCAAGTCATCAATCCCGTCGTGGTCATAGTCCATGACTGCTATACTTTTCCCAAACTGGTGCATCAAACGGTCGTAACCATGAGGAATGTTATCGACAAACGGACTGTACAAATACTGCATCTTGCAGTTCTTCGTTATCGCTCCCGTACATGCCTTCATTCCGGTGGTCTCTGAGGTATAAGTGTCCACCATGTATGAAGAATTGGTCGAAGTCAGATTGGCATTCACACCAGGTTCCATATCCGAATTGGCATAACCTTTGGCTTTAGGAGTTTGCAGCCCGTTTGTGGATCCATAGTAAATCCAGATGCGACCACTTTCCCAAGCCGGAGCTCCACCGTTACAACCTGTGTCCGTGCTATCGGCACACTGCCAACCACCACCCGCAGTCCATCCATCAGTGGGATTTCCTGGAGGCGATACCCCGACATTGAAACTATTCGTGCCGGTTTTATTCATACCAAAAAAGCTGGTGGCATAAGGACTGCTGATCACGATGTCACTCAGTCCATCACCATTGAAATCCCCATGATAAACCAGCTGACGACGAGTCACCGCACCATTGGTTGATGAAGCGGTATTTGACGGGCTTTCCTGATAAGCCCAGCGCTTCGTCACGATCTGCGGATCACCATAAGCAGGAATCCATTGCGGATTGTTAACGGCTTGCAAACCGGAGCGAGAGCCGTAATAAATCACAACCTGCCCACCACCCTGGATTGTGGCATCAACAAAAGTCACATCTCCAAAGCCATCACCATTAATATCACCCGCAGCAAAAGCTCTGTTGGCCCATGTGCTGGAAATATTCGTCGGCTGAGCGACAAGTTGAGGCAAGGCAATATCATCCTTAGTAATACCCTGGGCCGGCGTGACCATCGGATAACAGGAATCATCACTGGCTCCTGAGTCTTTGAAAACTTTCGCTTTATTAGCCAGGCAATAGTCGGTCGTCACAAGACCCACTTTTGAACCAAAGAAAACCACAGCTTCAGTTGAAAAAGCCGCCGTATTCGCTGAAGGGCGCACCAGTTTACCAACAGCATCCGCATAGCCATCGCGATTGATATCCCCGACAATACGAATACTATCATAACCAAACTGTTGCGGGCTTCCCAGCGAATCATAGATCGCAAACGATGGAACCGAGTTCACGGAAGGCAATGCCTGTCCATTACTGTTGAATCCATAGATAGCACCACCACCGTTTTTCGTGGTCTTGTCTAAATGGGCTCCGGCTGCGATATCATTCAATGGACGGGTTCCACTAAAGTCACCGTCAAAATTTCCCACGGCCACCGAGCGGCCCATGTAGTCGTACTCGCGGGCTGAGGAATTATAAAATTTCAGGAAGTTCGTGGTGATCCCTGCTCCCGCCAAGCTTGTAAATGCATACACGGCTCCGGAATAGGTACCTTTGGTCTGATCACCCACAGCCCCCACGACGACATCTTTCAGTCCGTCGCCAGTCACATCGCCAACTGCCATTCCTTCCGGATGAAGTGCCAAATTGTAGTAGGAACCAATTGAATTACTACGGATCAGCGTCGGCGCACACATTTGGCGAGTAGGCGCATTATCTGTGGTGAATGCCGTACATTGTGCAAGTCCATCATTCCAATCCAGATTTTTATCAGTGGGAGTCACCGCATCCAATTGGTAGAAGTCGTTGAATTCATACCGTCTGAATGGATTGCCGTAGTAAACCCACAATGCACCCGATTGTTCGTTTGCAAAGTTCGAAAACAGTCCCACACCCACAACCGCTTCAGCGTAACTGTCACCGTTTGGATCCGACACCGTCGTAATGACCGCATTGTTGTTATTGTAGTGGGATGGATCCCCGACCAAGGCGACAGAGGTGCCAAAGCCCAGATTTTTTAGCTTATAGGTCCCGTCGGTTTTATAGCCACTGCGTGGAAATAAAGCTCTTACCCCAGTGGAATTTACCAGACAAGAATAGTGTTCCCCGGGAACTGACATCTTACGCGTACTGCATCCCCAGAATGCCATGCGCGAGGGACTTTCTTGCACTCCCGGAGCGGGAGCGATATCAGCGCCGCGACCAAAAAACAAATAGGCAGCTCCTGTTACGTCACCAACTTTGGCAGACGTTCCAGCGTTTGTGGGCAAACCGAAGTAGTGACTATTTCCTGTAGAGTCATTGGAAAAGCCGCCCCAACCTCCGTTGGTGAAGCCATACGAAGCACAATCACCACTTCCCGGATTACATGCCCCCAGTAGTTTCAATTTATTGGTCGCTGTCATTTGCGGATAGCGGTCGCCAGGGGCACCGACAATCATATCCGATCCACCTACCAGCTGATCTTGCTTATTGCGAATACGGAATTTACCGTCCACATCAGCACCACCGGCAATAGAGTAACCAAAAAACTGTCCTTCGTGCGGATTCGGAGAAAAGACTTTTAAAAATCTGAATTTTTTGTTCGCATCGGCTGCCGGAGTCTCATACCCCAACCCATTTTTTGAACCAAAGAAGACGGCCACATAACCGACCTTTAGAACAATTCGGGCATTACCGGAAGCAGTCGAATCAGCAACTCCATCCCAAGGTGCCGTCGGCGCACCAACGGCAATATCATCATAACCATCGGCATTGAAATCGCCGATGAAGGAAGCCGCGAACCCAAATTGGGGATCATCCGCTAAAGTCATTGCTGTCGGAGTGATTTCAGTGCTTGGCAAAATCGCCATATTCGGCCACAACATCGCTGCCGAGCAAGTCGCATTTTCAACCAGACCGTTACAGGTTTCCACGTTCTGCTGCATATCTTTGACACGTGAAGGAGCCGTCAAACCTCTGGAGCTTCCAAAAAACACAAAGGCTGCACCATCATAGTTCTTGTCAGCTCTTGATGTGTTCGCTGTATTGTAACCCGGAGCTCCCACCACGAGATCCTGGCAGGCATTACCCAACAATGTGTCACCGTTCAAATTGCCACTGCCAGAAAGTGACTTACCGAATCTTGAGTATTCCGTTAAGTCTTCAAATGTCAAAAGTTGCGGATCAGATCCCGGACTGATAGGACTGCGGCTGGGAGTCCCGGAAGTATTTAATTTATAAATACCTGTGGATGGGTTCCTAACCGAATAGTATATATAAACCGCACCCGCTCTGGGAACGGCCACACCTGCTGATGTCACAGAAACAGATGGCAGACCAACCGCCAAATCAGGATAGCCATCGCAATTGAAATCACCCGTCGTCGACGCTTCACCCATGAAGGCAATTCCCGAATCCACATTCTTAAGTGGAGGGACTGCATCCAATCCCAAAATCCCCTTGATGTACGTACTCAGTTTATCGAAGACCAGCGTTTCTGTTTTGCCGGCATCGGAATAGCTCACCTGCAAAGAAAGGTTTTCGACCTTTCCGTTGGTGACACCGGTACCAGGAGAAAACACGATGGTACCCGCACCCGTGATAGGATCCGAGATCGGTGTACTTCCAGAGTACATACGAGAAACATAGTTTTCATTTTTATAAGTGGAATTCACCACCGGAGTGACTTTTACAAAAGGCAATGAACCAATCGAAATGGGACTTAAGGAAAATGCCGGTGTGGGAAACGAAGAGTTCGTGCTGACATTGACGGCTTTGGTGGCATAGCCAATGGTTTCATCAAGGTACTTTACCTGAACTACAAAGTGAAAACGTGTCGACCCTTCCATATTGCGGAAAACATAGCGAGTGTCGTAAGAAGTATAATCAACATTTGCCCAGTTACTCGTGTTGGCCGCCGTCGGGTCTTCGTATTTTTTTACAAAGATCTGATAGGAAGCGACTTTGGCAGCATAGTTCCATGATAAAACCAGATTGCCATCTGAGTCCTTGATAACTTTATCCACCCCAGGAAATGGTGTCAGGGTTGAAATGGTGATCTCTTTGTTTCCTCCGACACTGACCGTACCGTCCGTCGCAATGACTTTGAAAGTGTAAGAAGTATTTGGTGACAAGTTACGAATAATGGCTTCATTACGAGGTGTTTCCACCAACGCGGTGTTGGAGGTATTATTGAATACCTTGTAGTTCTGATAGCGATCATGAAGATTCCAATAAACCCGCACTGCAGTGGGCGACAAAGGTTCCACCCCCGCCACACCCGAGAAATCTTTAAGTACGCTTCCCGTTTCAACTTTTTCTGTACAGGACAACGTCGCTGTAATGGCAGTGCTTAGAAGAGCCCATTTCACCAGATTAATAAAGGACATATACGACTCCCGTAGCAAAGGCTTTTCCAGATGGATGATTGCGTCCCGGAGCTCCCATTAAAATATCAGGAATTCCGTCTCCGTTGATATCACCCGCAGGTGTGCTTGAAATGTATGTATGTTCATTGGCCTGACGGTTTGGCAGATACAAAAGCGCCGGTTCACAAACTGGCGTCGTACCTCCATAACAGCGAGGTGTCGTGGTAGGCGAAGAATCAATTTTCAATCCATACTCGCCGCCATAATAAACAACGAAGGCACCGGTGTTGGCCAAAACCGTATCCAAATCATAGTCACGGCCCGGCACGTTGACGACGATATCGGCATATCCGTCAGCATTAAGGTCACCAACTGCAGCCATACCCACACCAAAATGATCTGCACTTCCTTGAAATAAATCCGGAGAAGATCTTTGGGGTTTTAAGTCCTGATTTGTTGCATTCAAAGTATTGATAGCCAGTGCGCCCGCGCCAAAATATGTTGTTGAGTTTATATCTGGCGCGCCTTTAAAGGCCATCACTGTCCCAACGGTGCCAGCAAAGAAAGTGTAAACCGTTGGCGAGCTCGTACGCGGCGCTGAGATCACCAAATCGGCAACGCCGTCTTTGTTGATGTCTCCAGGAGCAACAACACTGTAACCAAATCCTTCAGCTGCCGTCGCGCCTTCGATTTTTTGCGCTGGCGTGTAAGCCAACCCTCGGTTCGTTCCTTTATAAAGATAGGCGCGTCCCTTGTAGGATGAATAACCAGGATCACCGACCACAAGCTCATCGTATATTTCGCCGGATTGAGTCTCCAAAGATTTAACAGAGGCTGTGCTCCAGCCAAAGCGCACGCCTCCCGGTGCAGCCTCGCTCGACAACAGCATTTGTACTTTGCAAACTGCCGGCGTCGTCATCGTGCATGGATTTTCAACCACGACATCCGCGGCATTGCCCAGGCTGTCACTAAGCAGAGTTCGCCCATTGGAGCGATTGACCTGCGGACCGTCTTTGGATCCATAGAACACAAAAACACGGCCAAAATTCACCGTCGTATATTGCAGGGAACCGACATGCACTGCTGTTGATGGCAAATCATAGCTATCTGCAGCCACAGTGAAATCCCCGAAACCATCACCGTTGAAATCACCATAAGTCACCGCACGGTTTCTTGGGTTGAAATCCTCGAATGAAATAGAATCTGGAACCGAGTTCGCTGCTGTTCTTTTGGAGTTTCCGACACTGTGAAAGAAAACGGAGTTTGTATCAGCAAAAGCAAAGCTCAGTGGATTATTCCCGACCGGCGAAACGGATGGAGCAGTGTTTGCAACCAATCCCCCGGAAGAGCCATAGAATACATAAGAGGAGCGATTTCCGATTACCATCACATCGTCGTAAGCATCACCATTGACGCTGCCGACGCGATAAAATTCACCACCAAATCCAACATCCAAATCCACGACCAGTTTCAGTGGATCCAATTCCATCAACGGAACTCGTGACGGCTCCGGTGTCACCACCAAACCGTTCGCACTGCCGTAATAGATAACCATTTCAACCGTATTACCTACAAAAATCTGCGTCACCACATCCATGTAGCCATCGCCATTGAAATCACCCGCCACTTTGGCACGCTCATAGCGATAGTTCAGCTCTTTACTGAAATTCACATTGATCGTCTGATTGGCGCTGGTCACCGACGATGCGAAGTTGCCCGTGGAATTAAAGATAAACGTCGCACCATTGTAATATACTGGAGAGGAATGATAAGGAGCGCCGACAATCAAGTCGCCCGAACCATCTCCATTGAAGTCCGCTCCAACGGCCCCACCCAAACCAAAATTCGAGTTAGGTGAAAGATCACGGGGATAAATGACCGAAGCCCCGAATGGATTCACACCACCGCTGTACCATGTGCAATTGGTGGAGCAGACAGTATTGTCGTTATCCGACAAACGAGGTGTATCAATACGAGTGGCACCTTCATAACCCAGTGTCGAAACATCCGGTTTATAAAGGTAGATCACACCACTGGCTGTAATTGTGGAACTCCCCGTGGAAGCTGTGGTTGCACGATAAGGTGCGGAGATCGCCAGTGAAGGCATGTTTCGAGATATCGTTTCGATATCAGCAACAGTCCCCATCGCAAGTCCAAACTGCACACCGGCTTCTGGAGGATTGGTATGAATCAGCTGATTTTCACAGTGCTTCAATGCCCCCGTCGTCACATTTGTGTTACGAGCGTCACAGGCGACGGTATTGATGGCAGTGACTTCCTGTTGCTGATCCAGAATTCCATAAATCCCGCCCGTGGCATTGTCATTGGATCTTGGAGTGACATAGTAACCAAACACCACACCGGCACTCGCCTGCCCGCTAACAGAGGACAGCGGCGCACCCACGAACAATGTTCCATTTACATTGGGTACGTTGTTCGTTGTTCCAATGATATTTGTTAAAGGATAACCATTCTGATTTGGTACTCCCAGGATGCTGGTTCCATAACCCTGAACCGAAATATAGTCGGCCGCCGAGTTGCTTGCCAGATCCGGATAAGATTCTTTGCAAGTCCAAGAGATGATTTTTTGCAGATCCGTCGCGCCGCTCGCGATCGTTGGCATTTCACCTTTACAAGCCAGGATCGAACCACGGCCCAAAGAACGAGCCGGAGCCCCGATGATCAGGTCATCACATTTTGTGAAATCATAACCTTTGTTTTTCGGTGCTGGAGAAGTTTCCCCGGCGATACCTGTTTGACGGAATGTATAGGTGCCGCTGTTTTCACAGACACGGGAATTATAAGCGGTCCCGACAGCCCGGGCAAAATCCTCGGTGTAGCTTTTGCCAACGAAAGTGCCATCTGCCGCGACCAACGAAGCAAGGGGAATCGTTTCCGCATCAATGGTAGGGAAGGACTTCACGGTACCGGATGGAATAAGTCCCATGCGATCCCCGCGCAGAACCGTGACCTGACGTTTGTAGTTTGGCGAAACCCAAGTCGTGATCCCGACAGCCAGATCATCAAAGCCGTCATTATTATAGTCACCAAAAGCAATTGCGGTTGTATTGTAGGCATTGGATTCCGAGACCCGCACCGGACGGCACTTGAACGATGTCGGGTCGCAGGTCGTTTCATTTACCCCGTAGGAAATACCACCAGAACCACTGACCAGGCCGCGAGTAGGATCTCCAAATGCGACGAAGACCTGACCTTGATTGGTCATCATGGCCAAATCGTCACAGGTATATATTTTTTTAACTTTGGCGATATCAGAAACACCAGATGCCGGCGTGAACAAGTTGTCACACAGGCCGACTTTATTCGCCTTTGGATCGGCAAGATCCGTATAGCGACTGAAACAGTCATTATTAATGTTCCCGACCGCCAAGCGATGACCCAAGCGAGTGCCTGCAGTGAGACCCGGATAATATACCAATTGCGGATTCGGGTACGCGGCATCCGCGTTCGGAGCCGGTGTCATATTCAAAGCCGGAGGAGGATCGACGATGTTTCCATTGGCATCATATGTTGGAGGCGCATCGTATCCATAATAAATAACCACAGCACCGGTCGTGTCCTGAGGACTGTCTCCGACGTAAGCCGTTGCGCGCGGTGCACTTACCGCCGCATCCATCAATCCGTCACAATTGAAATCACCGGTTACAACTTGCGCTCCCAGCTCCTGCATACCCAGTCCGCCATTTACCAGGCGCGGATAAAGAGGAAGTGGCGCTGAAGTACCTTCCAAGGAACGAATTAACGGCTTCTTTAGTTGACCGGTACCCTCCACCAAAACCGTGACGATGGTGCTGGCTCCCGCTGCGGATGTCACTTTGGCGTACATGTCCTTTTGACCCGGATTAATTGGAACAATTGAACGGAAATAATCATTCCCGTTTACGATCGCCCAACGAATCCCGGTGGAGCGCTCAAAAATCTCGGTCGTATAAGTGGAGTCGCCACCTTCGGTCCAAAACCACGGAAAATTCCCCACGACAGCCATTTGAATTTTCACCGTCGGCAGATTGGCCAGTTGAGACTGTACCAACACACATGGCGCTTTCGAGTTGATATATGCCTCTGACATATTGGCAGGCTCAAAAGTTCCGTCTTGATAATGTGCCATCACCCAAAAACAATACTTGTTACCACTTGGCAGATTCGTGACGGTTCCAACGCTACGGTTAAAAATCGTGGCCGCTGGTGAAGTTAAATTCCAAGTTTCATTTTCGCGTTTGGTATAAATTCTATAAGTGACACCTTCACCGTTTTTGATCCAATTAACCTCGACGGAACCGTTGGACTGCGCCGTCAAACCAGAGGCTGGAACACCTGTGAAGGTACTCATGGTCTTTACGGTGATATACTTATCATAACCGATTTCCTCACCACCAACTGCCTCTACACCTGTGACTGCAAAATCGTAGTAGGTATCCGTCGCCAAGGGGGCAATCGTTGTCGTGGCAAAGGTTTCAATTTTATCGGGAGTATTAAATCCCTTACGATAGATGCGATATTCTTTGAAACGAGCCTGCAAGGACCAAGAAAGCTTCACCGCTGTTGGAGAGATGGCAACGGCTTCCGACACACCTTCAAACTTCGAAGGAATGGAAGTGCCTTGCAAGCCAGCGTTGTTGCACGACGCCAGCAAATATCCTGATAACACTATTAACGAACCCAGGAAGAAATGTTTCATGACATTCATTTTATAATTACGCGAATATTATTGGAATTTCCGCAACTTGAGCGCCCTCCGTTGGTACAGTCTGAGAATTTCGAACATTTTTCCGGTGAAAAAATGGGTGTACTTAAACGTAGTGAAGCTAAGGGCATATTTTGCTCAAAAAGGCCGCAAGACTTTTTCATTCGGCGAGCGCCCACCGAAATATGCCGAACACTTTCGACTCTGGCTGCTCCCCAGCCGACCGTGACACCCCGGCAATACAGTGAATTCAAACACACAAAGTGAAACTATATATAGATGAAAAAAAATCTACTGCTTGGAGTTGCATCGTTGTTGGCTTTGTCTCTTGGAGCCCTTTTTTTTATACAAACAAATGAGAAGTCAGAAGACAATTTGGGAAGACCCCTCGCCATTTTGCGCGAACTCAATAAAGAGGTCCGTTACAAATATGCGCGTGATTTCTTTTGGAAAGACGCACGCGACGGCAGAAAGGTCTATGACGGATCACAAATATTCGTCGGTCCAAAGTCATCCGCGTATCTGGTATTTGCCGAAAATCGCAAAGTCCGACTGAACGAAGAAACTTTGCTTCGCCTTTCGCAGGTTGAGCAAAATCCCACCCTGATTGCCCTGCAAATCAACGACGGTGGCCTGAACCTAAAAAGTGGCAAAGGCGAAATGGATCCTTTGGTTTTGAATCTGGATGATGGCAAGTTCAAAATCGTCTCCAAGGACGCCTATGATATTTATGTGCGGAAATTGGATAAGAAGCTTTCGCTTTCTGTCGCCGCAGGTCACCTGACTTTGCAAAATGTCACGGGCAAAACGGAGGTCGCAGCCGGAAGTTCGATTGTGCTGGAATCAAGCGCGACCCCGGAAGGTGGCAATTCCGTCACGCAAATCGTGGCAACGGATGTGGGTGCTGTTACCTTTAATCTTCTTGCCCCTTATGATGGGGAAATCATTCGCGAACAAAGCCAACCGCAATTTTTCAAATGGGAAGTGAGTGATGCTACTTCCGTTCATTTGCAGTACTCTCCGGAGCCGGATTTTGCAAAGGACCTGGTCGATATCGACGTTTCTTCGCAACAGTTCTTTCCGATTCCCCTGAACACCATGAAAGGCGATGTCTTTTGGCGATTGATCGCCTATAAAGATGGCACGGCGGTTTTTTCAAAATCATCCTTTTTTAAAGTCGGTCGAGTTGAGGATATTCGCGTGGTAACCTCGGCGCCGGCCTATGTTCGCAAAGGTGTTTGGAAAATTCAGACAACAATTGAAAATGACGACGCCAAATCAAAATATGACTTTCAAGTCAGCACCACCGAGTCATTCACAACGTTGCACGATGCATTTCTGGGACTGGCTCCTTTTTCGTCCTTGCTGGACTCCCCGGGCAATTTTTATGTTCGCGCCCGTAAGAATTTTGGCAATGGACTTTTCTCGCCTTGGTCTCAGCCCAGCAAAGTGGTTATTCGCGAGTCTCTGCAGGCTCCCAAGATTGATTTGGGTGATCGCACGGAAGATAAAGTTGGCAATGTTATTACCGAACTCAAGTGGAACCCGGTGCCGGCAGCGGCACAATACACAATTCAATCTTCCAACTCGGCTGGATTCCACGCGATTTCCTCGCAAAAGACAATCACGACCACAGAAACCGCGGTTCAGCATAACAGTGCACGCAAAGTCTACTACCGCGTGATTGCAGTGTCAGAGGAGGGTGAACACTCGGAACCATCCAACATCGTGGTTTCAGAAGGCTCCACTGTCCTGCAATCCCAGGAACAAAAACGAATCGCACTGGAAAACTCCACAAGCCAACCGGAAACAGTCCCGACACCAGCTTCCGCATTGACCTCTTCTGATGAGCAATCCCAACTGTTACTGCTGCCTCTTGATGGCTCGGTTTTTTACACCAGCGACAGCATCCGATTTGAATGGGATCCCTTCTTTAAAAATGCGACTGTTGAAATGTCCCAGGTTTCCAATTTTTCCCAGGATGTCATCAAGATCCGTGCTGACAAACAAAACTTCACGAAAATCAATCCTCTAAAACGCATGGGTCGCTACTATTGGCGAATCGCATTCGAGCAGACATTTGGGAAAGTCGCTTACAGCAAAACCATGTCCTTTACGGTCAGCCCGGCCCTGTCGACGCAAATTGAAAAGCTGTCTTTAAAGTTTGTAGAAAGAGGCAAGTGGAACCTGAGTCTTCAAATTAAAGGCGCTAAACCTGAAGAAAACTTCATCATGCAAGCGAGCGTCGATCCGACATTTGCAAAAGTCGATCATGAAATCGATGGCCCCGTGAAAAATATGATCTCATTGGCAAAATCAGGCATTTATCATGTTCGTGCCCGTCGGGCCAAAGGAGCCGCCGCTGACTGGTCCAATGTGATGACCCAGTTTGTTCGACCACCGCTGACAGCTCCTTCGTTGGATAAACCCAATGAAACACTGGCCGGTGCCGATGTGGCCAGATTGCAAATGAAGTGGAGTGACGTGAAGTTTGCCGCTCAGTATATCGTTGAGTTGAACAACACGGATACATTTGGATCCGTTCTCAGAAGCTACAAAGTTCCGGAAAACACCTATAGCCTGCTCCACTCCCAAAGAGACGCCTCCTATATCCGCGTCCTCGCCCAATCCGCTGAAGGAGAGCTGTCCCCGCCTTCCAACATTGTTAAAGTGAAAGGCCTGCTTGCCGGACCAACCATTGAAAAGTACGAAATTGCCTATGCCAATCTCGACTCCAAGGACAGCGTTGATCAACTTCACATCCTGTGGACTCATCGCAAGAATGCCGCAAAGTATGTTGTTGAGGTCTCCAGATCTGAAAAGTTCGAAAAGGCTCAGAGGTTCGAGACCAAAAATATCGAGTTCTTCGCCCCGGTTAAGGATATCGGCTGGTACTATTTCAGAGTCACACCGATTTCGACAATGACAGACTTTTTCTTTTCACCGACAACTGTTTTCGCGATCGAATTTAAGAAGGTCGAAAGCCTTCAATTGGCGACCGCCGAAGAACCGGCAAATGGCGCAAAGTTTGCCTACAATAATGGCCAATATACGGTGGTATTCAAGTGGGGACAAACATTGGGCGCCGGATGGTATGACTTTGAGATCGCACAAAATCCGGAATTTAAGGAAAGTAAACTAATAAAAGTCGAAGCCCGACAATATAGATTGCCTGCTCAGCTAAAAAATGGCACTTGGTATTATAGGCTTCGCGGACGAAACCCCAACCAGGCATCTCCATGGAGCCCCACCAAGACATTCACTTTGCAGAACTAATTGCAAGGAACGGGAGCATCATGAGCGTTTCAACAGCGAAGTCCTTAATCCTAAAAGCCCAGGATAACATTGATATTGCCCAAAAAAACATGTCCGACGATAACCAACACGATATCGTCGGTTACAACTTGGCTCAAGCCAGCGAACTTTACCTAAAAGCGATGATGGCAATGCGCGAAATTGAATTCCCGGATGGCGATGATGGTCATGACTTGGACCACTTGATGACAACCCTGGAAGAGGAAGGTTTTGCCGAGATTTCTTCCCATGCTGACGTTATTGAACTGACTCAATACAACTCCCCTAGCGCCCATATCCGCAAAGACGAGCGTCTGGATATGGATGAATACCTGGGTTATGTAAATGACCTGAAAAAGCTGGTGGGCGAGCAGCTGAAACTGTTCTAAGAAAGCCTCGATAAAAATAAAAAAGCCGTCCTCATCAGACGGCTTTTTTTATTTCCAATTCAGATAAAACTACTTGGTCGCGGAAGCGTAAATAATTGAACCGCCCTTAACCATGTCGATCACCTTCGTACGATAACTCATTGTCACCGCTGGACAACCCCAACTACGCCCCTGAATCACGCTGGATTCAGATACATAGTCTGCACCATGGATCACAACTGCTCTGGAGCGGGCTTTTGAGTTGGTGGAAGACAATCCATCCAGACGCAAAGAGTACCCATGACTGCCGCTGTAAGTCTCAGCTGTTTTGTAGATACCCACTGAACTTGCATTGGAACCAGAAACGTTGCTAAAGGAGTTTGCATAGCCGTCATGATCAGGATCGGAACCTTTGCCATGAGCCACGTGAATACTCCAGACCTCGCCTGTTTTCATATTGATGATATGGAAACGTTTTTTTGTTGATGACAAACTGAAATCCAAAACCGAAAGATAGTCTGAGTTCTTGATCGATTTCAGATTTTTATCATAGTACAGCAACGCATTACTCAACATTGCCTGATTCACTGTCTTACCAGTATCAACGTATGAGTATTTCGCAAGAATCTGAGCATCAGTCTGCGTGCCTGAACCAGAACCGCCCGTATCGGGAATCTCCGGCTCTGGTGGTGGAATTGTTTGGGTGGTGTCACCCGCGGATTGTTCTGTATCTGGATCGTCAGCTAAAACTGTAGAAGAGCTTTCAAAACCGCCTTTTGCACAGGCTGCCATTAAGAAAGTGACGGATAGTAAAGCCAGAACATTCTTTGTTCGTTTGAATGTCATTTGGACCTCCGTGTTGGTTACACAGAGGTTTTCGGCGCGCTTATGTTTCAACTTTAAACATTTTTATTCTGTCGGAATTGTCGACACGAGACTTTGGGGAAGTGTCAGCACTTTACTCATTTTCAGTCACAAACTGAAGTCTTGGAATCGGCCTTACATCCGAGGGCTTTTTGAATTTCAGTCGGCGCAAATAAGATTTTATTCACACGACGTGAACTTGCCGGATGGGGAACAGTACTTGAATCCTGATATTCGGACGGATTCAGAAGCATGTTTTTGTACTCAGCAAATGGAGGGCAATCTTTTTCAACTGCCGCCGCAACTCTGTTGATGGCTGCAACTTTGACGTTTTGGCACTCAGAACCCGCAATGAAAAGTTGCGACTCATAGGCAAACTCTTTGGCCTGTTGCGGATCTTTAAACTCGGCAGTTTTTTGCGCAACTAATTTGGAAGACATCCAGTCCGCGAAACCTTCCTGCATATCTGCGTTTCCGGAAAAGCCCCGGCAGTGTTGGTGTGTTGCAAAGTTTCCACTGACATCTGAGCTGCGCTTTTTAAATTCCGCTTTCACTTCGGGCGATAAAGGCCCCAGCTCTTTTGCCAAGTCAGCTTCTTCTGAAGTGATACGTGCAATAATATCCTTCTCACTGACGATCTTTGCGCCCATCGAGCTTGAATTTGCCAGACAGCTCACCACGTCCTGCATAGGATTTTTACCTGCGGGCACCGCGGTCCCTGCAATATGCTTGTGAGCATTGCAGGGATCCACTGAGTGACTGATCTCATGACTTAAAAGTGAAAACAGTGTCGAATCCGGAAGATTCAACAACTGCGGGCATACCAAGATTGTATTGTCGTCTGACTGATAGGAGGCGTTGGGCAAAGTGCACCCTGCCTTTTCCATTGCAAACGCATCCTTGAACAAAGGGCTGGCCATTTTGACGGCATTCACTCGTTGAATTTCCTGATCGATTTGCGCAGTGTTTTCTGGCGTCCGGCGCGACTCCAACAAGGCCGCCGCCCTTCTTTGCACATCAGAAAATATCGACCGAACGCGCTTGAGTTCTGAATTGTAAGCCGCATTTGTTTTATCCAGCTTCAAGGGATTCACGAACGGATTTTGCGCATCAACTTCGGGAAGCGGCTTCCCCAGGCAACCCTCAACCTGCTTGGCCAGACGGATAAAAAAGAAATTCGGAACGGATTTTCCGGCACTGTTTTTATAGAGGTAAAAGTTTTGACTTTGACTGCGCAACTGCTGGCAATAATCGCCAAAATCACATTTTGCAACCTGAGGAACCTCACAAGCCACGGCGGACTTTTCACTTTGGCTTAATTCGGTTCGCAACCTGTCCAGATTTTTAAAGAGCGCCTGATAGTCCGGCTCGGACTGCGCAAATGAAACTATGGTTGTAAATGTGATCAGTAAAAATGAAACGAACGTCATCCATGACATTCTACCTGATTTTAATATGAATCCAAACAGACGCGAATTTTCTGGTCTTTGAAATCAGAGAAATCCGCACATCTGAGACAGTCTTAGCTTAAAAAAACAACTGGAAGAGTCACCTCAGAAAGAGATGCCTCTGTTGGAGTCAGGTCCACAACAAACGGGGAAATTTTCAAACCCTTCGCCGAAGCTTCGCGCAGAAGCTTGCCGTATTCCGGGTCGATGTCATCTGCCGGAGAGAACGTGCCGCAGTCGTGACGTTGGACAGTAAACACCAACTCCGCCGTGTGGCCTTGCTCCATCAACGCCATCAATTCTTTCAAATGCTTTTGCCCGCGTTCAGTCACCGCATCCGGAAATTTGGCAATGCCCTCTTCACCCAACGTGACGTTCTTCACTTCGATGAAATGCATTTTGTCGGTGTCTTTTTTCTTCAATGCAAAATCCAAACGGGTTTCAGCAGAGATTTTAAATTCCGGCTTGGCTTCATCAAAAGAGGCCCAGTGTGCGAAACCACCCACTTCATCTTTGTGTTTGCCGATCACTCGCAGGACCGTTTCTTTAACTACCGTGTTTGGAGTCGCCGTATTCACGCCCACCCAAGCACCGCCTGGGGATTTGATCATCTCCAGGGTGAACTTCAATTTACGCTCTGGGTTGTCGGACTCCGAAAACAGGCACAGCTGGCCGGGGTTATTGACGCTTTTCATACTCCCCGTATTGGGAACATGCGCCACAATGGTCTGACCTTGGAATTCGATGTCAGCAAAGAAGCGTTTATAGCGTTTTAGGAAGGTGCCTTCCTGGAGTTTACGAGAATATTTCATGGAGCCCTCAATTCGGGTTGTAAAATAACAACTCAAAACGCCCAAATTCAACCCTGAAACCGCTATGTTGCAGAGCTAAAAACCAAATTATTTATGCATAGTGTTAATCGGTGCAAATGAGTCCCCATCGAAATAGAAGGGAGTGTTTGATTTTAAAGGCTAATATTGAAAGGAACTCCCTGCATGGCAACTGATGTGAAACTGCCTGAACTTGGCGAAGGCGTTACTGAAGGTGAATTGGTAAAATGGTTGGTTCAACCTGGTGACTCTGTAAAAGCAGATCAACCTATCGCTGAAGTTTTGACTGACAAAGCAACTGTAGAGGTTCCATCTCCAGTCGCTGGTACTGTAAAAGATTTGAAATTTAAACCGGGCCAAGTTGTTAAAGTTGGTTCGACGATGATCGCTCTTGATGCTGGCGCAGCTAAGCCTGCAGCTCCTGCGGCAGCGGCCCCTGCTCCAAAAGCAGCAGCCCCTCAAGCATCTACTCCAGCTCCGGCAGCTGGAGGTAAAGCACAAGATGTAAAACTTCCTGAACTTGGTGAAGGTGTTACTGAAGGCGAACTAGTAAAATGGTTGGTTAAATCTGGTGACTCTGTAAAAGCTGATCAAGCGATCGCTGAAGTTCTAACTGACAAGGCCACTGTTGAAGTTCCGACTCCAGTAGCAGGTGTTGTTGGTGAATTGAAATTCAAAGCCGGCGACGTTGTTAAAGTTGGATCAACTATGATCACTTTGACAGGCGCAGGTGGTGCAGCGGCAGCTCCGGCGGCTCCAGCTCCTCAAGCTTCTGCTCCGGCAGCGGCTCCAGCAGCAAAAGCGGCAGCTCCAGTAGCTACTTCTTCCGCAGCTACAGCAAACGGCATTTTCCCGCCTGTTGCTGATTCTAAAGTTCTTGCGACTCCGGCGACTCGCCGTCTTGCTCGCGAGACTGGCGTTGATATCAATGCATTGTCTGGTTCTGGTCTTGCGGGTCGCGTAACTCGTGAAGACGTTTTGTCAGCAGGTGGTGGAGCAGTGGCTACTACTTCTTCTTCTGCAAAAGCTCCAGCAGCTGGTGGCATGACTATTCCAAGACCAGCTTACCAAGGTGTTGCTGGTGCTCCGGAAGAGCGCGTAGCTCTTATCGGTATCCGCAAACGTATCGCTGAAAACATGCAGCGTTCAAAACAAATCATCCCTCACTTCACTATCATGGATGAAGCTAAGGTTGATGCTTTGGTTGCGCTTCGTGAGTCTTTGAAAGACTTCGCAGAGAAAAACGGAACTAAGATCACTTATCTTCCAATCGTAATGAAAGCTATGGTTGCGACGATCCGTGAATTCCCAATGTTCAACGCTTCTATCGACGATGCTGCTGGTGAAATCGTTTACAAAAAATATTTCAACATCGGTTTCGCAGCTGACACTCCAACAGGTTTGGTTGTTCCAGTTATCAAAAATGCGGATCAAAAAACTATTCTTGAGATCTCTAAAGAAATCATCGACCTTTCTAAACGTGCCCGTGATGGCAAGTTGAAACCAGATGAAATGAAGGGCGCTTGCATCACTGTGACGAACATCGGTTCTATCGGTGGTACTTACGCGACTCCAGTGATCAACCACCCTGAAGTGGCGATCCTTGGTATGTACAAAATCGACGAAAAACCAGTTATCAAAGATGGCCAATTGAAAGCTATCAAAACGATGAACTACACAATGACTGCCGATCACCGTTTGATCGACGGCGCATTGGCTGCAAGATTCTTGGCTGCCTTCATCGGCCGTATCGAGAATCCAGGTAAACTAATGGTGGAGATGCTATAAGATGGCTCAAGCATTTGACGTAGTAGTAATTGGTGCGGGTCCTGGTGGTTATGTTGCCGCTATCCGCTCTGCTCAACTTGGTTTTAAAACTGCTGTTATCGAACGTGAGTTCTTGGGTGGTGTGTGCTTGAACGTGGGTTGTATCCCGTCTAAAGCGATGATCACTGCGACTCACCTTTTGCACAAAGCTCAACATAACTTCAAAGATATGGGCTTGATGATCAAAGGCGATATCAACGTTGATATGAAGCAACTTGTGAAGTGGAAACAATCCGTTTCTGACAAAATGTCGAGCGGTGTTGGTCAACTTCTTAAAGGTTACGGCGTAACTCACATTAAGGGCGACGCTGAATTCAAATCTTCTAAAGAAATCTCTGTTAAATCATCTGCAGGTACTGAGTCTATCACGGCTAAGTACTTCATCGTGGCGACAGGGTCCCGTCCGATTGAAATCCCTGGTTTCAAATTCGACGAAAAAGATATCTGTTCTTCAACGGGCGCTTTGGCATTCGACGAAATTCCAAAACGTGTCGCAGTTATCGGTGGTGGTTATATCGGTCTAGAGATCTCTTCTTACCTGCGCAAATTGGGTACTGAAGTGACTGTGATCGAAGCAATGCCTTCATTGCTTGCTGGTGTTGTTGATCCAGATTGCGCAAACATCGTTGTACGTAAGCTTGATAAAGCTGGCGTAAAAATCATGTACGGTGCAAAAGCTAAATCTCAGAAAAAAGCGAAAGACGGCTACGAAGTTACTGTTGAGATCAACGGTAAAGACGAAGTTGTTAAATGCGATAAGATCCTGGTAACTGTTGGACGTCGTCCAAACGGTGACCAAGCCAACTTGAAAGCTGCGGGTATCGTGGTTGACGAGCGTGGCTTTGTTAAAGTGGATGCTCAACGCAGAACGAACGTTTCAAACATCTTTGCTATCGGTGATATCTGTGGTCAGCCAATGTTGGCTCACAAAGCTTCACACGAAGGTGTGTTGGTTGCTGAAGTTATCTCTGGCGCGAACCGCGTTTACGACGCGAAAACAGTTCCAGCAGTTGTCTTCACGGATCCAGAAATCGCATCTGCAGGTATGACTGAAGCTGAAGCAAAAGCAAAAGGTCACACTGAGCTTAAGATCGGTAAATTCCCATTCGGTGCTAACGGCCGCGCTGTCAGCATGATGGAAACTGAAGGCTTCGTAAAAATGATCGCTGATGCAAAAACGCATGTACTTCTGGGTGTTCACATCGTAGGTCCTGAAGCTTCTAACTTGATCTCTGAAGCAGTTCTTGCGATCGAGATGGGCGCACGCATTGAAGACTTGGCTCTTTCAATCCACCCTCACCCAACATTGGGCGAGACGATCATGGAATGTGCTGAGGCGACTTTGGGTCACGCGATCCACATCATCCAAAAGCCACTTAAAAAGTAAGCTTTGTACTCCTTCCGCTAAGGAGTATTTGGAATTCAAATATAAATAAAAAGGGAGTCTCTATCGGGCTCCCTTTTTCTATTTTCATGCCCTGTGACTCGAAATAAATCCCACATTGACTCCAATCGAGTCGCCGTCTACTTTGTGACCACAATTCACAACTAACATTGTAGGGAAACATGAAGCTTCTAATTTCACTGGTTACTTTATTTATTTCCGTCAGCTCTTTTGCTAGCACTCAAATCGTTTGCGACATCCGTCAAGATCTTGCTACGAAGCCGGCTTACGCTCCGGTTCAGTATATTTTCAACGCTAATGACAAAGGCGAAATCAGAAAAGTTAAATCGGTGATTAGCGCTGAACATCCAACTTACATCATCGACTTGATCAATATCGATGAGTCCGCTCCGGCAGTCTGCCGTGGAGAAGGTTCACTTAATAACAGTAATGGTCCTCTTCAAATGTCATTTGATGGCTACTGCAGTTACATCCATTCACCAAGTGGTGGCGAGGTGCGCACGGTCGTAGTAAGTTACGATGGCAAGCAAGGCACTTTGACAATCGATAGACGAGTTGATCGCAGAACTTCACACAGCGAAGCGATTATAGAAAATTGCAAGCAGCTATAATTTAAAAAAATTATTTTTCTTTAAAAGGAGTTCATTGCGAACTCCTTTTTTTTACAAAAGATCGAGTGGGTTTGAGGTTTTTGGCACTGAAGACTTTTCTCGACCGATCAATAAATCCAACGTCACGTTCACTGTTGTTGTTGGAGTAAATCCATCATATCGTAGCGCCAAGCGATTAGCGGCGAGAATTCTAAGAAAATCCATTTTACTTTTTTAAATCCAGTTCTTTAGGTGAAACCTGCTGTGTAGGCATCGTTGTACAGTGGGAGTTTAATGGAGCGCATATTGAATCTTAAATCGAACGAGAAAGGACTTTTGTCATGGAAACTATAAATCCATGAAGGTCCCTTGAAAAAATAGGTTTGCACTCCGACTCCGTCGGAGTATTTTCTTAGTAGGACCTGGCACCTTTTAGAGGATGTCGAGAGGATTTGTGGGTTTCGGGGCGGAGGTTTTTTCGCGACCGAACAGGAAGTCCAACTTCACATTGACGGAAGTCGAAGGAGTGAAGCCGTCGGCATACATCCAAGCACACGCCGGACTGACTTCGAGGAAAATCCAAGGGGCTTTTTTGAAGCCGGTTCTGTAGGTCAATCCAACTGCGTAGCCTTCGCCATACATCTCAAGTTCATAGGATCTGGTCAGGAATCTAATATCCGTGGAGAAAAGACTTTTATCTTCAAAGCTGTAAATCAACGAAGGGCCATGAACGGTGCCGAAGACCGACGGCTCACTCATGTACCAATTTGCCTGATTCAGAAAACGAAAAAGAAAATACTTACTGAATGCGTAGTCCGATGTCACCGCGACTTTACTGGCCCAAAGAGTTTCTGAGTCCCAGCCAATTTCATTTTGCCAGTAGTCCACCCACTTATCGGTTAGATAACTGCGCGACAAACGAAGCTTCCCGAAATAGGCCACAGGCCACTTCCAACGAATCCCCGTCTCGGTCGCCAGATCCCAAGGATTTTGCTCTTTGAATTCTTCTTTTGAAATAAAATCTTCATCCAACACGGAGGTCGGTGGCTGATCTGGTTTACGAGTCCAATAGTCATTGAAGGCGCGCTCGCGCTCTTTCAGATTGGGCAAACTTAACGTCAAAGAAGTGGAGAAGTTGTTGTCGAAGGTACCTGTATTGGCGTTGTAGAAACTGGAGGTTGTAATTTTAAGACTGCTTTTATAGTACTCATCCAACGCCCTGTCGTTACCGAACAAACCATCGACTTTATTCGCAAGTAGGATCACACGATCGGATACGACGTCGCGGGAATCAGTGATAATTCTTCCCGTTGAAGACATAAAACCGGAATCAGTTTTAGCTTTTGCTGATTTCTTTTTTATTTTCTTGGTAGTGATTTGCTGAGGTTCGGGAACGGACCCATCCTGGGCTTGAACATAAGCCGGAGTTAGGAACAGGATGAGTGCAAGTACGTGCTTCAAAACCAAATATGACCTCTGACAATGATCATATAAGATCATTGTCAGTTGTCACGTCACGAATCTATCTTTCAACGATTGCAGTCACACCCATACCACCTGCTGTACAGATGGAAATAAGCCCCCGACCACTGCCTTTTTGTGAAAGCATCT
The DNA here is from genome assembly GCF_047305935.1 of Bdellovibrio sp. HCB288. GTDB lineage: Bacteria > Bdellovibrionota > Bdellovibrionia > Bdellovibrionales > Bdellovibrionaceae > Bdellovibrio. The sequence continues at coordinate 678,895 of NZ_CP178619.1, forward strand.
TAGCCAGTGATACCAGGATACGACCACCTGTTGCCGCAAATGGATGCCCTAGCGCCAAAGATCCACCATTCACATTCAATTTACTGCGATCAATAGATCCCAACGCTTTGGATAGACCCAATTTTGTACGGCAGTACTCTTCAGATTCCCAGGCTTTCAAAGTACACAATACCTGACCTGCGAAGGCTTCGTGGATTTCATAGAAATCAAAATCCTGCAATGTCAAACCATTGCGTTCAAGCATGCGGGCCACTGCATAGGTCGGAGCCATCAACAAGCCTTCGCCACCGACATAATCCACTGCTGCGACCTCGGCATCAGTCAGATAAGCCAGCACTGGCAAGTCATGTTTCTGAGCAAAGTCTTCGCTGCCCAAAAGCACCGCCGAAGCACCGTCAGTCAAAGCCGTACTGTTACCTGCCGTCAGTGTTCCCGTGCCGGTTTTATCAAACGCAGGTTTTAGCTTCGCAAGCTTTTCAAGCGTGGTGTCACCGCGAACCAAAGTATCTTTTTTTAGACCTTTAAAATCAAAAACCAGGTCCTTAAAGAATCCCGCATCCCAGGCTTTCGCAGCATTTTGATGACTGGTAAATGCCAACTTATCCTGCTCGGCTTGGGAGATATTCCATTCTTTCACCATGAGTTCCGTATGCTGTCCCATGGAAAGGCCTGTGCGTGGCTCTACCACAGCTGGAAACTTAGGTTTTAGATCTTTCAGTGAAAGTTTGGCGAATTTCGCAAGACGACCCGCTAGGGATTTCTCTTTTTGCGCATCCATCAACTTCCAAGTGAATTCATGAGGCAGCACCCCTTGAATATCACTGTTCGTGTCGGTACCACCGGCGATTCCGCTTTCAATTTGGCCAGCGGCGATTTTCAAACCAATGTGCCAGGCCGTTTCCAGCCCAGTACCGCAGGCTCTTTGCACATCATAGCCAGGGGTGTGGGGATCAAGACCAGAACTCAAAACACTTTCACGAGTCATGTTCCAGTCGGCCGCATTTTTCATAACTGCACCTGTGGAAACATCACCCACACGAACGCCTCTGATATTGGTTTTATTCACAAGATCCTGCAAAACTGCCGTCATCAACTCCTGATTGGAGGTGCGAACATAGTTCGTTTGGGATTTTGTAAACGGAGTACGGGATCCCGCTAGAATCGCGATGGGTCTCATTTGTTTGGTTTTCATACGCAGTCCTTTTCTGGCTTGATTACCTACCTACTGGTAGGTAGAATAACCCTATGACATCCCCAAAGCAAGTCCAATCACGGAGACTTTAAATGGAAACAAAGCGCTTGGCCCTTGAAATAGCTAAAAACCACCTGCAATTACGAGGGTATAACGGCTTTAGCTTTCAGGATATTGCAGATGAGCTGGGTATCCGCAAAGCCAGTTTGCACTATTATTTCGCCTCAAAAGAAGACTTAGGGTTGGCTTTGATCGAGGACTATTCCAATTCTTTTCAAGAATGGACCCAAAAGCACGCAGAACTCGATTCCTTGGAGAAAATCAAAAAGTTCATCGATATGTATAGTACGTTCTCCCAAGATGGCCTTAAGGTGTGCCCGGGAGGAGTCTTTTGTATCGACTACAACACCCTCCCGCCAAACCTAAAAAAAACAGTCTGCCAGCTCCAAGAACAAATCCAAGAGTGGTTAACGAAGGCCGTTGCTGAGGGCATTAAATCCAAATCCATCAGACCAACCCTGAAACCAAAAGAAACAGCGACACTGATCCACGCCACAACCCAAGGCGCACTGCAAATCGCAAGAATGCAAAACAATCCCAAAGCCATGAAGTCCACATCGTTGGCCTTACTTTCGCTATTGGAAAAATAACACTAAAACGGGGGCAGGCACTAAGACAATGCTTTGTAATACCTCGATTGCATTAGAATCATTACTTTGATGACCGCGAGGCTTCCTCCCTCTAAGATAAGATTGTATGCAGACAAAAATCTCTCGAATTGCGCAACGCCTCACTCAACAGATAAAAGAAAGTCCCTTAGTAGACTATCAAAACTTATTCTCGTCGAATCTGGCAGCTTTTTATCCGAAAGAACGTGTCGAATCTATCTTGCACAAGCTTTTCTCAGAGCACGGTTCTTTTGAAAGCCTTCTTCAGATTGAAGAAAAAAACGGTACCACATATTTCCAAATAAAATTCGACGATGGCAGCTTATCGGATCTTATTATTGGATTAGACGAAAAGGGCCTGATTGATCGATTTTTTATCGGGGGTTCGATCCCTGTTGCACAGACTGTGCTTTTTGAAGAACGCGTGATGCGAACACGTGACGAAATAAGCCTTCGAACTCTTGTTTTCCAGAATAATGACAGACAGCCAAAGGCCGTCATTCTTGAGCGCAGTCCGTATGTTCATTTTATATATGGGCACACTCCCGTCGCTTTGATTTATCAAAATGTTGCTAAGCAATTTGTAGAGGATGGATACGCCTTTATATTGCAGGCTCTCAGGGGTACCGGTGGGTCTGAGGGAGAGTTCAGGTTTTTGCACCCAATTGAAATCGATGATGGGTACGATGCTGTGATGTGGGCCTCCTCTCAAGATTTCTCGACTGGTAATGTAGGTTTGATTGGTGGTTCCTATGATGGTTTTGCTGCAATCGCTGCATCCATATCGAATCCACCACCTCTCAAAGTTGTGGTCGCTTCAAGTTACTTTACTGATATGGCCGACTTTGGAGGGCTAGAAGGCCCAATTGAGCTTTTTCAGTTGCGATGGCTCGATCGTGTGACACGAAGTCAAGGAACTCCAGCGCACTTTGCGCCGTTTTCGAAAGAGAGATTAAAATTGATTGCGAATGTTTCTGATATTCGCACTTATGATCAGATAATCTACGGTGTGACCATTCCAGAATGGCAGCGCCTTGCCAATGCGGGCCCCAGCTTAGCGAACAGATATTGGAGCGATCGCTCGATCTTCAATCGACTGGCAGAGATAAAAACGCCAACATTTCATATTGCAGGAATGAACAGAGATGGAAATGCGATCGACACTTTCAAAGCGTTCGAAAGTATTCAGCAGAAAAGTTTATATAGTGACCATCATCAATTAATTCTAGGATACTGGGGGCACCCAGCGACTCCTCAGATGTATTCTGTGATTCAAGAAATGTCGAAGTCGTGGCTTGCACACTACCTCCTTGGCCACGAAATGGGAGATCAACCGAGAATTAGATTCCCAGCATCTCAAGATAAGAATTGCGAAATTTTCCAAGACGGTCAGCAATTTCCACTCAAGCAGTGGTCAAAAAATATTCTTTATCTCAATGGTTCAAACCTTGAACTAACTACGCCGTCTGTACGCACAGACTACAAGATATCAGTTGGTGGACAGCAATCAGTTGATGAGCTATTGAATGAAGAATCTCTACCAGAAGAAGATACTCGGCTTCTCCGATTAGCTAAAGCCTTCGAAGATCGAGTTACAATTGTAGGGCCATTACGCATCAAGGTTTTTGTGACACTCAAGTCAAACCAGGCTGACCTTGTTTTCTTCCTTCGAAGAAAAAGCAAAGAGTCTTATGCCACTTTGGGAATGTCGGCGATTAAAATTTTAAGATCTGAGCAACCCAGTGAAGTCGAGGTCTTGATGGGACCGGTGTTTGAAACTTTTGACGCTGGCGATGAAGTTGAGCTAGTGCTAACGGGAAGCGCTTTTCCCACCTTAGCTCGAAATACATTGGTAGCCGAAAATGAGTATTTTGACCGATTTGATACTGGTGAAGTCAGCATAGTTTGTTCACCGCATTTTGCGAGTGAGATTTCTTTTTTCGTGTGGGAACAATAACCCATATTAAAAAGAAATCTTCTGAATCAAAAAAGGCACTGATTTAAAATCAGTGCCTTTCTGTTTTTAAAAATGGCTTGCAACTTAACGCACATCAAAACCGAACGGTTCTGCGGTGCTTCCGTAAGTAGGACCTGGCACCGACTAAGGTCCTGAACATTTGTTAATGAGTGGTGGCAACATCAATCACTAGTGCTATTCTGCAAAAACCCCATTTTTCACGGAGGAAAAATGAACCACGTTTTGCGCGTTTTTACTGTGTGCATGCTTGTGCTTGCATCCTCTTTGGCAACTGCCGCTTCCCAACAAGTCAAAGAATGGAACATGTTGGTTTTCCTAAATGGAAATAACAATCTGGACAGCTTCGGTCCGATGAACATCAATCAAATGGAACAACTGGGATCCAACGATCAGGTCAACGTTCTGGTTCAGTGGGCTTCCGCCAGCCGTGACAATGTGACCCGCCACTTGATCGTAAAAGACGATAACACCAGCAAGGTCACCTCCCCTGTTGTGCAAAACCTGGGATCCGTGGACATGGGTGACTGGAAAGAATTGGTCAAGTTCGTCGACTGGGCAAACCAGAACTATCCGGCAAAAAAGTATTTCATCGTGGTTTGGAATCACGGCGGCGGCTGGCATTTGCTGAATGTGCCCGGCGTGATTCGTCCAATGGATATTTCATACGATGACAACACTGGCAATCGCATCACGACTGAACAACTGGGTCAGGCGATGGCAGAATCTGCAAAAATCATCGGTCATAAAGTGGATGTGTATTCTTCAGACGCCTGCCTGATGGGCATGGTTGAAGTCGCTTCAGAGATGGCAGAATCAGTTCAATATTACCTGGGCTCTCAGGATGTGGAACCCGGCGCTGGCTGGCCTTACGCAGCCTTCCTGGGCAAGTGGTTTGCCAACCCAGCCATGTCACCTGCTGACCTGGTCAAAGTCCACGCAGCAGAGTATCTGGCGGCTTATAACGGTGGGGTCTATGGCCATCGCCGGGTAACAATGTCTGCTTATGATCTGTCTCAGCTTGATACTTATGAAAAATCCCTGAAACAACTGAGTGAAGAACTTCGCGGTCTGAGTGATGGCGATATTTTCAAAGTCGCGCGCTCTGCCAAGAACGCAAAGCTTTTCACTTACTATGACTATCGCGACGTGATCGACTTCGTGGATTTAGTTTCCCGCAACGGCATTACGACTCCTGCGATGCAGGCCGTGCGTGATGCTCAGAATAGCTTTGTGATTGCGAACTCTCAGAACCAGGATACAAAAACCTATGGTGTTTCAATCTGGCTTCCGACCGGGTCTTCGTCCTCTGATTACAGCGGTTATATCGAAAGATATCACGGTTTGAAATTCAACCAACGAACTAGCTGGGCCGATCTAGTGACCAAGCTACAAGGTAAGTAAATTATACTTCCGCAATTTCCACACCCTCTACGGGTGCGGCAACGCACAAACCACTTCGACAAAATCAAAAAGAAAAGCCCGGCTTAGACCGGGCTTTTCAGTTTTGAGAAATCCATTTCCCTGAAAATTATTTTACGCAAGAGTAGTAAACTTTGTATTCGCCTTGTGGAAGATCATTGGAGAATACCATATTCACACCGCTTACTGAGAATGCACCAGAGTAAGGCTGACCATCTTTCAACACTGTCACTGATTTAGTTGCGTCAACAACTGGAGCACAAGTCAGAGTGAAAGTTTTCAAAGTTTTGCGGATACCATCTGCGATACCAGTAACTTGAGCCGCGTAATCAGCCGCACACACGTCACCGATCACACCACCAGTAAGTTTAGAGAACTGTTCGTAACGGTAACCGTAAGCATAACCATTCGTAGACTTACAAGCTGTATCGCCTGGACGAGTGATGATGGAGTGGAAGCTGAATGCTTTTTGACCACCATAAGTTTGGCTTACGAAGTTCAACAATGATTGCGGATCATTTTTAGTACCGTTTTTAGATTCATCTTCGTCAGAGATCACAAGTACTGAGAACTGGGCATCCGGGCGGACAAAGTTCACGTTACCACCGCTTTGAGAAAGAGATCTTTCAATCGCACGGTAAGTTACATAAACCGCCTGCTCGTCACCGCTACCAGTTTCAGTTCTTTGCAAGGTCGCACCCAGCAAGCTTTGCGCCTCTGCATCAGCCATTGCGGAAGTAAGGATGTATGAACCTTTTTTACCAGTCAGTTCAACCAGACGACCGTCACCCAATTTCACATCGCGTGGATCTGTAGTTGTAACCGCAATCTGCCAGTCCAAACCTTTGATCACGCTCAACAGATTCTGAACACGTTTCGCCATATTTTTCTGTTCGTATTCCATGGAACCGGAGTTATCGATCACGATCAACAAGTCCACTTTTTTGTTTGGCGTAACCTGGACAGTTTGAACCAGGGATTTGTATTTAGATGACACTTCAAAAGTGATGGACTTTCCAGATGAATGAGCCAATTTATCTGTTGCAGATACCGCCAATGTATAGGTCCCGGATACCATGCTTGGAATTTTGATTGTGTTGGTACCAGCGGCACAGGGTTTAGCAACACCTGCGAAAGTACAAACCACTTTATCCACACCAGCACCAGCATCAGTCACTGTGAAGACGATTTCCACATCGGAACCCTCTTCAACAGTCGTGCTCGGATATTTGGAGAATACGATTTCAGGACCCAATTCATCAATCAGGATGCTTGCATTCAAACATTCAGAAACACGGTTGTCGTAATCCTTATATTGAACACTCAAAGTCACGTTTTGATTGGATTGCGCACTTTGATACATTTTAGAATCCACGAAAGACTCCCATGTACCACCGGAACAATCAGAGCCCACAGAAAGTTTCAAATAGGCAGCTGAAAACACGGAAATAAATGAAAGCTCAAGATTTGATGAATCCGTGATCTTTGCACCACTATTGATTTGAAAGACCGCTGATTCGCCAGCTGGCGGAGTCGGCGTTGGGCTTTCCTCAGGGCTCGGGGATGGCGTTGGAGAAGGTTCTGTCACCACGCTGAAATCACCATTTGTATTGCTGCCGGAGCCTGCACTACCAAATTCAACGCTACCTTGGTTCTCGAGACATGCCGTAAGAGTAACACTCATTGTTAGTAGTATGGCCCATCCTAGATTCTTCATATCTATCGCTCCTCATGTGCGTGTACCTACACATTGTTGCGATATCTTCGGATGATTTTCAAAGCAATCTCACTATGGGAACACTTCGTAAAATACTTGGACAAAGATTGAAAATTCGCTGTAAAAAAGTTCGCCATTTTTCATTAAACCCAGTACTGGCGCGGGTTTGAGGGCGATATTATGTGCTATTGAAAATCAGGGGCTGCTGCGCGGAATTTGCGGATCAAAGGCATAATAAGCGTCTTGTGATTGATGCCACTATCCAGACACACTTCGAAAAACTCCAGCAAATCCTTAGTGGTATTTGCCTCGATATCCCCATCCAAAAAGGCCATAGACCAGTCACCGAAAAGACGGCGCTCACTGTGAGTCTCGATTAAAACTTTCAAATTGGTATTACGGTCGTCATTGCGGATGACATTAACCAGATGACGAACCTTCTGCTCGTCATCGCATTCCAGAACCTGAAGGAAATAACCTTCGCGCAAAATAAGAACGCCCGAGATATTATCGCGGGCGTTATTTCTGCGTGAAGAATTCAAAATGTTACGAATGTCCGTGTAGCTTAAGCTGTCCGATGCATTGCTGACGTAAACAAGATGAAAAATCGGGTTCATTATTTTGCCAGTGCGAAGTCTTTCGCCATCATGATCACTGCTTCACCTTTAACTACCATGTCACCATTAGCTTTAGTCACATTAGTTTCAACAGTGGCGATACCTTTTTCTTTGCGCATCGCTGTGATTTTGATAGTGATCGTGATTGTGTCATCGATGAACACCGGGTTTACGAATTTCATGGATTGACCCAGGTAAATTCCGCCCTCGCCGATGCATTCTACAAGAGCTCTGGAAATCAGAGCTCCGCAAATCATGCCGTGAGCGATACGGCGGCCAAAACGAGTTTTAGCCGCGTAAGCATCGTCCAAATGGATTGGGTTATGATCTCCAGACAACTCAGCAAACTGACGAACCATTTTATCCGTCACAGTTACTGTTGCTGACTTAGTGAAACCTACATCTACATTTGGAACCTGCATTACCTACTCCTACATGATATTCGCTGCTAGCTCTGCAAGTGGCGAACGTTCACCTTTAGTCAGGGTTACGTGTGCCGCAATTGCATGGCCTTTAAATCTTTCAACCGCGTACGTCAGACCGCTGTTCGCTGAATCCACGTAAGGGTTATCAATCTGATAAACGTCGCCCGTCAGGACAACTTTCGTCCCCTGACCTGCACGCGTAACAATTGTCTTGATCTCGTGCGGAGTCAAGTTTTGAGCTTCATCCACGATCAGGTATTGCTTCGGAATGCTGCGTCCACGGATATAAGTCAGCGGCTCAATGTTTAACATGCCCTGATTGATCAATTCCTGAGCACGACCGGCTGCTTTTTTGTCCGCACCCATCAGAAACTCTACGTTATCGAAAATTGGCTGCATCCAAGGATTTAGTTTCTGCTCGATGTCACCAGGAAGGTAACCGATGTCACGACCCATTGGGAAGATCGGACGGGAAACCAACAATCTTTGGTATTGGCCTTGATCCAAAGCTTTATGCAAACCTGCTGCAATCGCCATCAAAGTTTTACCCGTACCGGCTTTACCCACCAAAGAGACAAACATGATTTCGTCGTTCAGCAAGCAATCCAAAGCAAACGCTTGTTCAACGTTACGTGCATGGATGCCCCAGATAGAATCGGCTGCTTGCACCAAGGGCACGATCGCTTTTTCAGCGTCACTGTAACGACCGATGGCAGAGTGATTTGGATTCGATGAATCCTTCATAATCACATATTGGTTGGCATACAGTTTTACATCCGTCACAAAACGTTTTTCTTTATAGAATGAATCAATTTGCGCCGGAGTGATCGCGATCTCTTGGTAACCTTCGTACAAATCATCACGGTTGATATCGTTCGCATCGTAATCCGTTGCGACCACACCGTAAACGTCAGCTTTGATACGAAGATTGATGTCTTTCGTGATCAATTCAACTTTATACCGAGGATGTTGTTTTTGCAGAGCCAGAGCCGTATTCAAGATACGGTTGTCAGCTTTTTGCGCGTCCATCTCTGCCGGCATACCTGCAAGCATGTAGTCCGTATTGATGTACACCATGGTTTCGGTGTTTTCGATCTGAACACCGCTGGCCAAAGAGCCCTTACCACGAAGTACGTCGATAAAGCGGCTGAACTGACGGGCATTTCGACCGTTTTCGCCTTGGTCACGTTTGAATCTGTCTACTTCTTCAATAACGGAGATAGGAATGTGAACGTCAGCCTCACCGAAGCGCATGATCGCCTGGGAATCGAACAGGATCACGTTGGTATCGACGACAACTTTTCTGCGTTTTGCTTTGCTCAAGGACAACCCTCCGTAGTGAGAGCCTGAAGGCTCTAAAAAAGACCATGGGATTTGCTGGCATCCTAGCCTGCGGTGAACCCCACAGCTAAATTGCAACAAATCCCACGACCAAAGTCTACGGAAAAGGTTTTCCTGACTGAAATATTACTGACTAAGAAATATTAGAAACTTGCACGTCACCTGAATCGGTTTTCAAAGACGCACTGACGTTTTCGATGAATTTCACAAAATGATGAAGTGCAACATCGTTCAATGTGCCTTTAACAAAGTTGGCACCGTGACGGATTGTACCTTCATCTTCAATAGCACGAATATTTGAAACATTGATAGTGAATGGGAAGTACGTGGAGTGATTCAGGTACACACGCATTGCGACCTCTTCATCCAATTGGAAACTGCCCTCTTGAGCCTCCAAATCAAACGCCAAACCATTTTCAGAAATGTCGTACAAAGCGACTTTCATTAAACCTTGCTCAGGAAGTACTACAAACGCCCCCACGAACTCTGTCAAAATGGTGCGCTTCACATCACGACGCTCACGGCTCAACATCTCCTGGCGAGCCTCTGTCATATCCAAGATCTCACCTTTGCTGCCTTTGTGGCCAATTTCCAAAGAATTCTGAGTTCTTAGGCGTGTCGTAATGTCTAAAACTTTCCCCATTTAATCCCCCTGTCAGATAAAAGCTTATCGGCAGAAAGCGTTTCAACTTTAGCCATCTTGCACTTTGGTCCAGTTCCGGCTTAAAATGAGACAATGAAGAGGATTCACGCGTATATATTCGTAACCATGGCAATCAGTTTGCTGCTGCATCTGGGACTTATCACCGGAGTGATTGTCTTTGCGCCCATGTTCGAAACGCCGAAGGCAGAGACAATTGAAATCAGCCTGGCCCCTCCGCCGCCTCAAAGTTCCAAAAAAAATGCCAGAAATTCGCAGCAGATTGTTCGTCAGGCGTTGGCTCCGGATAAAATCAAAGCCCCTGATGATGAAACCATGGCCCGCTTTCTTTCAGAGCAGCGCCAGCGCGTGATCAAAGAGATGCAATCCGCTCATTCCGGCATGACGGAAAATCGCACGAATACTTCGACGCTGCCAAAGCCAGCTACGGATAAACCGAAACAGCAGGCTCAGCAAAAAACAGAAGTTGATAAATCTGAAGTGGATAAAGACGGTTACCGCGTGGTCGACGCTGCGAAAGAACTGGCGGCGATGAATGCCCTGAATCAGGGGCAGTCCACAGTGGGTGAACTTCTGCCTACGGACGTGAGTATTGGCTCATTCACCGCTTTGAATACAGATCGCTATTTGTTCTATTCTTTTTATGCCCGCATCGAAGAGCTGGTTCGCTATCGCTGGGAGTCCCGCGTGCAAACAGCCATCAACGGCATGGATCCTTCAACGGCGATGGGCATGAGCCGCCGCAATTGGAATACTCAAGTTGAGTTTTTGCTGGATAAGCGCGGCTTTTTACAAAAAGCGATTGTGATGAAAGAATCCGGAGTTAAGAACTTTGATGCAGCAGCCGTCAATGCTTTCCGCGAAGCCCGTGTATTCCCGAATCCTCCCCAAGAGATGATCGAGGAAGATGGCTTCATTCACCTGCGCTATACTTTCACAGTGAACTACGCGCCACCCACCTTGGTTAACAGTCGCTAAAATTATTTTTTAGGTACAAATCTAAGCGCTGCTGAGTTGATGCAGTAACGAGTACCGAGCGGTGCAGGTCCATCATCAAAGACATGCCCCAAATGACCGTTGGAATCTTTGGCACGAATTTCAATGCGAATCATGCCGTGGGAAAAATCCGGTTTCTCGACAACCACATCCGGCGAAATCGGTTTGGTAAAACTAGGCCAACCACATTCAGAATCAAATTTATCATCGCTGGAAAACAAAGGAACTCCAGAAATCGCATCCACGTAAACTCCGGGCTCGGTATGATTCCAAAAGGAATTGCGAAAAGGGGCTTCTGTCCCATTCTCGACCATGATCCGGTACTGCTCAGGAGTCAGCAGTTTACGTAGTTCTTCTTCGCTTTCGGGCAATCCACATTTCAATACTTTTTCATTCATAGGACCATGGTAGGACTTCTTGCGGTTTTAGTCCAGACACCAGCAGATTTCATGTCACTCACCACTAAGCCTTGGTAATATCAAAGGAATATGAATAGATTTTTAATCGGCTCACTATCGACACTTTTGCTTTTGTTTTCATTTTCAGCTCAGGCAATTAACATCGAGCTGGGCGCACAGTACGGACACAAAACTCAATCCTACGATGCGAACAATTACAACGAAATGGAATCCATGACCGGTTCCTTGTCTTTTTATCTCTGGGAACGAATCGCACTGGAGTTAAGCTACACCGAAGCTCAATCAGTTGTTGTATCCAAAGCCTTCACAGCAGATCCAAAGCGTACCACGATTCAAAAGTCACAAATCCTGGGGTCCGATTTGATTTTGATTCTGGCGGATAAAAAAGCCTTGTTTCAACCGTACATCAAAGGCGGCTTGGCGCAAATCTACCGTAAGCAGACCATTAAAATTGAAAACCAGGACACCTACGAAAATGAACCCGAAACCGCCGTGGCACCTTCTTACGGTGTCGGCTTGAAAGTCGCGTTGACTCAATCAATGAGTTTGAAATTCAGCTACGACGTCTGGCAAACTCCAATTGGTGGCGATTCCAAAACAAATGACTCCGCTATTCGCGCGGGATTAACGTGGATGCTTTAAAATACATTGTTCTGTTGTTTCCCCTGCTGACCGGATGTCAGATCAGCTATTTAACCAGCTCTGCTTACAATCAAATGAAGTTACTCAATGCCCGAGTTCCAATTGAACAGGCCTTGAAAGATCCCGCTATTTCAGAACAGGAAAAAAGCAAATTGGAGCTGGCCCAGAAAGCCCGCGCTTTTGCTGAAAACGATCTGCATTTAAAACCCACTGAAAACTACACGTCTTATGTAAAGCTGGATCGCCCTTACGTCACCTATGTGGTCAGTGCTGCATATAAATGGGAATTGAAGCACTACCAATGGTCTTATCCTTTTGTTGGAAAAATGCCTTACAAGGGCTACTTCAATGAAGAGTCCGCCAAGGAAGAGGAACAGGAACTGCAAAAGGAGGATTTGGATACTTTCATGCGCGGAGTTTCCGCCTACAGTACGCTGGGCTGGTTTAATGACCCGTTGTTAAGTTCCATGCTTCGCTATAAGGATTATGATCTGGTCAACACGATCATTCACGAAACCGTTCATGCCACCCTCTACATCAAAGGTTCCGCCGACTTCAATGAACGCCTGGCGATGTTTCTGGGAAACAAGGGCGCCGAGATGTACTACAAAAAATTTGAAGGTGAAAACTCCCCTACCCTGGCTGAAATCAAAAAGAACAACGAGGACGACCGCGACTTTTCAAAGTTTATCTCCGCAGAGCTGAAAGATCTGGAGACATGGTATAAAAATATTCCCGCATCAGAGCACTCCGAACGAATCCGTATGAACCGCATCAAAGGCATTCAGGAAAAATTCACTGCCCAAGTGCTTCCAAAAATGCAGACCAAGAACTACGAAAAGTTCGCGACCACACCCATGAACAACGCCCGACTGCTGGTTTATAAAACCTATCTCTCAGATCTGGCCGACTTCGAGACCCTTTACCAACAGAGTGGCAACAACTTCCAGGTCTTTATCGAGCGCTGCAAGTCTTTGGAAAAAGAAAATGACCCTGCCCAGAAACTGAAGGACATTATTGGCACAGCAAATGAAAGTGAGCTTCGCGCCAATAATCCGTCAGCGGAATCCCAACTGGACCAAAAGAAAAAAGAATCCAAAATACCTACACACTAACGCGCTGACGCGCGCGAAAATCGAATATTGAAAATGGCCGGGGCGTTTCGCTACCGAATGTTTATTCTATTTATTACCGCGGCATTTCACTTAATTTCGTCAATTCGAAAAGAATGACGAGCCGGTTTTTGATCCATAACAAACACTTATAGCTGCCATAACAAATTCCAAAAAAGATAAATTAAATCATATATTTAGAGCCACTTTGACTCTGAACATCTGGCACTCAGATTGCTATAAGGAAAGGTGTAGGTACTTCGGTTTGGGGGAACGAATTTACGAAGTACTGAAGGGGGGCTGCAAGGCCTTCTGGGAAAAAAATTCAGGAAGTTAACCGAATTTATACAGAAGCGAGTCTAATATGCAGAAAGATCTAATTGGAATATCGGATCTTGAACTGGTGGAAAAAGTTAAATCTGGGGACAGACGCTTTTTCTCCGAACTCGTGAAACGACATCAAAGAAGTGTGCTGCGCTTGAGTTTAAGATTCATGAAGGACATGGACGCCGCAGAGGACGTTACTCAGGAAGCTTTCATCAAAGCTTACGAGAAACTGAATTCCTTTGAGGGGCGCGCTTCCTTCAAAAGCTGGTTGTTCCAGATTGCCGTGAACACAGCTCGTAACAAGCTTCGCGAATTCAAAAGAGACACTGTCGATTTTGAAAACGTGAATTTGGCAGTGGACGCGGAGGCTGAAAACACTCTCGTTCACACGGCGGTGGCTGACATCCTTCAAAAAGAAGTAGACAAGCTGCCAATGAAACAAAAAACAGCTTTGGTTCTGCGTGTGTACGAGGATCTTAGCTTTAACGAAATTGCTGATATCATGGAGTGTCCATACGATACAGCCAAGGCAAACTACCGCCACGCCTTGTTGAAGTTGCGCCAGACTTTTGAGGAGCAAGAAGACCTGAAAAGATGGAATGAAGATGTTGGTGGTTTTTTCCAAACTTATGCTGAAGCAGAAGGATAACATTAGATGGATCAAAGAGAGAGCATGAATCGTTTGGACCAGGTCCGCAGGAACCTCAAGTCGAATGACGACCTTGATGTTCCCATGAACGATGATTTTTTTAATCGGCTTCATGACAAAATCATGTCTGAAGTCGATAAAACTGAAATGGCGCCCCCTCCCGTACTGATGCGACCGCGAAATATGCTTAGAGCACATTGGCGCGGTTGGCTTTATCCTACCGGCGGCTTGATGTCTGTTGCCTTGGCGACAGCTATTTTGGTTCCCCATTTCTCGAAAGTCACTGAAGGTATGCAGCGTGCAGGCTTATTAAGCGATGGACGCGAACGCATTGTCATGGAAGCGGTGTTGTCACCTGAAGACTTGTCCCAGACTTTAATCTCCAGTCAGACGGATTCTGACTTTTTTGTGGACGTTGCCCGCGAATCATCTGAAAATTTCAGAGTAGCCAAACTCAATAAAATTGTAGGTGGTCGAGCGACACGCTGATCACCACCGGGTGATTAACGTGCGTCGAACCTTCTTTATATTCATTCTATCAGCTTTCGTGATTCAGCCCCTGGCTGTTTTCGCTCAAGGCAAAACCGTTGCCAAGCGGAACCAGCTTGAGGAGCTGATGATCTGGAAAATGAGTGATGAATTGAAGCTTTCGGCGACGGAAGAAAAAAAGTTTTCGGAAATCATCAAAAATCTAAATACCAAAAAATCAGATTTAAATCGTTCTCTGCAAACTTCCCTGGAAACCATGGTGAACAGCAAGGACTCTAAAAAGCGCGAGCAAGAGTTCTTGCTCTATAAAAAGACATTGCAAAGCTTCAACAAGGTCAGCGAAGAAGAACTGGATAAGTTGAAACCATTGTTGGGCACGGAACGCACGATTCAATATCTGCAAATCAAACAGGACCTTGCGACAAGAATCAAAGCAACCTTGACCAATCCGGATGCTCCGATGAAAGATGACAAGAAGCCATTGCCGGCTCCCAAAGTGATCATCGAGTAAAATACCATGTCATTGCAGCTTTCATTTTCGATCGCCGATAAAACGACGACACTCAAACTCAACGGAACTTTGAATGAATACTCATCAGCCCTTGATGGCGTTGAGGTGAATCCGCAGTTTGATTTGAATCTGGATTTGAAAGACCTGACAGCCATCAACTCCTTGGGAATCCGTAATTTCCACTCCTGGATCTACAGCATTGAATGCCAACGACTGCGCCTGTTTCACTGTCCCCGTGTTTTTGTGAA
The DNA here is from genome assembly GCF_047305935.1 of Bdellovibrio sp. HCB288. Classification (GTDB taxonomy): domain Bacteria; phylum Bdellovibrionota; class Bdellovibrionia; order Bdellovibrionales; family Bdellovibrionaceae; genus Bdellovibrio. The sequence goes on from NZ_CP178619.1 coordinate 694,306, forward strand.
TCAGCTGAATCTGGTTGACGGATTTTTGCCACCGAAAACTGAAATTGAAAGTTTCTTTGTACCCTACTTCAGTGAAAGCACGGGCGAGGAAATGAACGTTCTTTTCACCAAGTTTTTAGAGTACAAAAGCATCGCTGGGAAAACGAAAATAAATTTCCCGGTGGTAACGGATGCTCAGGGAAATTCCATGGAATTAGACGTCATGCCTGATCAGTACTTTCGATTTTTAGACACGTACAACTAATTTAAACGACATGGAACACTTGTGCCGTGCAGATTTTACGGCCCAGCGCACTATTTAATGCAAAACTCACAATTGTGTGGCGACATAGCAGCTTGATTCAAGGTGGTTCTATGTCTCTGGTACGTACAATTCTAATTTCAGCACTTTTGATGGTTTCTTCGTTTTCTGCATTTGCAGGTGATGAACTTCTTAACGGCGGCGATGTTATTGAATGCCCCAGCTACGAAGTTCCGTTTTATTTGTCTTTGGATCTTTATGAGGGACAGGCGATCTACAAACTGACGCCGATTGATTTCACAGGCATTAAAGACTTCCGCCTGATTTTAAAAAACCTGATCAATCGAATCGCGTCTTTCGATGCAACTCGCGCTAATTTGTACCGCACTTACCTTGAATCCTTTGACAGAGACTCCCGTTTTATTTCCGGGACCGAGTTCGGCGACATTCGCGATGAAGGTGGCGTGATCGCCATTCCTTCCGGATGTCAGCCCAAACAAGCAGCGGCACAATTTCGCTCGCAAACTCCTGATGGCATTAAATACCTGTTCAATGCCACTCTATGGGCACGTATGAGCCCCTCAGTCCAAGCCGGTCTTGTTATGCATGAATTTATTTATCGTGAAGGTTTGCTGCCAAAGAATAACTTTAAGAACTCTCAACGAGTCCGTTATTTCAATGCGTACGTTCATTCCGCCAACATGGTTCAAGGCACGAAAACCGCCTATGCAAACGCAGTGAGCTTCGCCGGTTTTAAAAACTAGTAGCCGCGGAAAAACCAAGGCACAACAGAAGCAAGTTGCTGGAGGTATGTTGTGCCGGTGCTGCCTGCGACGTTGCCGGTGCCTCCGGAAACATTCAATGTTCCAGAGTAAGAGCCAGAATAGTAAATAGCAATACGACCGCCGCCGCCGCCACCGCCGTTATTGGTACCGTCAAAGCCGGAACCACCTTGGGCAACAATTCCATCAGTTACTGAAGTCAGGTTTTTTGTCTGAATCCAAATGCTGCCTCCGGAACCGCCACCACATCGATTGACATCAATTTTATCTGAACCCGAGGCAGACAAGACAGCACCCGTGTTGATAGTTAACGTATTACCAACAATGAATTTTAAGGCTCCGCCGCCAGTCCCTGCTATACCTGGAGAAGTACAACCACCGCCACCAGAACCCAAGTCCACAGGTTCAGTGTTCGACCCGTAAGTTGTACCGCCCGCGGCACCACTGCCCCCGGAGCCACCGGCGCCGCCGTAACCACCGCCACCGCCACGAGTTCCGTTGGAGGTTCCTTTACCAGTTCCCGTATTCGGTCCTTGACCGTCGATGGCTTTAACGACTGCACCACTGGCAAGAGTGACGTTGTTATAGGAATATGTTCCATTTTGAACTGAGCTGGTTACCGGAAAGGTTAAGTCATTTGTAGTGGTATTAATGATGACTGCAGATCCGGGAAAAGACCCGGGCTTCCACCCTTTGACACCTACGCTTACATTATATGTTAACGAAGAGCTGATGGTATCTGAATAGTAGATAGCGATTCTGCCTCCGGCCCCCGCGCCACCCCATTCATTGTTCGAAGAATCATAGCCTCCATTGCCGCCTCTCACACTGATGGAGCCGGAACCCGCAACTGACTGAGCGATAATCCAAATACTACCCCCGGAGCCACCGCCCGGATAATAGTTATTGTAGTACCACCCACCACATCCTTCTGAACTCAGGTAACCATTGACAGTAAGCGTGCCTGTCAGGACAAGCTTAATGGCGCCGCCCCCCCTGCCGCCGACCGTATTGGCATTGTTAGTACCACCACCAGAGCCTTGTGTTATTGGTTCAAGCATACTTCCATAGGTCCCGCCTCCTGCAATAAGTGCGAAACCTCCGCGACCACCGTGGCCGGCACCACTTCCGTAATCATAAATTGTCGCACCAGCACCACTACCAACCTGAGGCTTCCCGCCATGGCAATTATTCCAAATTCCGGCGCCACTTTGAATTGTCACATTTCTAAAGTTGTATGTTCCATTGGGTATCGTGGATTGAGTTTTAATAAGCAGATCATTGTTCGTGTAATCAATCCACCAAACTGATCCTTCAGAAGCCATGCCATACACACTTGACGTCCCCGCCGTTGCAGTTGCGCCCCCGCTAAATGTACTGACGGAATAGTGAATTGCAACCCTTCCACCGCCGCCTGGTCCTTGATCATTCGCACTGCTTGCTCCATTGGCGCGAATGTTTCCGTTACCTGCTAAAGTGTTAGCTTTAATCCAAATGCTGCCACCCGATCCTGCTCCACCTTTAACACCTGCTCCCGTTGAGTCGGTGCCATTCATTCTGATAGTTCCTGATACAGTCATCGTTCCTGAGACATCAAACTTAATGGCTCCACCACCTGCACCGGCACTGGAATTCGCTTTTCCCGGGGATCCCAATGTCGTCGGATACAGGGGGTCACCATAGACATCACAAGTATCAACCGGATTTGGAAATCCCCCAAGACCGCCGTGGCACCCACCTCCGGCAGCGCTGCCCGTAGGGGCAGAAACGCCCGCTCCAGGAGCCGGGGTCGTCGTATAACCAGCGCCGTCACCATTTATTGTTCCAGATACCGTGACAGTGTTGGCATTAATAATGACGCCCGTACCAGCAGCGGTATCACCTTGAATGGTCAGCGTTTGGCCGGAGCTAACAATAAGTGTTGTGAATGTATAAGTACCAGGCGTCAGAGTTACTGCACCACTTATGGTCACAATACCTGCGGAAGTATAGTCGCCGGGAGTTTTGGTTACTCCTGTCCAGCTCTCATCAGCGTGAGACAAAGAAGATACCAGTAAGGCTGATAGAAAAACTATTACTACGTACAAAACAGAACCTCGGTTCATATCATTTAACTATTTCGCGTATCCGCTGCTCCAGTTCACGTAAACTTCATTGCCAATTCGCATGAAGGAATAAACAGCATTTGCACCTGATGGCGCTGCTGCTGCTGGCAAGAAGTAGAAGGCACCAGAACCAGCTGTACCAGACAAAGTATCCGGAGATGTTTGACCGAAGCGGCAGATATTACTTCCGAAAGTTCCTGTCACTGCCAAAGTATAAACACCGCCATCAATCATGTTCGAGAACGTAATTTGCGATGCACAGTTGTTTGTGATGGATTGCGTATTACCTCTAGACCAGTCCACGGCCGATGCTGACCCATTCGCATAGCTTTTACCGCGAATCGAACCCTCAACTGCCAAAGCATCACCGGAAGTCGGCGCGTTCACAGTGACGTTACCCGTGCTGGTTACTGCAACACGAGTTGCATTGTTCGTCTCGATATTCAAACCATAAGCATCATTAGTACCCACAGAAGCTGCTGCACCATATGAATTGCCGCCATTCAATAGCGGCGAGGTGTTACAAGTGATCTCGCCCGAACCATTGAAGGTCACATAGCTATTGACGGCGCAGCTGTATCCAGAAAGACCACCAGTTCCATTCGTCGCAACCAGGCGGTTGTTTGCAAGACCGGTGTTAGCACCCCAATTCACACTGACAGTGCCCGATGTTACAGACAATCCAGAACCCACTTGCATAATACCCTTAGTTGATGCCGTCGCGTCGTTCACAGAAATCACCGGTGTCGTCGTACCCGTCACCACCACTGGGGAAGTACCAGACACACTTGTCACACCACCCGCCGCAGGGCTTGCCCACTTCAAACCACTTGCGGTTGAAGTATCGATTGTCAAAACCTGATCATTCGTTGAACTTGCAGGAAGACGAACACTGTTTGTGCCATCAGATACAACCAAGTCACCCTTTGTCGTCAAAGGAGACAATGCATTGAATGCAGCTGCTTTGGTAGTGGCACCTGTACCACCACTTGCGATTGGAACTGTATTCAAAACGATATCAGAGCCAGAAACTGCCAATGGCGAAGTTACGCCCAAGGTTGTGTATGTGCCCGCACCTGTTCTTTGCACGATGCCGGTGGAAACCAAACCAGTCAGCTCAGTCGCTACGTTCGAACCCCATCTTAGGCCCCCAGTCTGAGCACTGTCAGCAATAAGGACCTGACCGTTTGTACCAACGCTTAATACTTCTGGAGCTGTCGTACTGCGAGTGATTAAGTCACCTTTTGCTGCTAACGGAGACAAGGCCGCGAAACCAGCTGCCGCTGTCGTTTGACCAGTACCACCTTTATTGATTGGCACCGCTGCAGTCAAGTTTGCCGGATCTACGGCAAGACCAGAAGCATTAACACTGACCACACCACCTGCAGTCACTGAAAGGCCAGAACCAATTTGCACGATACCTGTCGTCGTCGTGGTTGCCACATCCACGGAAATCACAGGAGTTGTCGTTCCCGTTGCAACCTGAACTGGCGCCGTACCACTGACGCTTGTTACACCTGTCGCTGGTGCATTGATCCATTGAAGCCCCGTAGCAGTAGAAGAAAGAACCTGTCCATCTGTACCGCGCGCTAGACGTATATTATTAGTGCCATCGTGAGTTACCAGGTCACCACCTGTCGTCAATGGTGAAAGTGCATCATAACCTGCAATTTTTGTTGTGGCACCAGTGCCGCCTCTATTGATAGGCACTGTGAAGTTAATCGAGGAAGCGACGATATTTGTTAAATCAGAACCATCCAGCGCCGGCAACTTACCGCCAGTTTGAACTTGCACAGCCTGACCAACACCCGTACCGAAGTTCACGCTTGCAACTCCTGAAGCAACTGAAATACCTGATGTCGTTGCATTAGTCGCAAATTGAACAATACCTTTTGTGGAATAAGAAGCATCCGCCGGAGCACCACCGGTAGCGTCATCAGCGATCACCCAGCTACCAGACTGGTATTTCAAAATTTTACCATCCGTGATACCCGTCGTATCAACCGTCACACCTTTGATTTTATCAACAGAGGTCGCACCCTGTGTGCCAGATACGTCACCTACTAGATTACCAGTAAAGTTCGCAACCGACGTGATTGCATCAACACTGATGATACCGCCTGCTGTAACTGACAAACCAGTACCGACTTGAACGGCACCGATAGCACTTGTAGTTGCCGGACTGATACTGACGGACTTAGTAGTCGTACCTGTCACAGAAATCGGAGCCGTGCCCGTCACATCAGTGATACTGCCAGTCGGAGCATTGATCCATTGAAGGCCCGTTGCCGTAGAGGAAAGAATCTGACCGTTCGTACCGCGTGCAATACGAACGTTGTTTGTACCATCGTGTGTGACCAGGTCGCCACCTGTCGTCAATGGTGAAAGAGCATTAAAGCCTGTCGTTTGAGTCGTCGCACCCGTACCGCCTCTATTGATAGGCACTGTGAAGTTAATTGAAGACGCCACGATATTAGTCAAAAGAGAACCATCGACCGCTGGCAATTGACTTGTGCCATTCAATTTAACAATTTGATTTGCACCCGTACCTGCATTTACAGAAGCAACACCCGCTGCCACGTTGATACCTGAAGTTGCGGCATTCGTATCAAACTGCAATACACCCTTCACAGTATATGAAGCATCCGCCGGTGCACCACCAGTAGCGTCGTCAGCGATAACCCAGCTACCAGACTGATATTTTAAAATTTTACCATCACCGATACCAGTTGTAACAACTGGCACACCTTTGATTTTATCAACCGCTGTCGCACCTTGGGTGCCACTCACGTCGCCAACCAAGCTACCCGAGAAATTCGTAACAGAAGTCGGCACCGGAAGATTCGTCAATTGCGAACCATCCACCGCTGGTAATCTGGCTGAACCATCAAGAACCACAACTTTGCCCGCTGTCGTACCTGAATCCACCACCAGAGTATTGGAACTTAAAGTTAAGCCCGTTCCGTAAGACAGACCTAAATTAGAACCCGTCACATTTAATGGCGCTGTCGTGCCAAGAGCTGCGTAAGTACCAGCACCTGTTCTTTGCACGATACCTGTGCCAACGATAGTAGTTAAATCAGTTGCCGTCGGAGAAGCCCACTTCATACCAGTGGCCTCAGCGGAATCCGCCGTCAACACCTGGCCATTCGTACCCACAGCAAGAACTGCCGGAGCCGTCGATGTACGAGAGATCAAATCGCCCTTCGCTGCCAATGGCGAAAGTGCCGCAAACGCACCGGCTGCCGTTGAAGCACCCGTACCACCACTTGCAACAGGCAAAATACCTGACAATGAAGACGCTACGATATTTGTTAAAGCGGAACCATCCACAGCTGGAAGTTTGCCTGTACCATCTAATTTTACAATTTGATCAGCACCGGTACCGAAGTTAACTTTCGCAACACCGGAACCATTCACAACCACACCCGAAGTGGCTGCATTGGTATCAAACTGCACAAGACCCGTAACTGAATAGGAAGCCACACCTGGCGCGCCACCCGTATTATCGTCACCCAAGACCCATTTACCACCAGAAGCCGTGTCGTACTTCAACACTTTTCCAGTCGCGACACCTGTCATGTCAACTGTTTTGCCTCTGATGCCTTCGACAACTGTCACCCCTTGAGTACCCGTTACGTCACCGGCCAAAGAACCAGAGAAGTTTGGAACAGACGCTGGAGTCGGAAGATTTGTAAGTGCAGAACCATCAACTGCTGGAAGTTTGCCAGCACCATCCAGTTTAACGATTTGATTTGCACCAGTACCTGTATTTACTGTCGCAACACCTGCGACAACTGAAACACCAGATGTTGCAGCATCTGTATTAAAGCGCACGATACCTTTTGCTGCATACGAAGAATCGACGACCGTCGAGCCGGAATCATCATCAGCAAAAACCAGATTACCACTGGAATATTTAAGAACTTTGCCTTCGGCCACGCCCGTTGTTACAACCGGATAGCCTTTTACTTTATCGACAACAGTAGCAGATTGCGTTCCAGAAACATCACCAGACAATGAACCTGTGAAATTTGTTGCAGAACCCGCAGTTGTAGCCGTGGTTGCCGTAGTTGCAGTCGTCGCACTGGAAGCCACGATATTGGTCAATGCAGAACCATCCACAGCTGGAAGCTTGCCCGTACCATCAAGTTTTACGATTTGATTTGCGCCCGTACCAAAATTCACTCGTGCCACACCACCAGACACAACGATCCCGGAAGTCGCAGCATCCGTCAAAAATTGAACCAGACCCTTTAAAGTATATGAAGAGTCAATCGCACCTGTTCCAGCTGGTGTATCGCAACTGAATACAGATCCGTTATAAGACAAGAACTCACCAACACCGCAAGTGTCCAGCTCAGTTCTTCTGACATAATCAGTGGCAACCAAACCACCCAAACGTTCCGCCGTCATTGCGTTGGTTGCGTAAGGGACAGAGCGAATTTCAGCAGCTGGTGTTATATGATTCCAAGCACCTGATCCATCAGCAGCAAAATGCACATCCAGGAAACGCTTATCACTGGAAGAAACAAGATGGCTTCCGCCCTCAAGACAACCTACAGTTGCCGCATTATTCATATAATCAGTTACTTTTGCAGATGCATTCGGATAGTTCGCCGCACCACCACCAATTGCCACATCAAACAAACCATCCGTAGAAACCGGCACTAGATCTTTTTGTTCACGATAGATAGTACAGTTCGGATTATTGCCACCAGCCTTGTCCACCATGATGGAAAAGCTGAATGATGCCATTGTAAATCCTGGACTTCCACCAGACGCAGCCGTGATGCGGCCTTGGTAAGAGAAGGTGGATGGTGTCGCATTCCCGATGTTAAATGCGAATAAGGAGGTGAACAAAATCACGATTCGAATTTTACAGAATCTTGAATTAGTAGTCCTTTTCACGCGTCCTCCACAAACATTCCAGAAAGCGACTTTGACTCCATATAATTCGGTGGAATATTGAAATTGCTGAAGAATTCCCAGAATAAAAATGCGAATTTCATTGGGAAACAGTGTGAAGTGCTTAGAATGAGTCGTTAAGAAGTAGTGAAATGATACGCCGATAGGGGTTCCCTAACAGAGTGTTAATGAACCATGATTACGTGAACACAAATGTGAACACTGTTTGATTATTGAAGATCAGCAAAACCTGCAGAAGCCAGCTGAAGGGCGTGACATAGACGTCGACCACTCCCGCTCTGGTGGGGGTTCTGACAGAATAAATTAAGGCAGGATTCGACCGTGTTCTGATCCAGAGATGAAACTTGTGAACATGTTTGCTTGGTTTCAGCCAAAAGTTTTTGGGCTGATGAATCCGAACTTTCAGTTGCCGGTGATACCGAAGTCAGATCGATGGAACTGTCAGCAACAAATACGGATGTTCCACCCAGCAAATCCTCTGTGCCCAGCTTTGCGCAGTTTTGAAATCCCATCATCACTATCGGTGTTCCAAGAAACACCACCAGTTTACTGAAAGAAATCCGCATCGCCCCTCCTGCCATGAACTCCCCATGCAAAATCAGGACATAGCGAAAATTCCGGTTTACTAAATCAGGTTTGAATTGAACTGTTTATATTTTGAAAATTGCGCATTCCCTAAACAGGAAGATCTCATGATCCTTGAGTTTCAGATTGAGACTCGCTGACGTCAGTCAGCGGATACAACTGAATGGATAGATTGTACACCTGAGTTTTCGGGCCATCTTCCAACAACAGGCAAAGCTTGCGGCGGAACTGTGTGATCACTTGCTTGGCTTCCTCAAACTTCTCCACGTTAATGGGCATCGTGATGGTTGTGAAATTGCGCTTTGTCGGTGGCACTGAATACAGCACTTCCGTTGTTTTTCGCAAATTTGCAGCATGCCCTTCCACAATGACGGATCTTGGAATATCTGTGGTTGTTGTGAACTGTTCAGGCACACGCAGCCATCGGTCATTTTTCTTTTTGATAATTTTCAATGATTCCAGAAGCTGAAGACATTCATCGATCTTCTCTTCCGACAATGCCAGGCGCTTTGCCATCCAAGGAGTGGAGCTGTCGAAATCATCGGTCTTCATCAGGTTCAAAATCGCATAGGGCTCCCAGCTGGTAACCATGCGCATTTCCTGCTCTTCCAAAATCTTTTGTGACGTCATCCGTTTGGCACGAACGCTGACAAACCCGGATAAAACAGCCTGTTCTTCCTGAGTCAGGTTCAAACCATAAGAAATTTTATTGGAATAGTGATCACTTAAAGGGCGACGTTCATGAAAGATCTCGTTCAAACGACCGGGAGAGATACCCGCTTTTTGCGCGAGAGCACGCATTGAAAAACGGGCGTTCTTCTTTTGCATCTCTTCTAGTTTGGCGCTCAAAAACTTGTTTAAAGTCATAGGTGTCCCTTGAGGGGACACCATAGCTTATCGAATTAAACTTTATCAAGTTCGACGCGCGGCACCTGATGCAGATTCGCTCCAGATGACGATTTCGCAACGTCTTTGGATACGGACAATGGGAACATTTGAATATTCAGGGAGTATACTTCGCTCTGGGTTCCCTGCTGCAAAAGACGCAGGATTCTTCCGCGAAAGCGCTCAATCATACGCTCTGCCACCGGGATTTGTTGAGGATTGATAGTCAGGGTTACCCCTGTATAACTGGAGTTCATCTCCAGGTCCATCGCCTGACTGGCCTTTTCAAGGTATTTTTTATAGTGTGTACGTCCCTCTTCACCAGCGCACTCATAGGATGTGATCAAGCGACGATGAACAATTTCCAAACCACGTTCTTCCTGACGGACCAACTCCATCTTTTCCAAGTTAGCCAGGGCTTGCTCCACTGCTTCTGGTGTCAGCGCCAGACGCTCAGAAATCCAGTTTACATCGTCATTGCCATTGGAAATTCTTAGTAGATTCAAAATAGCGAATTCTTCCCAGCCGCCCATGATGGCATTGCTCTTCACTCCAACTACACGGTCAGAACTGAAGCGACGGGACGTTACAGAAATATAGGATCTCAATTGCTGGCGTTCATCCTGATTTAACCCCAATCCCGTCGAGATTTTTTCAAAATAGAACTCTGACAAAGGGCGCTTGCCGCGAATCAATTCACTCAATCGCCCCGGAGTGATACCGATTTTATACGCAACCATACGCAAAGAAATGCGTCGATTGGTTCTACGTAGTTCTTCAAATTTGTTCATCATGAATTCTGTAATAGTCTGGTTTTGCATGAAAACATTATTGTGTACCTGAACAATATTATCCAGAGATCCCGAGGGCTTACACCTACTTACCGCTCCCTCAATTTTAACACGGGAACAACGTTTCTAATTATGGAACACTTTTTAATCCAGTCGAAGTCATGAGCATTCACTAAAAAACCGAATAGAATTCACAGATGAAGACACCTAAAAGAATCGGCCCATATCAAATCATACATCGTATCGCCGAAGGCGGTATGGCCGAAGTTCATTTGGGAAAATCAGAGTCACGATTCGGTGTCAGCAAACTTGTGGCAATTAAAACCACGCTGCCTGATTCAACCAACGCCGAGATGTTCAAAGAAATGTTTTTCAAAGAGATTCGCGTCAGTGCGAATTTGAATCACCAGAACATCGTAAAAATCTATGATTTCGGAGAGTCAGAGAATCGTGCCTTCATGGTGATGGAATACATCCATGGAGTGACGCTAAGGGATTTGCTCTCCTATCACCGCGATAAGGAAGAACCTCTTAATACGCAGTTTGTCCTTTATATAGTTCATCAGGTGGCTTTGGCCCTGGCCTATGCTTATCAATCAGTGGATCCCCAAACAGGTTCGCCATTACGTCTGATTCACCGGGATATCAGCCCCCACAATATTTTGATTTCTTTTGAGGGCGAAGTAAAAATCATCGACTTCGGAATCGCCAAGGGAAATTCCGAAGAGGCACTGACTCAAGTGGGACAGACCAAGGGGAAAGTCGCTTACATGAGTCCCGAACAAGTCAGCGGCGAGCCTCTGGATAACCGCACTGATATTTTCTCGTTGGGAATCGTGTTCTGGGAGATGCTGGCAAATGCGCGCTTCTTTGGCGGCTCCACTGTTGGCGAAGTTAAAAAATCCATTCGCATGTACGATGTGATGAATCTTCCCACGGCGGTGATTAAAGATCGCAGCGTGGAACTTCTAAATGTACTGCCCGTGATGCTTCATCATGATAAGCGTTCGCGCGCTGAAGACGCTGGCGAAGTGGCTCGTCAAATCGGAACTTTGCTATCAACCAAGCATCCTGATTTTTCAGCTTTGGCACTGGCGGATTATCTTAAACAGGTCTTCGCTGTAACCTACAATGATACGTTGGAAAAAATCCGTCAGTTTGTGATTGAAGACGACAAAACCATGACCATCAGCACGACCACGACGGCCGAAGAAGTGTTGTCGATGCTGACTCATAAGACGATCACAGACCCGGCACTGGCTTTAAAGAAAACTTACGTGCCCCCGCCTCCCCAGCACAAATTGCCGGGGATGACTATCGAGGGTGCAGCCAAAAAGAATCCGCAGATTTCATTCGATGGATTTTCCAAGCAGATTTCCGAAGGACCCGCATTCAAAAATTTTGTAAGTGTGGCCGTAGCCGTTGCGTTCCTGTGGACAGCTGTATTGATGATCGGCAAAGACACTCCGGAAACAGCACCACCGAAAATCGTGGCGCAGGTGCCATTATTGACTCCGATTCAGCCGCGCAGAGTTGCACCGCAACCAGTGCTGCCTGCACCACCAAGTCCATTCAAAAAACCACCGACATATCGTGTGGGCCAAAAGAAAACCGTGAAGAAAAATCGACTGCCATCATCGACAAAATCGGTGAACAAAAAATCCCAGCCGCAACAACGCACTTACCGAAAATAACAATCCCGCAATTTCCACACCCGCTACGGGTGCGGCAGCGCACCTAAAAGGAATCTTCCGGATGCCATGCGGGACCGGTGGCAAGAACGCATTCCAAAGGCTCGCTTCCAAGGTTAATTACGGTATGCGTTTCTCCGGGTTGTACAAAAACGCAGTCACCGGCTTTGACTTCAAAACGCCTCCCATCAATTTCCATTATTCCTGAACCGCTGATAACCAAAAAGGATTCTTCGGCGACTTTGTGGGAATGGGGATCCGAAGACAAACCTGGAAGAATAGTCACCACCGCTAATGAGTGATGTTTGGAATTGCCATGCTTTTCCTTGCGGCCCGTATATTGCCGAACTATCTCATTTTTTGATGCATAGAATGGCTGAACATCTTCTTTACGGAACAGCTTCATAGGCACCTCGCTGGATTTACAATGGAAAACAGCACTGCATCCTGAGAGCCCACAGGAAAGGACCCTTCCAGAAAATCATGCTTGAATGTCATTCCGACATTTATCATAACTTGCTGAGAGCGCAGGTTTGCCTTCATGGCTTGGGCACAGACTTCCTTTGCTCCATATTGTTCAAAGGCTATCTGCACGAGTGCTTTTGACACCTCTGTCGCATAGCCTTTACCCCAGAACTTTCTTTTAAGTCTGTAGCCAATAAAAAGTCTTTCAAGATTCTCGGGCTCTTGTCGTGATGGGAAAAGATGGAACCAGCCGGCAAATTGATACGATTCTTTTTCTATCGCAGCCCAAACCCCATACTTGCCATTACTGTCTTTCAATTGCTGAGACACCCGATTCATAAATCTCTGTATGTCCTCTTTGCTGGATGTCGCTCCATTCGTCAGATATTTCATCACTTCGGGATCACTATCGAGATCTAGAAGCTCCCTTTCATCGGTAGCTATAAATTCTCTGAGACTGATTCTTTCAGTTTCAATAAAACTATTCACAGACAAGCTCACTCTCCTTGTTATGAGATTCCCTGACTTCGCCGATTCGAAAATTTATGCGCTGTCCATTTTCGTCAATTAGCCAGGCGGATTCAAATTTAAGAGTGACAGAGTCACAGCTGAAGCCCGTTGTGGGCCCTTCGAATACTGTTGAGGAAAAATAGTCTGAAACGCCTTCAGCGGAGGTAGTACCGATGACTGCGTTATTTTTTGTAAGATAGACGACAGCCGTTTGCCCCTGCTCGCTGTAAATACGCCCGGGCACAAAATAGAAGGATTTATATTCACCTAAGTCTACAACGGCGGCGGGAAACATGCCTTTGTCTTTTGGGCACCACTCGGCAGCAACAGCAGCAAGAGAAAGAATTAAGGCCGCAAACAAAACCGTTACAAATCTAAGAATGCTTGTAGTCATAAAATCTCCCTTTTTATGTGTTGGCTAAATTCATCCCATGAAAAATGGATATTAATAACGAATATTATTTCATATTTTATATTCCTTTTGTTATATATCCCCATGCCAAAAATTCCCGTTTACCTTATCGAAGCCTTCATAACGTTTTGCCAAACGCAAAATATCCAAGCTGCCGCCATTAAACTTGGTATTTCACAACCGGCACTTTCAAAGCAACTGATGGCCTTAGAGCAAATGCTGCCACAGCCGATCTTCACTTTTCAGGGACGCAAGAAAGTCCTTACAGCTTTCGGTGAAGAGCTTCAGGTGCATTTACAAGAACGCCTTATGGGACTACAGGAAATTATTGAGCAAGCGGCATTGAACCATTCCGATCCCTCTAAATCCTTTGTACGAATTGCTTCTCGTCGGGAAATTTTGGATCGTTTTGCAGACCGTTTAAAGTTTCCTGGGGCCATTCAGTTTATTGAATCTTCAAATTCGCCCACCATAGCTGGAATTCTTAACCGCACTCTTGATTTTGGCATTGTCCATCAGGTTCCAGACTCAAGTGAGTTGGTGGCCCGACCTCTATTCAAGGATCACTTTATGCTGGTGATTCCAAAACGAATGATGAAGACACCGCCTGCGAAAACCAAAGATCTTTGGAATGAACTAAGCCGTCTTCCATGCATCTGCTATAAAAAGCCCGATGAAATTTTGGAACAAATCAGCGCTGCGAATGATGTCAGCTTTAAAAATTTGAATGTCGTGCGTGTTACTGCAAACTATCTTAGTGTTGCTAAGTTGGTTAATGCAGGGATGGGCTGGTCCGCCATTCCCACCCACGTTTCCACGATCAGCTCCAATGTGCACATCATCCCCGTGCCCTTAAAAACATTCCCGCCGCGACAGTTTTATGGTGTCTTCCGTCCGGAATTAAAAAACGCAGCCTGGCTGCGTCTTTTATTTAGCGATTTAAATAGTTGTTTTGAGGATCAGAAGTAAGCAATTACTTTTTAAAAGGCATCGGTCCCAAGTAGTCTTTCTTACCAACTTCAACACCATTGTGGCGAAGGATTGAGTAAGCTGTCGTTACGTGGAAATAAAGATTCGGCAAAGCGTGATGAGAAATGAACTCTGCACCAGTCACCCACTGACCTTCCCAACGAGGAGTCGTGATTTTTTTTGTTTCAGAATCTTTGAAATCAGCTGCAGACAAAGACTCCAAATATTGAATCGTGCTTTTGATTCTTTCCTGGAAATCAGCGTAAGTTTTCTCAGTGTCAGGATGTGTGGGTGCTGTTTTTTCAGTTAAACGGAAAGCCGCAAGCTTCGCGGTATCACAGGCAATTTGAATTTGGCGAGCCAAAGGAAATTGATCCGGAGCCAGGCGAGAGTTCAACAGAACATCCATATCGATTTTCTTAGACTCGGCAAACTTCGCGCCTTTTTCCAGGACGTTTTCCAGATTGTGAAGTGTTTTAATAAAATACGGGACTGTGATTTCATAAAGCATGGCTACCTCCAAAGGTAGCCACATTTAAACGAAACTTTCACGAAGTTACAACCGTGTGGACAAGGCGTTAAGTTACGGAGCGACTGTGACTTTGTTTCTGCCGCCTTGTTTGGACTGATACAAAGCTTTGTCTGCACGGTCGTAAAGCTGAGTCCACTCGGTCTCTGCCGCGTATTTCGTGGCAACGCCGACTGAAATCGTGACCGGAATCTTTTTGCCTTCAAATACAAATTCGCTGGTTTCGATGGTGTGACGAATACGCTCACCAACTTCAGCTGCTACTTTGGCGTTGGAGCCTGAAAGAAGCAGAACGAATTCCTCACCACCGTAGCGGGAAAAGAAGTCATTCGCACGGATCAGTTTCATGATCACAATTCGGCACAGTTCTTTAAGAACATAGTCGCCGCCTGGATGCCCGTATCCGTCATTGATTTTTTTGAAATGGTCGATATCGAAAGTCACCAGGCTCAACGGTTCATTCAGAACTTCTGAACGCTTCATAGCCTCGGGGCCTTTTTCGATCAATGCACCTTTAGAGTGAGCACCCGTCAAAGCATCTTTTTGCGCACGCTCGTAAAGTGCGGAAGTACTCATCGCTTCCAAGCTGCCTTTTTCCAGGAACTTGAAAATCACGTTGCCCGTTTTGATCTGGTCATTGTTTTTTAGTAAACACGAAGCCAGTGCCGGAATCGTCTGACCGTTCACCACGGTTTTGTTGGTGGATCCCAAATCGATGATGGAAACCTCACTGCCATTCACTGCGAATTTCGCATGAGAGCGACTTAAGCTTTTATCGTCGATGTAAACCTGGCTCTCGACAGAACGACCGATAGTGATGTCACTTGCCGTGATCGGATATTGTTTTCCCACGTAGCCCGGAGGCCCGATCAAAACTAGAATTGCTGGAGGAACTTCATCCGCCTCGCGCAATCTTCCTTTGAAGGTGTCACTCGCAACTATACTGGTTTTTTCTAAATTATCAGAAGAATCGTCATTGTTAACCATAAGGACGATTATAAGGAAGGGACCATGGCGTGACAATGAACCAAAAAAACCCCGACTTTCGATCGGGGTTTTTGTTTCAAATTAGAACTAAATTAAAACCAAACTTCGTATTGGTAGCCGACATTGAAACCGGCGTTTTTGTCCGCGAAGGTCGGAGCAGCGCCACCAATGTAATCGTCCCCCTTATTGGCATCATTCCAAAAAGAATAAGATGCGTAAGCTCTCATCACAGGACGCCCCCACATGCTTTTCGCAAAGGACAATTGAGGAGCGATGGCAACACGACCCAATTCACGAGCACCCACTCCTTCGGATTCATCCTCATAACGATTGTAACCCGTCTCAAAGGCCAGCTGAAAACGGTCCGTGAAATAGTAAATCGGGCGCACACCGATGGCTTGCCATTGAACTTTGTTATTTTCAGATTTGCCGTTGCTTCCGTAGTTCGCGGCCAGACCGAACATGACAGCCCAATTGTCTGTAACATCCATCGTCCAATCTTCAATGGCGCGAAGGTTCCATGCTTTGTTTTGCGCAAGAGCATTTGGATCCGCAGAGTTTACAGCACTATTCCCATAGACATTGAATCCATTCATCGCCCCTTGACCAAACTCAAGAACCGCTTTGTTGTATCCCGAAAATGCCGGGCCTTCCAATTTTGTCGCCAGAACATATCCATTCGTTGCCTCAAATGTTGCGACCGGAGTGGCGGTTGTATCTGTGCTGCCTTTGGCCCATGCATACACACCCCAAAAACTAAGTTTTTGTTCAGCAAATACCGGAATGGATGAGTAACGGAAGTCCCAGATATTCAAAACCGGGCGCCCCACAGAAGTGGTATTGAAATCTTCATTCGCCTGAATCAAGTTTGCGATGGCCAGTTTACCCGGTCCAACAGGAATAGCTTCCAAGCCGGCACCGACACCCGCCATCTCGCCATAATAGTACCAGTCGAAGATGAACAAATCGACGTCACGGTAGAATCTTTTCCCCACCCAGTATTCAATCGGGCTGCCATCAAAACCACCGGCTTTTACATAAGCTTCGATTTCAGATTTTGGAATCGAAACCGTGGCCGTCGGATTGGTCCCTGAAGTATCTATAGTCTGTTTGCCTGACTCCCATTGACGCAAGCCCTCAGAACTATATGCATAGCGTAGTTGCGTTCTGAAAAATGAGGGATCGGCCTCAGTGGCTTTTTTGTGATGAAAAACGAACCCTAATTCCGTGTAGAAGTCGCATTCATTTCCTAAACGCAGGAAATTACCGGGCAAATTTCTGTTACGGAAGCACTCCATTTTGCCCCCCTCTTGGTTGACCCCAGTCCCACCACGAAGATAGGTCGTAAAGTCCGCCTCCAGAGCATGCGCGTTAAAAGTCGCGAGCAAAATCGTAAGAACCCAAAAGATTTTTTTCATACACCATTCCTTGAAAAACCCGAGGCTTACCCATAAAGTCCCGCCCTGGCCAGAACTTATGCGTGGAATTAGCAAAAAAAATTAGGGGATGCTTTGCTAGATCGAACCTTCAAGAAACTCAGTGCTTTATTTTTTGCTATGGCGATTTCGTTGCTTATTGGCGGTACCGCCGTGGCGGCAACAGCACCTGCGCGCGCGCAATGGCTGAACTCCCAAAAGATGTTGGTTAAGCTTCCGCAGGGTTTGCGTGTCGCCGACAACATGATGTTTCAACTGGCCAATTCAGAAATTAATTTCAAAGATGTTTCGCGCACTTATCCCCTTCCGGTGCTGCAACGCCAGGATAACTACGCGGTGGTCAGCACGGCGTCCCTGAATCGTCAGATCATTGAAGAGTTGATCCATCGCCCGCTGAAGGTTTTCGTAACCAACGATAAGAACCAACTTTTAGATTCAACCGCAATACAGTACGCCGGATTGCTGGACGAGCTTTACGCTTATCGCGGCAACGATCTGGGATTGACGAATCAAGGCGCGCAGTTTCAGTTGAAACTTTGGGCACCAACTGCTTACAGCGTGCGAGTTGCATTGTTTGCGTCGCCGACATCGCTTCAATCAGATGTCGTATTAGTTCCAACTTATCAGAACGGTCTTTGGACGACATTAATCCCCCGCCAGTATCAAAATTATTACTACCTGTATGAAGTCAGTGTTTACCATCCGCTGACCGATCGCATGGAAACTTCCCTGGTCACTGATCCTTACAGCCTGAGTCTTGCAATGAACGGGGCAAAATCTCAACTGGTTGATTTGGAGAGCGCCGAATCAAAACCATATGGATGGGATAACCTAACAAAACCTTATCTGAACTCTTTCAAAGACATAACAATCTACGAATTGCACATCCGCGACTTCAGCGCGAACGACGAAAGCATTCCTTTCGTTTATCGCGGGACTTACGACGCCTTTGCGCAAACGAACGGACACGGCTCGCAGTATCTGAAATCCCTGGCAGATGCGGGTCTTACACATTTACATTTGTTGCCTTTCAATGACATCGGTTCTGTAAATGAAAACCGCGCCAGCTGGGAGTCCATCAGTTCATCGACTTCAAATCTGCAGGATGCCCAAGGGGCTTTGGCACAAATTCGTGCCCGCGATGCTTTCAACTGGGGCTATGACCCGGTTCACTTCTTTGTTCCTGATGGCAGTTACGCGATGGATGCCCATGGTCTTTCCCGAGTACGCGAAACCCGCACGATGGTTCAAGCCATCAACAATCTGGGCCTGCGTGTGGTGCAGGATGTGGTTTTCAATCACACCTACGAAAATGGCCTAAGTGCTTTTTCTGTCTTCGACAAAATCGTGCCGCTTTACTATTACCGTCTGACTGATGAAGGTTATACTTACAACAGCTCTTGCTGTGCCGACACGGCCAGCGAAAACTTCATGATGGAAAAGCTGATCATCGATTCGGTCGTTCATTGGGCGAAGTCCTATAAGATCGATGCTTTCCGTTTTGACCTGATGGCTTTCCACTCTCGCTCAACCATGATGAAAGTAAAGGAAGCTTTGCGCTCTTTGACTTTGCAACGTGACGGCGTCGATGGTTCCCGTATCTATATATATGGTGAAGGCTGGCCGTTTGGTTCCTTCTATCAAAAAAATCCGCAAGAGGCGATGAGCCAGCTGAACGCCTACGGAACCGGCATCGGCTTCTTTAACGATCGCCTGCGTGATGCCGTTCGTGGCGGCACAACCAGTTCTTCTGAAAAATCGGATCAGGGTTTTGCGACGGGTCTGTATTTTGATTTCAATAACGAACCAGCGAACCGCAACACGCCGACTGATTTGAATTTGCAAATGGGTAAATTGCGTCACTTGGGTGATGTAATTAAAGTCGGTCTTGCGGGTAACTTGCGTGACTTCACTTTCCGTGAGCACTACGGAAATGTGATTTACGGCGGAAACCTTATGTATCGCAACAGTCCAGTTGCGACTTCCGCGGAACCGATCGAAACCATCAACTACGTTTCTGCGCATGATGGTTACACTCTTTGGGATGCCGTACAGGCCAAAGCGCCATTCTATTCCTATGGTCGCACACCTGGCACGGCTTCAGCTTCTGAACGCCAGCGCATGCACCAGTTGGCAATGGCGATTCCGATGCTTAGCCAAGGCATTCCATTTATGGAATCCGGCGTGGAACTTCTGCGCTCGAAAAATGGCGATCAGGATTCCTATGACTCCGGCGACTTTTTCAATCGCTTAAATTGGAATGGTACTGACAACTATTGGGGCGAAGGTCTTCCTCCTGCGTGGAAGAATTATGATGACTGGTCTTTCTGGCAACCGCGCCTGCAGGATCCGGCATTAAAAGTGACTCCGCAACTTATTGCGCAAACTTCGAACTACTACAAAGCTCTTCTGCGCCTGCGCCGAAGCAGTCCACTGTTCAAAATGAACAGTCTGGATGAAATCATGAAAGGCCTGGTCTTCATCGACAATGAAGGCACGATTGATCCAGGGTTGATCGCAATGGTTTTGCACGATCAGCGCGAAGCTATTTTAGTTCTGTTCAACAGCTCGAAAAACCCTCGAGTTTTCTCTCACAAAGTTCTGAGCTACAACTGGGGTTACGACCCTTCGTTTGGACCGAACGTGGATCCTGCGCTTGCGCAAGTGATTCTGAATCGGCAGCAGTCCCAGATCCAAATTCCAGGTGTCACGACTGTCGTGCTTCGCCTGAACAAGGGATCTTCGTTCAAAGGTGTTAATTAATGCGCTATTACCTGTTTCTTTTGATTACATTTTGCTCGATGGCGGCTCAGGCCGACAAAGTCAGAATTCACGTCTGGCATCAGATGATCTATGGTCATCGCGTGGTGCTTGCCGAAGTCCTTAAGGAATTTGAAAAACAAAATCCTGATATCATCGTTCAATCCACGTACCGTGAAACTGAAGAACTGCGCAGCGGTTATCAGTCTGCCGCTATGGGCGGCTCCGGTCCCGAGCTGGTTTATGGTCCTTCAGATCAAATCGGTCCCTTCGCCACAATGGGCATCATTCGTCCACTTGATACCATTCTAGGTGAAAACTATTTCAAGCAATTCGATCCATTGGCAGCACCCACTTATGATGGCAAACACTTTGCCATTGGTGATTCCGTCGGAAATCACCTGATGCTGATCTATAATAAAAAACTTTTGCCTACTGCGCCGAAAAGTTCTGATGAACTGATCGAAATGGGCAAACGCATGACCGTCGACAAAAACAAAGACGGCAGAATCGATCAATGGGGATTGGTATTTAATTATACAGAGCCATTTTTCTTTGCCCCGTTCATCCCGGCCTTTGGCGACGATTTCATCAAGAACGATGTTAAGCCAAATCTGAACACGGCGGCCCTAGCGAATACTTTCCAGTTCATTCTGGATTTGCGCGACAAATATAAAATCATTCCTAAAGAGTGTGACTACGAAACTGCGAACGCCCTTTTCAAAGACGGCAAAGCTGCGATGCTCATCAACGGTGACTGGTCCTGGGGTGACTACAAGGAAGCCAAAGTTGATTTCGGTATCGCCCGTATTCCGATGATCTCTGGCACTGGCAAATGGCCGGCATCTTTGGTGGGAACCAAAGGTTATTCTTTGAATGTGAACATGAAGTCGCCACAGCACGAAGAAGCGGCGATTAAACTTCTTCGCTATCTGACTTCAACCGCAGTTCAATTGCAGTTTGCGGAAAAAGTGGGAACTCTTCCTTCCAATCTTGAAGCTCGCAATGCGGAAGTGGTTAAAAACAATCCTCTACTTAAAATTTCTGCCGACATTATGGAAGTGGGCCATCCAATGCCTATCGTTCCTGAAGTGCGCGCGATCTGGGACAGTTTGCGCGTTCAATATCAAAAAGTATTGGCAGGAAGCTTAACTCCCGAGGCCGGTGCACAAGGTGCGCAGGTTTTGGCGGAAAAACAAATCTCGGAAATGAACGAGGTAATTCAACCCGATGCGGGTGCTATCGTTATCAAAGTGATTTTTGCTTTGGTGATTTTGATCGTGCTTTGGACGGGTCGCAATTCGTTGCTGGGATTTTTCAAAGGCTTCCAGGGTCCGAATCGTTTTGCCTACTATATGATGCTTCCGGCGTTCATCGGTATCTTTGCGGTGATCGTTTACCCTTTCTTTTATAATATCGCGATTTCGTTTTCGAACTTCTCGCTGCGCACGTTCCAGGATTGGTCGCTGGTGGGCTTTACTCACTATGTGAATGCGCTTTCTGATCCGAAGTTCTATTCCCTGTTTTTGAAAACCATCATCTGGACCGTATCGAATGTTTTCTTTCACGTGACTCTGGGAGTATTCCTGGCGGTGGTGATTGATTCCGTGATGCCGTTCAAAGGTTTCTGGCGTGCTCTTTTGATCATCCCATGGGCGGTGCCTCAATACATCACCGCTTTGACCTGGAGAGCGATGTTCAATCAGGAATACGGGCCGATTAATATTTTCCTGCAAAACTTCCTGCAACTTTCACCGGTGCAGTGGCTAAGTCAGCCGACCACGGCATTCGTAGCTTGTATCATTACTAACGTGTGGCTGGGCTTCCCGTTCATGATGATCGTGGCGTTGGGCGGATTGCAGTCGATTCCAAATTCACTGTACGAGGCAGCTCGCCTGGACGGCGCCACTTCCTGGCAGCGTTTCCGTCACATCACTTGGCCATTGTTATTGCCGGTGATGGTTCCGGCGGCATTGCTGGGCTCGATCTGGACATTTAATAATTTGAATGTGATCTGGCTGGTTTCCAATGCGGGCGAACCGGGAGATCAAACTCACATCCTGGTCAGTTATGTGTATAAAGCGGCCTTCAACTTGTATCGCTATGGTTATGCCGCGGCGGTGTCTGTTCTGATCTTCCTGATCCTGGTGATCTGGGGACTGGGCATGCTTAAGTCTCAATACCAAAAGGAGACCAAGTAATGGTAAAACGTCTTCTGGCTTGGATCTCGGTTTTATTGTTTGCAGTGTTTTCGCTGTATCCGATTGTCTATGTGATCTCCGTTTCTTTGCGTGGCGACAATGCTTTCCAAACGCAAAGTCTTGAAATTATCGGACCTAACTCCACCATGAAAAACTTTGTTTCCTTGTTTACGGAAACTGACTTTTTGGTGTGGTTGAAAAACTCCCTGATCATCAGTTCTGTCACCACCTTTGCGGGCGTGGCGTTGGCTTCGTGCAGTGCCTATGCATTGTCGCGCTATCGTTTCCGTGGCCGTAACATGATGCTGTTTTCATTGCTAACGACACAGATGTTTCCGGCAACCATGTTGATGCTGCCGTTTTTCATCATCTTGTCGCAATTGCATCTGATCGACAGCTTCTGGGGATTGTTCATCATCTACTCCTCGACCGCCCTGCCGTTTTGTATCTGGCAGATGAAGGCTTACTACGACACCATTCCTCGCGAGCTGGAAGAAGCGGCGTTGCTGGATGGTTGTTCGCGTTGGATGATCTTTACTAAAATTATCCTGCCGATTTCGTCTCCGGCGTTGGTGATCACGGCATTGTTCAGCTTTATGTCCAGCTGGTCTGAATACGTGATCGCTGCCGTGGTCTTGCAGGATCCGCAACTTTATACTTTACCGTTGGGACTTCGTTCCTTCCAGGCAAGTCTTGCGACTCAATGGGGCTTGTATGCCGCCGGTGCCTTGATCGTAAGTATTCCGGTTTTGATTTTGTTCATCAGTATTTCCCGTTATTTGGTTTCCGGTATGACAATGGGAAGCGTGAAGGGTTAAGTGAATATGGCAACTATTGAATTTTCTAACTGCGCAAAAAGTTTTGGTTCTGCAAAAGTTTTAAAAGACATCTCTTTGGATATCGCTGCTGGCGAATTCCTGGTGCTGGTGGGCCCTTCAGGCTGTGGTAAATCCACTTTGCTTCGCACACTTGCGGGTCTTGAAACTTTGGATTCAGGCACTATCAAAGTGGGTGGCAAAGTTATCAATAACGTGGAGCCTCAGGATCGCGATTTGGCGATGGTTTTCCAAAGCTATGCTTTGTACCCGCACATGACTGTTGAAGCGAACATGGGCTTCGGTTTGAAACTAAAAAACCTGGCGGCATCTGAAATCCAAAAACGCGTGAAGGAAATTGCAGACCTTTTGCAGATCTCTCACCTTCTGGCCCGCCGCCCGAAAGAACTTTCCGGTGGTCAACGTCAGCGTGTAGCTTTGGGACGTGCTTTGGCTCGCCAAACTCCGGTAATCTTGTTTGATGAGCCTCTTTCCAACCTGGATGCTCATTTACGCACGCAAATGCGCGTGGAAATCAAACGCCTGCATGAAAATTCCAAGTCCACAATGATCTATGTGACCCATGATCAAATGGAAGCGACTACGATGGGCGATCGCATTGCCGTTCTTAAGGACGGCGTGATCGAGCAAGTGGGAACGCCAACGGACATTTATCACCGTCCAAAAAACATGTTCATCGCAAGTTTCATCGGCTCCCCGGAAATGAATTTCATCGAAGGAAACGTTGTGCGCCGCCTTCCTTGGCCAGAAGCGCAAAAAGCGGATCAGGTTCTGGGAATTCGCCCTGAAAGTTTCAGAATCAATAAAGGCGATCTGAGCGCTCAGGAAATCGCCTTGGGTGATTATACGGTAGAGCTGTCAGAAAACTTAGGTGGCCAACAAATGCTGCATGGCCAATTAGAGGGCCAAAGTGTGAGAATTATTACGGATTCCATGGATAAATTTTCCAAGGGTCAAAAGGTCCCTCTGAAAATTGATCTGACAAAGGCTCACCTGTTTGATAAGAAAACGGGACAAAATCAGAGGCTATAGGAGTCCACGTGTTTTCAAAGCTGCAACGTTCAATCTTACTCCTGACTGTTTTGTTGGGCACAAGTTCAGCGCTTGCAGCTCCTCGTACAGTGTTCGTCCAGCTTTTCGAGTGGCCATGGAGAGACGTTGCGCGCGAGTGTGAAGTTTATCTGGGTCCATCTGGTTTTTCTGCAGTTCAAGTTTCTCCCCCGCACGAACACATCGTTCACAACGGTGCATGGTGGGAGCGCTATCAAGTTATCAGTTATAAATTAGAATCTCGCGGTGGCACAGAAGCTGAATTTGCCGACATGGTAAAACGCTGCAACGCCGCTGGTGTCGACGTTTATGCCGATGCGGTTATCAACCACATGGCGGGCTTCCCTCAAGGTGTCGGCTTTGCCGGGACCAAGTTTACTCACAAAGAATACCCGGGGCTTTATAACGCCGGTGATTTCCATTCTTGTGGTCGCAACGGCAACGACAACATTGTGAACTATCGCGATCTATATGAGCTGCAAAACTGCCAATTGGTGGGCCTTGCAGATTTGGCAACAGGGGCCCCGAAAGTCCAGCAAACGATTGCTAACTATCTGAACCACATGTTGGATTTGGGAGTTTCAGGCTTCCGCATCGACGCTGCCAAACACATCCCTGCCAAAGACATCGCGCAAATCGTGCGTAAGTTGAATCGTCATCCTTATGTTTTTCAGGAAATCATTCATGAAAACGGTGGACCAATCAGCTACAACGAATACTTTGGTGGCGGCGACGTAACTGCTTACGAGTACCCGTTCATCCTTGGTGGCAGCATCAAGTTTGGTGGCCTTGGCAATCTGTTGAACTTTTCCCGAGGTCTTCCCGATAGCGAACACTCTTTGGTGTTCGTAACCAACCATGACCTGGAAAGAACGGGCGATGCAAACATCCTTCGTTATACTGGCGCTGATCACAATGTGTATCGCTTAGCACAGATCTACATGCTGGCGTATCCCTACGGCTATCCGCAGGTTTACTCTGGCTATGACTTCACTTCCTATGACCAGGGCCCGCCCATTGGTCCCGACTTGCGCACCCTGAGTGTTCTATCGAACAACAATACTTGCGTGGCCCCTTGGACTTGCGAGCACCGCCTGCCGGAAGTGGCTGCGATGGTCAATTTCCGCAATTTGACTGATAAGGCGTTCTACGTGACGAACTGGAACACAGACAACGTGAACTTCATTTCGTTCAGTCGTGGCGGCCAGGGATTTGTGGCTTTGAATTTCTCTGCCGGTGCAATCACACGTGAATTGCAAACGAGCCTGCCTGCGGGCAGCTACTGCGACCTGACTGGCCCGTCTTACAGCCGCCAGTTACGCAAGTGCACAGATATGAAATACAACGTCAAATCTGACGGAACTATCACTGTGACCTTGCCTCCGTACTCATCTCTGGTACTTTTGAACCGTGAGCAATTCAAAAACAAAAAATAAAAAATCTATGACGAAAAAAACTTATACCATTGGTTTCGACTTGGGCGGAACCAAGCTGGCTGCAGCTCTTCTGGATAACCACGGAGAGATGCTTGATTTCATCAAAGTTCCTGTCGACATGAAACGCGAGGGCTCTGCCCAAAAAACTCAAAAACGCGTGATCCAAGTCATGGCTGACATCGCACTTGATTTCAAAAAACGCTTCCCCAAAGAAACATCTGCAAGCGTCTTCAAAGGCATCGGCCTGGCGAGTGCAGGACCTTTGAACGCTGAGGAAGGCAAACTTATAAATCCGGTGAATTATCCTGGTTGGAAAGTTGTTCCTATCCGCGACCTGGTCGAAAAGGAAATCGTAAAACACGGTTTTAAAACGAAAGTTTACTTCCAGCACGATGCCACGGCTGCTGCTTTGGCGGAAGGCTGGGTTGGCGGAGCAAAAGGCATGAACTCCTTTGCTGTCGTCACTGTCGGAACAGGTGTGGGCTCTGGGATTATCTTTAACGGTATGCCTTGCCAAAGCCGCGGGATGGGTTCTGAATGCGGTCACTTCGTGGTCGACATGATGGGTTTGAAAAACAATCCTGACAAAATTCACCACTACACTGTTGAAGGCTTGGCTTCTGGAACCGGTCTATTGCGACGGGCGAAAGAAATGGGCTTCACTGGAAACTCTGTCGAGGAGTTGGTGGACACCAAAGATCCTAAATACGGTAAGTTGTATTCAGACATGGCCGTAGCTTTGGCAAGTCTTTGCCATGATCTTTCCCTGTCATTTCATCTGGAAAAAATCTTTATCAGCGGTGGCTTGATCAAAATCAAAGATCTTTACTTCAAAGAAATGAAAACGAACTACTCGAAATTCATTCGCGGGATCAATACCGATCTCGAATGTAAAATCGAAATTGCCAAAACCAAGAATCACGCTGGCGTTTTGGGTGCTGGATATCTTCCGCATCTTTACGGCAAATCTGGTAAATAACATTCCAAAAAATCCACACAGAGGGGCAAAAATCCTCTGTGTTTTTTCATTCAGTCGCTTCTATTGCCCATAGATTTTAGTACAGCGACAAAGCCCGTCAGGACCATCGCTTGCAAAAGCTTCCCTGCAGACGGAGGCGCTTGCGATGGAACAATTAAGCACACGAAAATCCCATCCCTATGACATCGTTCAAATTGTCAAAGATGATCACAGGAATTTGAAAGCCCTCCTAAGCACTCTTAAAGATGACAACGAACCTTACTTAAAAAAACAGGAAGCATTCCAAAAACTCGCACTGCTGCTCGAGGCGCACATCGGTCCCGAGCTGGAAACCTGGTACAAGTGTTTAAAATACGAACACCGGATTACGGTCGAGATATCAGAAGGCGAATTAGAGCATCGCCTGGCCCTGCAGATCTGCAAAGACATGGAGGCAACAACATCCGAGGGATCGTTTATGCTGAAAGCCCGCGTCCTTGCAGAGATGGCACTTCATCAAATCATGGTAGAGGAAAGGGACCTTCTGCCGGAACTTGAAGTGGCCACGACACTCGACAAGCGGATCGAGTTGGGATTGATATACTTGGAAATGCAAAGACACATCGAGGTCCTGCAAAACAGCGAACACCACCTGTATCCGCATTCTTCGCCGGATCAATTGCAGTGAAATAAAAAAGGGAACTCCGCTTTGAGTTGTTGCGGAGTTCCCTTTTTCCTCTAAATGAATTTTAAAAAATTACTTCTTAAGCTTGGCCTTTGCCAAAATCTTACCGGCCTCTACACCTGGCTGATTGAAAGCATCAATTTTCAGATACTCACCAAGTCCTGCAACAACCAATTGCCAGAACATGAACAGGTAACCCAATGTTTCCTCATCCAAGGCTTTTGTTTTCAAAGTCATTGTTGAAACACCGTTGGCAACCAGGGCTTCTTGGGTTGCCAAAGCTTCTGCCTTCAACAACTCGCCCATCGTGCGACCTTGAAGATCCATTGTTTCTTTGAACTGCGCATTTTTGATACGCATAGAGCCGCCTTCAGCCTCATCCACGCGCTGGAAAATCACGAACTTGTCTTTTGTGCCTTCCATCACCTGTTGCAGAATGGAGTGCTGGTCGGAGGCACCAATCGCTGCAATCGGAGTTGATACTCTTGGCGCTGGAGTTCCTGCGCGAGTCACTGGTTTACCCAAAGACTCCGCCCACAACTGTGCAAACCAACCGCCGAAGTCTTTCATGCGGGAATTGTAGGACCATAGAAGAGTGATCCACTCCTCACGATTGTAAGACTGAATAACCTGCGCCATTGTTTGCGTGATCGTCGCAGTATCCAACAAAGCACGTTTTGCACCCACGCGGAACTTTTCAAGATCCAAACCAAGGTACGCGGCAGGAAACATTCCCACTGGTGAAAGAACAGAAAAGCGACCACCAACATCCACTGGAATTTCGCATTCTGGAACTTTGTGCTTGCGAGCCCATTCTGTTAGAGAGCTGGCTTTGCTTTCAGAGATCACAATCGAGTTTGATGGAAGGTGCAAACCTTCATCTTTATAAACTTGATCCAAAAGCTCCAATGCACACAAAGATTCAATGGTCGTTCCGCTTTTGGAAATGAAAGCCCAGGCTACGTCTTTCAGATCACCCAACTCGTCGATCAAGGTTTCAAATACCAAAGCATCAACGTTATCAACGAAGAACATGTTGTTGGCATTGAAGACTTCGCGAATTACACGTGTGCCCAGGGAGCTTCCGCCCAAACCCACGATCACCATTTTTTTGAATTTTGCAGAAAACTCTGCTCCCATTTTATGGGACTGTTGCCACAGGTTGATTCGCTCAACCAATTGCGGAAAGCCGATCTCTTTTCTTTGCAAAAACAATTTCAAAGATGACTGGCATTCCTGAATAAGATTATCGGGATTTGTGAATTTGGCCTGTGTGATTTCCAACATCGTGATTTCTCTTTCCAACAGCGGTTGTTTGGAAAAACTACGAAATCGCGACGTCTTCCTCGATACGGTGATATCCGTTCCACTCTTTCAGACGTCCACGTGGGCGCCCGCCGTCTTCTGGATATTCAATCAGGCAATAGGTCAATTTCGTGATTTTTCCAAGAGACACGATATCTAAAGAAGTGATCTCAGTCCATGTTCCTGTGTTAAAATATTCTTTGTGTTCAGACCACTGGCGGTACTGGTACACATGGGTGTGTCCAAAAACCACCGTATGAACCCTGTCATCCCCCAGGATTTTACGCGCCGACTCACTTAAATCCGGAAAAATCGCACTTTCCAGGATGACCTGGATAATACGTTTCAATGGCCAATTACGGCGCGGGTCTTTAACAAAGGCACTTTTAAAGAAGTACTTATAGGCCATTGCGAAGGCCTTAACCATCGTCATCGTCTCATTCAGCAATGCCCAGCGCACCATCTTCCCGAAAGGGCGAATCTTGTCCACGTGGGGATACGTTTGCTTGATCTTAAGAACGACTTCCAAAAAGAAATGGGAGCCGAATGGAAGATTTAAAATAGGCTCCACCAGATTCTTTTTCAGGAAAAACTTTTTGGGGTCCATACGATTTGCAGCTTCGTGCATATGGCCGTGCTCGATATGCACACCATCAAAGAAGTAAACGATGTTTTTAAAGCGCACCGGAGCACCAATCACTTGATTTACATAGGCGCGACAAGCGGGCCACAACATCCCCTGATCATGGTTGCCCACGATATAGGTGATGGATTTGCCAGGTTTAGCCGCAAACTCTGCCATGGCTTTAAAGACGTTTTCATGGCCTTTGACCACATCCTTTAAAATATCCAGGGTGACCGCTTCAGTAATAACGGAAAGAAAGTGACCTTTGTAATCGCACTGCAGGAAGTTGAAGAAGTCACCGTTAATGATCAACTCCACCTCGTAGTCACGATAGACACCCGTGGAGTAATAGTGAATAAACTCCACCAGTTTTTCGCCGTAATAGAATTCTTCCAGGGAATTGATACCACCTTCAGGCAAAAGACGTCCTTTGCCCAAATGCAAATCGCTGATGACCACCTTGATTTTCTTTACAGGTGCAGGTTTGACAACCGTCTGGCTGCCATCGCTGGATTCTGTCCTGGTTTCTACCTGTGATGTGGGGTCCATGAATTCCTACTCAGCTTTTTTGAGTGGAACCGGGCCGCCTTCTTCTTTGACTTCCAAATTAGAAAGAGCCAAACGCAGAGCACGCTCCGTACGTTTGAATTGGTCCTGATTCCCCTCGATGGTCTTGTTCAACTCAAGACATTTATTTCTATAATTATCGAGTTCCTGGGAAAGCTGATCAATCTTTCTTTTCTGGTCTAGAATATACTCATCTTTGGACCGAACTAATGCCGCTTTTTCAGCACGCAAAAGCTCTAGACGATTTTCCAGTTCACGTTCGCGAACACGGATCTTTTTGAAATCAGATTTAAGTCGAGTTTCCAGCTCATCGACTTTCACGCGAGCTTTGGCAACTTCGTTTTCCTTATACTGAAGGTTACCCTTCAGTATAAGGATTTCGCTTTGGAAGGATTCACGGTCTTCCGCTTTTTCCTTCTCAACCGCGACAATGCGCACACCCAGCTCGTCAGTACGAGTGCGAATAATTTCACCGGCCGAAGCCAGCTCCTCATTCTCGCTGCGCAGGAATTCAACTTCTTTTTCCAGCTCCAGAATACGCTGTTGCGCCAGCTTCAGATTCTCTGCCTGTGCAAGGCTTGCATCCACGGATGTCATCACATTCGCAGAACCCGCACGATTGCTGCCACGGAAATTACCGACGCTGACTTTCACATCAACATTCGGTGACTTGCGTGCACCCAATCGGGCATTGGCAAAACCGGAAACCGCCAGAGTGCGTTCCGCATCTGTGTTGGTTGCAGACGTGTGTGAGCTGGAAGCCGCTGAATCCTGAATGGAAACTGTTTTGTCTTCTTTGGAGTCCTCGCCCATGGATGCCGCCAGTGAATCCACCGGACTGGTGAAATCATCCTGGTATGCAGGCATTTCCACGACATGATCATCATCGCTTTCGACGCTGGCGACATCGTCAATGCTGTCGATCGCCTGATAATCCCCTTCGCTGGAAGGGCCATCGTAAGTCTCCATTGGAGGAGTCTCATATTTCGGGCGCGGAGGAATATCGAAACCTACGGGTTTTTCCCCGTCCAGCATTTCATCACCGGAAGAGAATTCTTCGACAACTTTATTTTCATAGTCGTCGCCCTGTTCAGCACTGGTATATTCAGCCAAGCCACCATTGAATTCGGAATCGTCGATTTCAGCACCGACATCCTTTTCAAGGCCGGACCACATGTCTTCATCACCATCTGCACTTGCAGAAGATGCCTGATGATAATCCGTAGGCTCATCGACCACCGGCTTCTCATCTTTATGGAACGAACCGTCCTCCTGAATACCACGGACGTCATCCATCAGTGATTCAATCAGATTTTCCGCTGCTGAAGATTTCTTTTTTCGTTTCGACATACTAGTGGAATTATCGGAAATTCCTCAACTTCTCTTAAGGAACTCCCGCGGGATTCCGCCTATCTGGCACAAGGTCCAGCCCCAAAAGGTACGGACTTACCTCATAACCACCAAGCCCACTTTGGCCCCACCCTTCCCCGCAAGCAGAACCTCGCAATTTCGTCTCAAAAGGAAACGCCAAGAGGTACGGCCTTACCTGCGAGGTAAGGCCGTACCTCTTGGCGCAGGACCCCGCATGTATTATTTTTATATTGTATGCAATTTAATTGCACACAATATAATTCAGCGTAGAATCTAGGCATGAACCAAAAACTGCTTTTGAAAAACCAGCTTTGTTTTCCGATCTACGCGGCTTCCCGACTGATCACACAGCTTTATGCAGAACACTTTAAAGCTTTTGATCTGACGTATCCGCAGTACTTGGTATTTATGGTTCTGTGGGAAAAAGCTCCGCGCAAAGTAACCGAGATCGCGGATCTTTTGATGTTGGATACGGGAACGGTCACTCCCCTGATTAAGCGCATGGAGACTCGTGGCTGGGTCACCCGTAAACGCTCTGCCAAAGACGAACGCACGGTCGAAGTTCACCTGACCGCCGAAGGTCGCAAGATGGAAAAGCACTTCGCTTCGGTCCCCGAGAAACTGCTTTGCAATGTCGAATGCAAACAGACGGAGCTGCAGGCTATTTACAAAAATTTGAATAAGTTAAACGAGCAAATGAGAAAAGCCTTAGAAGGAGGTCATTCATGAGTAAGCTCTATACAGCAGTTGCAACCGCAACTGGCGGACGCAACGGAAGGGTAGAAAGCTCTGACGGAGTCCTGAATCTTGAAGTACGTATTCCGAAAGAAATGGGCGGATCTGGTGGCGCATTCACCAACCCCGAGCAGCTATTCGCTGCCGGATACGCAGCCTGCTTTGATAGCGCGCTGAATTTCGTGGCCATGCAACAAAAGACGAAAATCACGTCTACTGTCACAGCAGAAGTCGGCATCGGTCCGAACAATGCTGGCGGCTTCGCGTTGGCCGTTAAATTGCGTGCGAAGATTGAAGGTGTTGAGCGCAACATCGCCCAGCAACTACTGGATACGGCACACAAAGTGTGCCCTTACTCCAACGCCACTCGTGGCAATATTCCCGTCGAGATCGAACTAGTCTAACCCCTCCCGTAAAAGGCAAAGACTATCCAAAATAAAAAAGGCAGATCAACTTGATCTGCCTTTTTTTATGCGCTGCTTACGTAACTAGGACCTGGCACCTTATACGGTGATGACTTTTTTGTATTCCGCCAGACGTTTTTCAAGGTCTGCCAAAGTCACTTTGGAGAGAGCTTTCACAGAGAAATCTTGGATTGTGTGGGACGCCATCATGGAACCCATGATGCAGGCTTGTTTCAGGGTGTTCAAAGTTGGAGCTTCTTTCTGAGCCGCGATGTAACCGAAGAAACCACCGGCGAAAGTATCACCTGCACCTGTTGGATCGATCACTGTTGGGATCGGCATTGCAGGCAGGATGAAGTACCCCGCTTCTTTCGTGTACATAGCGAAACCATACTCGCCACGCTTGATAACAACTGCAGAAGGACCCATTGCTGTGATCATTGGAGCGGCAGAGATCGCATTGGATGCGCCAGTTAGCATTTTTGCTTCGCCTTCGTTGATCAACACAAGATTCACTTTTTTAACAACTTCAAGCAAAGCGTCTTTCTTGATGTTGATCCAAAGGTTCATTGTATCAAGACCTACGAACTTAGGTTGTTTCACTTGAGACAATACTTGCAACTGAAGTTCAGGAGCGATGTTCGCCAGAAATACGAAAGAAGAATCTTTGTAGTGCTCTGGCAATTGTGGATTGAAGTGTTCAAAAACGTTCAACTCGGTGTTCAACGTTTTCGCTTCGTTCATATCACCTTCATACGAACCCGCCCAGTGGAACGTTTTGCCTGGAACTTTTGAAAGACCCGTCAAATCAACACCACGGTTGTTCAAAAGATCATAGTCTTTTTGATCGTAGTCCTCGCCCACAACACCAACAACACGCACTTTGGAAAACAAAGACGCCGCCAATGAGAAGTAATTCGCAGAACCACCCAAAGCGCGATCAGCACGGCCCGATGGAGTTTGAATTGAATCGTATGCAAGACTTCCTACTACTAAAATTTCAGACATTTGAATTTCTCCGGGTGATTTGCGCTTTGATATCTTCAAAGCGCGGCTTGAGACTAGTTAAGTTCTGTTTCGTTTTCAAAGCTCATCGCAGCAAATGCCGCATTTTTAGCAGCGTGCTCAGCCTTATGCTCTGCCAACAACTGACGCTTTGATTTAGGCATACCGGCCAATTCAGAATTGGAGATATCCATTGTCGCGTTTTCGTCTTTATGCGTGCTGTTCAACTGACCACAAGCTGCAAAGATATCGCGACCCATGGAACGACGAAGAAGAACGTGGCAACCCAAGCGATTCAATTCCGTATGGAATGCCTCGATAGTTGCATCCGATGGACGTTCATACGGCGCACCTGGATGCTCATTGAACGGGATGATATTGATTTTGCAAGGCACTCCACGCGTCAGCTTCGCAACTTGGCGCGCGTTCTCGATAGAATCCGTCACACCTTTAAGCATCACGTACTCGAACGTCACCTTATCGCCAGTTTTGTCGGTATACTGCTTACAAGCATCCAACAACATCGTCGTGTTCCATTTTTTATTGATCGGCATTACTTGGGTGCGGATCTCGTCAGTCGGAGCATTCAAGCTGACAGCCAAACGAACCTTCGCATCAGCGATACGCCACATTTCAGGCACGATACCGGAAGTGGAAACAGTGATTTTCTTACGGGACAAATTAATACCCCATGGAGAATGGATCACGTCGATAGTTTTAAATACAGCTTCTGGGTTATCCAATGGCTCGCCCATACCCATGAACACGATGTTCGTGATGCGTTGGCCTTCCGCCAATGAATCATGAACCTGCATGAACTGACCAACAATATCTTCAGTGCGAAGTCTTCGTTTCAATTTTTGTTTGCCAGTAAAACAGAATTTGCAACCGATGTTGCAGCCTACTTCAGAGGAAATACAAAGAGTCAAACGACCCTCAGAAGGAATCACCACAGACTCGACACTTTGGTTGTCGCCCATGTCGAACAGGAATTTTTGCGTTCCATCAACGGACTTCAAGTGAGTCAAAGTTTTAGGAAGCTCGAAAGAAAGAAGTTTTGGAAGTTCTGCGCGGAAGTCCTTGGACAAATTCGTCATTTGTTCTGGATCTGTCACGCGTTGCTCGTAAACCCATTTGAAGATTTGCTGAGCACGGAATTGCTCTTTGCCCTTACCTTTCAGATAGGCCTTCAAATCTTCCAATGTCATGGAGTAGAAATTTGCAGCTTTGTTTTCCAGGGGTTTTGCGACATTATCGTCAGTGTAGTTGATTGGCGCAAGAGTGGCGCTTGTAGTCGCTTCGTTCAATTCCATCTTAGGGCTCCTCGGCTTATTACAGCCATGCTTGTTACAGCTGGGACTTTTGTGGTCCCGTTGGTAAAGGATTATGTGCCGGGTTTGTAGCACAGCCCTTGGGGAACTTGAAGGAATTCCTTAGATTTCAGCGCTTTAGCCAATAAAAAAGGCCCCATAAAGGAGCCTTTCTTGCAAAAAATGCTTAATTGTCCAGAGCCTGGCTGTTTATTCGGCCACCTTAACCAGATCAGCTTCGTAATAGCAGGCTTTCGCAAGTCTTCCCCCACGAAGTGTTTCATCATCCAAGGACACGACGGCGCCACGCTCGGTTTGCTTTAAGCGAATTCGAACCCCTTGTTTGTTCCCAACGGACCAGGTTCCGCGAATGTTGGAAGCCCAGCCTTCTCCTCCATAAGTTACGGCAAATGAGCCCGCAGAATCGCGGTCATTACGAGTTTCATAATTCATGACCGAATGTCTGACTGATTTGTGCGTGGAAATAAAATGAACCATATGCGATTCAAACTTGGCTTCACCGGGTTTTACAGTGATCCCTTTAAGACCACTAAAACTATAAAGAAGACAATAGTTGTTGTTCACTTCTTTGATACGGGGCTTACCCTCGATCACATAATTTCCCATAAACGAATCAAAGGGATCTGCTGCATGCGCTTGTGTGCCGGCAATTATAAATAGAAAAACCGCTGCGATGAATTTCATAGATGCTCCCTCAGGTAGAGGGTTCATCACATCAGGATCGCAACTCTTGAGCAACCAAAAATGGAATGCCAAAAAGCTTTTTCGTATCCCCATAATCCCAAGCCGTTGAAATCATTGCCGCAGCAAAGGCCCACGCCTTCATTCGCTGCATGTCGAAGTTGAGGTAGTCATTGAGAATAGACATACGACGATCCAAAGTTTTTCTAAGTGGACTATTTGTTGGATACGCATCCAAAGGATTGTACATCATCACGGCCATCTCGAATGTCGGATCACCAATGTAGCCGTGAGGATCAATGACCTTCCACGAACTCTTATGTTTCAGAATATTGTCGTGATGAAGATCCCCATGCAGCAGACGATCCTGACTGCGGTCAAATGTCAGTTCGCTGATAATTCCGCGGGCCTTGGAGAGCATGCGTGAGTCCACAGCCCCCTCCAATACATCCAGATCCTTGGCAAGCTCTGAGATATGCTTAAACGCACCACTGATGATCGAGCGCGAATTCAGCTCATGAATAAGTCCCGCAATGACGATTGTTTTCTGATCATCATCCAGGTCTTTGTTGTGCTTTAAAGTTTCACCTGGCGACAGCCGCTCCATCATTGTGGCGCCAAGATATTTATCTGTTTCAAGAACCTGAGCCGCCACTCCGGAAAAGTGCCGCAACCACTGACGTTCGCGGTCCAACGACTCAATATCGCAGCCAGTTTTTATAACAACTTCCAACCCATCAGACTTTCGTTTCGCAGTACCTACAAAATGAAATGAAAGGTTGTCCAGCGGCCGAATTGACTCCAGCCCCCAAAGCTTTTCGATTTTAAGAAGGTGCTCTGGCAGCTTCGCAAGCCACAGCTCCCCCGGAGCTTTCCAGGTGGTCACAATATTCTTATAAAGATTTGAATCAGGAGTGATCAACCAATGCTCCCATCCATAAGGCTTAGTCTTTGAATGCCTCTAACTTTAATTCGACAGGTTTGCCCAACCACATCGCCGCCTGCGTGTGATCGTACAAGTCATCACCAGCGAGTTCGTGCACCAACACCGACAAATCGCCGCGCTCGTGCATTAACCATAGTACCACATCGGTGAATTTCTCTCTGGGGAAATTGAGCTCAAACATGGGTGTCGGATGGGGGCCAATTGGTTCAGGAATCAGCTGTCCTGTGAAGACCTCTTGATCCTTGAATGAGACAAGTGCCTTTTGACGAAGCTCATTTGCGAACTCCGTCTGATCATTTGTGAAGTAAATATGTGCATCAAACTGACGCGGAAATCCTTCAGGCAATAACTTGGAATTTACTTTATATGACTTCTCCATAGAATCCCGCGACTCGCCGCATTTCAAAAAGGTACGGCGTACCTTTTAGTGGACTTCGTTGATGTATTCGATCAGCTCTGGGATTTCACATGGAACGCAACCGACTTTACCGACCACAACACCTGCGGCGTTGTTGGCTAGCATGCAGCTATGAACCAATGAAAGACCACTGACCATACCCAATGAAAGAGCAGCAATGACGGTATCACCGGCACCCGTCACGTCGAATACTTTTTGTGCATAAGTTGGAACTTCAGTGATTTGGTCACCCGAGAAAATTGTCATACCGTCTTTTCCACGGGTCAGAACCACTTCTTTCGCCCCTGTGATTTTTTGCAGAGCACGGCCGACTTCAACAACCTTGTTCGGATTGCCTTTCAAATCGTCGAAATCCATTCCCGTCAATACAACCGCTTCGTCGTAGTTTGGCTTGATCAAATCAACGCCCAGATAGAACGAACCTTGATTGTTGCGATGTGGATCGACCATCAATTTTTTGCCGGCTTTTTTGCAGATAGCAGAAACTTTCTCGACGACATTTTTAGAGACCACGCCTTTTGCATAGTCCTCGATGATCACACAGTCTGCTTGACCGACATGTTTTTCAACCATCGCCAGCAATCGCGTTTCAGTTTCCTCAGACAGATATTTTCTTAGTTCGCGGTCCACACGCACGATCTGCTGTTGCTTTGCCATCACGCGGGTTTTACGCGTTGTTGGACGAGCTTTATCAACGATCATGTATTCCCAGCTGACGCCACTTTTTGCAGAAAGCTCTTTCAACATGTCGGCACCCGTGTCGTCGCCAACAACGGAAACCATCATCGGAGTACCACCCAGGCTTGCCACGTTTTGCGCAACGTTGGCAGCCAAGCCCAAACGCATGTCTTCTTCTTCAACGTCCAAAACCGGAACGGGAGCTTCCGGGCTGATACGACGCACTTGCCCCATCACGTACTCATCCAAACCCACATCCCCGATAATGAGTATTTTTCTGCCTTTAAGGGCCGGGATCTGTTTGATCAGAAGTTCTTTTTCTTGAGGTCCAAGTTTGGCTTGTACAGGTGCTGTCATTTTTTCACTCCCAGAGCCATTTTTAACGGATTGCGTGGAGGCTGTCATCCCTTTCGCACCACGGCTATTGGCATCAAAAGCCCCTTTATGTTAAATACTTGCCCTATGTTCAAATCCAAAGGCAAATCTCAGGGCAAGGGCCCTGCTTTTAAAAACAATTCCCGTGGAAGCAAGCCCGGCCATCGCAACAATGGCGAGGAGCGCAAATCCACGTCCAATTTGATTTACGAGCAGAACTACATCACAGCCCGCGAAAAAGAAGAGATCCTGAAGTACTTGAACACGCTTTATCCCATCTGGGAGATGCGCTACTCCAAAAACAACCCACCTCCTGAGAATCAAAAACAAAGACCGTTATTGCGCCCGGTTTATTGGTTGGGCAATTGGCAGTTTGCGTGCTTGAACTATTACCATCCTCCAAAGGGAATCTATAATCGCTGCGTAACGGGTGAACGTTATCCTGCAGTCCTGGAAAACCTGGTAAATAAAATTGAAAGCTTAGTGAAAGAGAAATTCGACCCACGTGATATCCCACGTGGTTGGACATTGAACACCTGCTTGATTAATTACTATGGCAATCAAATCCAGGAAGATGGCAAGAAAATCGATTGCGCCCGCGTGGGTGAGCATAAGGATTTCGAACCAGGTCCGGTGGCTTCCATTTCTTTCGGCGAGCGTGCCCTATTCCAGTTCGTCTCAAGCAAAGGCACAGAATCCAAGTCCGACGTGGTACTGCAACAGTGGTTGGAGGATTGCTCTTTGCAGATCTTTGGTGGCGAAAAATTTAAGAAACAACTTTTCCACCGCGTACAACGCGTGGAAGACAAGTCGGATCTGAATTTCCCACTGAATGAAATTAAAAACTTTGAAACCAGAAGAATCAATTTCACCTTCCGTTATGTTCCTGACGAACACATCGTGCCCTTCAAAAAACTATCCAGCGAAGCACAGGAAGATGTCTTGGAGTACATGAAAAAACTCGCCGAAAAATCCTCGTTTTTCAAAGCACAGCTGTAAACAATCGAACTCCCTTCGTGGCCCAAATCGGCATAAAAATTGGATGCCTGATTATGACGGATGGAGGATCAACCATGAGATGCAACCTATTGAAGCAAGTGACCAAAGTGTTTACAAAAGCGCCGCCTAGCGCGTCACTGCCTGCTTTAGCAGCACTCTTGTCCGTGATGGCAACTCTTGCGACTCCTTATTCCCAAGCCATCGTGGGGGGAACTGAAGTTGCTGCGGGCGATGTTCTCGCTAACAAAGTTGTTCTCATCCTGGGTACCACGCAAACCGGCGGCCGCGGCTATTGCTCCGGTACGATGATTGACAAAGATATCGTATTAACAGCTGCCCATTGCTTTGAAACTGTTATTAAAAATTACTATGTTATCCCGAACATCAATATGTCCCCTGATTCTGGATACGAACGAGAGAAGTTCAATATCCCAGTCACCAAATGGGTAATCCATGAAGACTATGACAAACCAGACGCAAAGGTCTTTTCCGATATCGCGCTTTTGAAACTGGAGCGCGCAGTACCGGAAAAATACACCCCGGTTAAATTTTATGACGGGAGATCAGAAGCGGCACCGTTCGCTATTTTAGCCGGCTTCGGCAAAACAAGCGAATCGCGCATCGATCAAACTTATTTGAGATTTACCGCTAAAGAAAACAGCGAAATTAAAATCGACTACAAAGATCAAATTGGAACCATGATCATGTCCAATGGACAAACCAAAGGTGCCTGCGAGGGCGACTCTGGCGGCCCGGTGTTCTATGGAGTGAATGGTGAATTCCAACAAGTGGGTATTATTTCAACAACGGTAGGTCCCGACATCATGAGTACCTGCAGCGGCCTTGTGATTGCGACACACTTGCCACGATTCTTGCCATGGATTGAAAAAAACAAATCCCTTTTAAATGAACAGAAGTAAGCAGGAACCATCATCAGAGAAGAATCTTCTCCACCGCGCGCTCAGCAAGGGCTGAAATCGTTAACAGCGGATTCACCCCGAGCGCCGTCGGAACAATCGAACCATCCAAAACATAAAGTCCCTCGTGCAGACTCCCATCAGACTGATAGACCTGCCCCAGGTGATTTACCACACCGCTTGCCACGGAATCCGCCATCACACATCCTCCCAGGGGATGTACCGTCATTAGATTTTTCCCACTGATTATCAACGAGCGCGGATTCATCACGAAGTTTCCACCCAAGGCCCGCGACTGCGCTTTCATCGCGCGGTCGATGGTGTGATAAATTGGATCATGCTTGACCTCGGGCCAACGCAATCTGATTCTCCCCTTGCGATCCAATTGCAACTTCCCATTGGCGCGATCGTGTCCCATTCCCAAATAGACCATTGAATAATTGAGTGCACCCTTTTCAATGTCCTTGGATAACGTAACGTCACGACTGACGCGCACGAAGCGCGCCCAGGACAGGCGAAACTTTGCAATTCCCATAGCCAGACGCAAAGGTACAGTCAGGGCTCCGGGAAATGTTCCTTCCTCGATAATAAAGCGATCAAACAGATTCTTGCGTTTGCGATAGTCAGCAATTGAATAGATAACAGCACCCGGCTTCATGTTGACTCTTACCTGACTGGCAGAGGCATACCCAATCGCATTGGTGCGAAAGGCCGTATTGAATGAAAGACCCAGAACATCACCATTGCCGGAAAAACGTCGCCCCAGCATAGAGGACAAACTCAATCCCCGGCTTCTCGAGCTCAATAGCAATTTCGTACTCCCCATCGTGCCCGCAGCCACAATCACGCATTCGGCACGTATGACTTTGTGGCTCCGTCGTCCATCACTGGAAGTATGCTCACAATGAATCAGATAGTCTCGGTCTGCCCTTTTCTCAATTCGCTGAACTTCAATCTGTGTAAACAGCTCCGCACCGCGATTCTTTGCCAACGGGAGATAGTTCATGTTCAAAGTATTCTTCGCTCCCGTGTTGCAACCGGAACAACAGTTCCCACAGCCGATGCATTTGGGTTGAGTGACGCCCGTTTGCTGTCTTTGCTGACCGGAAAGATTAACTGCTATAGGAGGAAACTGAATAGCCGCACCCATCTTGTGAGAGGCAATGACATGTGCATTTACTTTGGAACTCTCCATGGAGTCGGGATCGAAGGATTGGCCCTGCAACATCGCCCGCACGCGGGAATAATACTTTTCAAACCGCCCGGAGCGCACTTCCTGCACCAGAGACCTGGGCCACTCGGGACTGCGAATCGTGTCGCTATCCGGCTCCACCAAGGCCCCCGCATTGATCAGTGAAGTCCCACCCAGGCCATTTCCATTAACGACGTCCATTTCCCGATTGGCATGTATCTCAAAAAGTCCAAAAGGATTTTCATCACACAATACATCCTGGCGAATATCGCGGAATTTTTCCATAAAGCTTCCTGGAGGTCGTTCGGGTCCCCTCTCAAGAACCGCCACGGTCCGATGACCAGCAAGCCTTGCGGCACTGATGGCGCCACCATAGCCGGAGCCAATCACCACCACCTCATAGCGCTCGCGCAAATCTGAAACAGGACTCGCGAGTCTGCGATAATTCACATGGACAGGCACTTCTTTTATTTGCGGCTCTGCTTGCGCGGATGTCGTGGAAAGCGCGCCCAGCAAGCCCCCCAGAACTCCAGATTTAAGAAATTTTCTGCGCCCAGTATCCATTCATCAAGAAAACCGCATATGGGCGCACAAAGAAACAGTCCCGAGATCAAGACTGCAAAAAAACAGAATTATTTGGCAACAGACCAGCTGATCTGAAGATTCGGGTTGCCGGCAATATCCGTCATTTTGACCTGAAGGTTTTGATTCACCCATCGGACAATCATGTCTTTTTCCGAGGACGACAATTCCGCGTTCATAAAACGGAAGTCAAATTCCGACAGGGGTAAACTCATGCTCAGGGACTTTTCCTTGCCTTTGGAGTTTTGCAAAAGAATTTCCAGATTCACGAAATTCTTTTTCTTTCCGGGTTCATCGACCTCGTAAGTCACTTTCGTCGTCCCGGTGAAAAATCCATTCCACTCATCATCGGACATTTCCACATTCAACTTGTTTTCACGCATTTTGAAATTCGGCGCGTGTGACAAAATGTAGGACTGCAAAAGTGACGTCGACATTTTCCAGTCGTAAGCCACAGGCAGAGTGCAATGATAACCTTCCGGAAACTCAACGACGCGAATATTTCGGCTGTCCACCTTCATGGATTTATTAGCCAGCATTTGCGAGTTAATGGAGTACGGTACCATCATGTCGTTATCAGTGGCCCAGATAACAACGGGTTCTTTGACATCCTTGTAGTACGGCCAGAAATCATTCAATGCCCAGAAATTTTCCCCGTCCTTCATGCCCGGAGGAAGCTTCACCGAAGACATGTAAGACAATCCACCATGGTAAGTGCGCACCACTTCAGAAACGGCTTTCTGAAGGTATTTGAAGCTTTCGTACTGAACCATACCTGGAAGTTTGTCTTCGATACCGGATAGACGACGGCGCCCCCACAGATCAATAAACGCCGAACGAACACCGCTGCCTGTCAGGCTTTCCATGGTCGGCTTCAAGTTTACCACCGGGCACATTGCAAGGAAACTTTGAATCAGTGGCGCACTGGCCGGAGAATTGTATTTGTTCAACAACGAGGAAAATAAAACTCCGGGACCACCCAAACTCATGCCCATCACATGCACGCTGTCGACCAAGCGGGAGATTGGTTCCAAAGGATTTCGCAAAAGCTGCGCAATCAGAATGTTTTGAATCCCCTCATCATATCCACCGAAAGAAAACTGGCTGTTGTTGGCAATGAAGTCGGCACTGGTCAGATTTTCCAAAAGCAGCACATTGAAGGGAGACTGTTCAAACAGCATCATCATCCAGCCACGCTCGGGCCTGAAATCCTCAATACTTGAAAATATTCCGGATCTGAAAATCACCAGCGGACGACGTTTAGTATCACCTTTTAAGGCCAACAATCCCTTCAGTTTTACGTTTCCTGGAAGGTTAATTACGACTCGACGAAGAAACGGGTGATCCTGTGGCTCATAACGCATCGTTAGATAACGACGGACATTCACCATCTCCCCAAGATCTTCTGTCTGCAGCTCAGCCCCGCAATCCTGGATGTACTTTTGCATCAGACCGCCCTGCATTTGAGCGGAAACGGAAACTCTTGGATCCCGTAAACGCGATGACCAAAGAGTCGTGTCGCACTTGTCTGTCAGTCCCTGTCCGGCACCAGTTGGCGTCCAGCCTAGGATACCTTCGAATAGAAAGTTCAAAACCGCTGGATAACGCCCCGGCGCGTCGGCAAGAATAGGATTGTCACTTGATGGAAACCAAATACGCGGACTTTGAAACTGCTCAATAAACGCCTGCTGTGGCGACGCGGGTTTCTGTGCAAAAGTGAAAACTGGAATAACTGCGATGATGAAAACAAATAGACAACGAGACATAGGTCTAATTGTGGGTAAAAAGAACCACCGAGTCATCAGCTATTTTTCCCGGGTGACACTGAGTATTTACTTCATTAAACTGCGACGGTGTATTTTTAAGGAGACACATTATCATGGACCACAAGATTGAGCCCTTGTATGACGGGCCTTTGTTCCGCAACGCTATCCAGACTCTAGATGAATCCGCAAAAATTATTAACTGTGATCCTAACGTTCTTGAGCGCCTAAAACGCCCACGTCGTTGCATCACTGTATCTGTACCAGTTCGTATGGATGACTACTCTGTGAAAGTATTCACAGGCTACCGCGTTCAGTACTCTCCAACTTTGGGTCCTTACAAAGGTGGTATCCGTTACCATCAGAACGTGGATCTTCAAGAAGTTGTTGGTCTTGCGGCTTTGATGACTTTCAAAAACTCTGTACTAGGTCTTCCATTGGGTGGCGCAAAAGGTGGTATCACTGTTGATCCAACTAAATTGTCACGCACTGAAAAACAAAATCTGACTCGTCGTTATGCTTCTGAAATTGGCCCCTTCGTTGGACCAACTAAAGACATCCCAGCTCCAGACGTGGGCACAGATCCACAAACAATGGCTTGGTTCATGGACACTTACTCTCAAGAGCAAGGTGGCTTTGCGCAACCGGGTGTTGTAACTGGTAAACCAGTTGAAATCGGCGGATCTTTGGGTCGTAACCACGCTACAGGTTTGGGCGTAGTTTACGTAGCTGAAAAAGCATTCGAAGTTTGCAAAATGAACATGAGAGGCTCCACTATCGCGATCCAAGGTTTCGGTAACGTGGGTTCTTTCGCAGCGAAATTCGCTTACGACCGCGGCGCTCGCATCGTGGCAGTTTCTGACGTTTCCGGTGGTATCTTCAACGGTGACGGTCTTGATATCCCTGAAGTACTTGAATACATCAAAGCTCACAAGTTCTTGAAGGGCTATCCAAAAGCAACACCAATCAGCAACGAAGACTTGC
The DNA here is from genome assembly GCF_047305935.1 of Bdellovibrio sp. HCB288. GTDB lineage: Bacteria > Bdellovibrionota > Bdellovibrionia > Bdellovibrionales > Bdellovibrionaceae > Bdellovibrio. The sequence goes on from NZ_CP178619.1 coordinate 738,427, forward strand.
TTGAAGTTAAATGTGATGCTTTGTTCCCGTGCGCTCTTGAAAACCAAATCGACACTCACAACGCTGAAAAAATCCAAGCGAAAATCATCGTTGAAGGTGCGAACGGTCCAATCACGAATGCAGCAACTAAAATTCTTTCTAAACGTGGTGTGTTCATCGCTCCAGACGTTATCGCCAACGGCGGTGGTGTGATCGTTTCTTACTTTGAATGGGTTCAAGACACGATGGCATTGTTCTGGGACGAAGATGAAGTTAACTCCAAATTGAAAGTTCTGATCACTAAGGCTTTCGACAAAGGTTACACAATGGCCCAAGAGAAAAACGTCGACATGAGATCTGCCGCGATGGCGGTTTCAGTTCAACGTCTTGAGAAAGCAATGCTTCTCAGAGGTTTGTACCCTCGTTAATGGATTACTCCGGCGAAAGCCGGAGTGTAAGCCAGTGAAGGTGGGTTTTCGACCCACCTTTTTTTTTGCCTTTTTTCCGGAGACTTTATCATGCGCCCTTGGCTACTGCTTCCACCCAAACTTGCACACGATATCAACGGCTACGCCCTGCCCGCTCTCTCTTATCTCTATGGCGGCAAGACCCCGCGATGGAACTCCTTCACCTGGAGAAACATGACCTTTGCAAATCCCTTGGGAATTGCCGGAGGAGTCGATAAAGATGCTGAGCATCTGAGTGACTGGTGGAGACTGGGTTGCGGTTTTGTGGAAGTTGGAACCGTGACGCCGCAACCTCAAAAGGCCAACCCCGGAAAAATCATGGATCGCGATATGAAGCTCACGGCCATGTGGAACAAAATGGGTTTTCCCAGCCATGGTGCCGATGAGGTATTTTATAATCTTGCATCCTATGCTCCCAACTTCAGAACTCCCGTGTTCGTGAATATTGGAAAGAACCGCCAGACCCCAAACGAACACGCTGTGAATGATTACCTGGAACTGGTCGATAAGCTTCGCCCATGGGCCGATGCTTTTGTCGTTAATATCTCAAGTCCCAACACCCAGGGTTTACGCGAACTGCAAAAGAAAGAAAATCTGGGAGCACTGTTAAAGCCAATCATCGACCGCGTTTCACACTTTGAACCCACTCCGGTCCTGGTCAAACTAAGTCCCGATATGCCTGAGGACGGATTAGCGGAAGCCGTCGCAAACTGCCAAGAACTTGGAGTTGATGGTTTCGTGTTAACCAACACGACTCTTTCCCGTCCCTCTGGATGCCATTTCCCGAGTGAGGGTGGCCTCTCCGGGGCTCCCTTAAAGGATCTTTCTCAACGCGCATTGCAAATTACTGTTCAAACTTTAGGCAAAAAGCGTCAAGGAATGCTGATAGTAAGCGCTGGGGGCATCTTAACCCCGGATGATGTCTTTGAAAGATTGCAAATGGGCGCAGATCTTGTTCAAATTTACTCTGCACTCGTGTTTCATGGACCTCGTTTTTTCCACGATGTAGCAGCTAGAAGGAAAGATGTCGGCAGATAGTGTTGAGTTAAAACCAAGAAAACCAAAAATCCGCAAGGGTCATTGGATTCCAGTCGTTGCGGGATTTTTGCGCAAAGATGGAAAAATCTTGGTCGGCCAACGCCCTGAAAACAACTCCCTGGCAGGACAATGGGAATTTCCCGGTGGAAAAATCGAAAGTGGTGAGACACCTGAACAGGCCTTGGCCCGCGAACTCGACGAGGAGCTTGGAATTCAGGCTGAAGTCGGTGAATTGAAGCTGGCCTGCACTCATTCCTACGGAGATGTAGGGATTCTCATATTGTTTTATGAAATCCTATATTGGAAGGGCGAACCTCGCGCTAAACATCATATGATGCTTGAGTGGATACATCCGGAAGAACTAAAACACCGCAATATCCCTGAAGCCAATCGTAAGATCCTTGACCGGATTTACAAAGCCTTGGGAATTGAATGGCCAAAATAATACTAGTCAGTAAAAACTCAAACGGTACGACTTGGCACTTGGCGCAGTCTCTGCGATCCCAGCAGCATGAAGTCACCGTACTGACCAGTCACGGCGAAATCCCCCTCGACAACACCAACGGCATCGAATTTATGGGCTACTTTAAAAAGTGGTCCGTTTTGGAAGGACTTAAAATTATCCCGGGTCTTTTCGGGATGCAGCCTCATATTATGCATTTGGTTCTGGAAGATGACCGCATGAATGCAGCACAGGTAATTTTGTCGACTTACGCGAAATCACATCCCAACTGCGTTCTAACCACGACACTATTGCATATCAAACGTGGCCTTAAGAAAACCAATCCCGTTCGGTATCTGGTTGAGGAAAGTGACGTAATCACTTTCCCCACGGTTGAGTCCCTTGGACAGTTGCGCGGCTTGAATGTTCGCTCACGCCAACAGGGTCGCGGAATTCTGCCACCCGCTTTGAACTTCAAAAATCAGCCGGAGCAACTGGAAGAATTGGAAGAGTCCGAAGCTCAATTGCTGGCGAATTTAAACTCTCAAGACTTCTTTATTATGCCGTTTCGCGAGGGTCGCTTTAAACCCGATTCGGAACGCTTTCAGCGACTGTTGATGTTGGCTCGCAAACACAAAGTCATTCTTTGGGGCACTTACACTCACTGGTCCTTGCGTGAAAGAAAGCAGTTTGCAAACTGGATGGAAAAGAATGCGTGCGGTGATCGCTGGATCGTGACCGGTATCATCTCCCCGCAACTTTCCAAGATTCTTCTGGCAAAAAGTGCAGCCTTTGTTATGGCAGGCCAACAGTTCACTCCACCAGAAATGACCGAATACTACTTGCGCGCCATTCAGGCCCAATCGACTTTGATCTTGGATTCCAAACAAACCAGTCTGCACGCGGATATCTGGAAAAACACTGTGAACTGTTGGGTACTGAACACCCAATACCTGCAAAAGGAATTGGACAAGCTGTTAACTCGCTCCAGTTTCAATCTTCCGGAAGCCTTAACAGAGGATTGGGCCCAGAGCAGTCATATTGTGGACTCGTCCATGAATGAATTAAACCGACTTTACAATCGGGCCTTGGCATCTGCGAGATAGTCTTTTAACCTAAATTCATGTTCGCAAAAAAATCTGCTTTGCCAGAAACCCTTAACATTTGCCTGACCTCACATCGCTTTCCGATTTTAAGTCGGGCAACTGATCATGGATTCCTATGGCCCATCGCTCGTGGTCTTGCGCGCGATGGACATAAGGTCACGGTTATTTCTGCGAACTCTCCGTTGAAAAAACCAGAAATCACCCGGGATGGCGTTCGCGTCTTTTATCTGAACGAAGGTGAAAAAAATCTGGCACATTTGCGCTTTCAAATGGCCGTGCGCCAAAAGTTCATGCAGCTTCATCGCGAGACTCCCTTTCATATCGTTCATAGCATCGACAAATCAGGCTATCGCATTGGCAATCGTAAAGACGATTTGAAAATCGCAATGGCCTATGACGTGGAAGCGACTCAGATGTCGCAGTTGTTTGCGATCCTTGCGATGAAACAGGAAACTCTGCCAAGCATTTTGACCACGGGCTTCGCGACAGCTTATAAGTTTTTAACGACTTATTATGGTGGGGATCGTCAGCTTCTTTCCACTGCTGACGGGATTTTCGTAACCAATCCGCAGCAAAAAATCATTCTGGAAAGATACTATCTGTACCCTGACTATCACACTTACACGGTCCCTTATGGTATTGATTTGGGGGATTTGACCCCTAAGGAAAAATCACTGGAGTTACGGGCAAAGTTAAACCTCCCGGAGAACTCGCACGTCGCAGTCACCATCAATGACATGACCGATACCGCGGAGATGATTCCTTTGCTTCAAGCCTTTGAAAAGGTTGCGATCAAAAAACCCAACAGCTACCTGATCGTGGTTGGAAATGGTCCGAAATTTAAAGATATTGAATACCAGGTTTTAAATTTAGCCCTGGGCAATCGAGTGATTCTGGCCGGTGCGATTCCGGCGGCGGAACTTGAGGATTACATTGTTTTGGGCGACGTTTTCATCAATATGGGTTCACGCAGTACCGGTTTTGAACCATCCACCCTGGAAGCCATGGCTCAGAAAAAAGTGGTTATGGGTTCCGAAGTGTCCCCGATTGCCAATATTATCGAGGATGGACGAGATGGGTTCTTACTTCGCCCGGCGGACGTCGATTCCATTGCAAACCTGCTGGTGGAGATCTTTTCGGGCACCATGCCTGCGGACGAAATCGGCGAAAGAGCGCGTCAGCGCGTCACAGATCTGTTCGATACTGGAAAAATGGTCCAGTCCGTCATTGATGCCTACCGTAAAATCCTTCTCAATACCGGAATGTATAAGAAGCAATGAGTTAAATCATTGAAAAGTGGTAGTCAGCCCTTACACACTCTGTATAATCGGGAGTGTTATCAATACTTTATGTTCTAGAGGATCTGGACGATGACTAAAGCGGATTTGATTAATTTGATCTCTGAAAAAGCCGGCATCACTCGCGTAAAAGCAGAGACCGTTGTGAATACAATCTTCGACTCAATGGTTGAGGCGTTGATGCGTGACGACCGTATCGAAATCCGTGGTTTTGGTTCATTCGTAAACCGTCAATACGGTGCTTACAAAGGTCGCAATCCGCGCACTGGCGAAATCATCAATGTTGATGAAAAGAAATTGCCATTCTTCAAAGTCGGTAAAGAACTGAAAGAAGACATCAACGGCGGCAAAGAGTAGTTTTCACTCTGCCAAATACGAAAAAAGGGACCCACGAGGTCCCTTTTTTTATTCCCGAATTCTAAGATTTGTTTCCATATTGCAGGTCCAAAAAATGCAAAAGCGACACTTGCTTTCGCAAGGTCGCCTTTTGGACGGACTCACTTCCGATTTAAGTGAAGGAGGTCCGAATGAACAAACCGCATTGTTCTTATCGGCAGACTTTAAAACTTATTAAGCAGATTTTAGGTATTGTTTTGGCATTGATCAAAATAATCAAAGAACTGCTGTAACAAGATAAAATCTTACCTCCGGAACGTTTCTGTTTGTCCCCTTAGCTAGGTAGCTAGCCAGGACCAAGGATGGGACTAAAAATCCCTCGGAGACGAGTCCACCGGGGCCTTGCGAAAGCACCTCTTATTTTGGAAAAACAGAAATATCTGCGATTCTTCTTATTCCATGCAGCGCCATAAACAGTCGTTCAACACCCAAGGCTATCCCGCCACTTGGTGGAATTCCTGCATCCAAACATTCAAAAAATTCCTGATCCAAAGGAATCATTTCCTTGTGGGATTCCTGTTTTTTCTGCAGGTCTTCCTCGGAACGCATTCTTTGAATTTGCGGATCGTTAAGCTCGTGGAATGCATTGCAAAGTTCCAACCCCTGCCAATACGCTTCGAAACGATCTCCCCAACCATCCGAAGTCAAACGAGCCAATGCCGCTTGGTACGGAGGATACTTTTCGACAAAGATCAGGTCCTCGCCGTGCAATTGCGATTCGATTTTATCCATAAAGATCAAAAAGAAATAGTCGTCGATACTTTCCGCACTGTGCGCATCGACATTCAATTTGTGAGCAAGGTCTTTGAGTTCTGCTTTGGTGGTTTCCGGAGTTAGATCAAAACCGCAATGGATTTTGAATAGCTCTGCCACCGAGTAGGAAAGAATTTGTCGTGGCGGCTGAAATTTTAAAACTTTCACCAGATGTTGAACCAGATCTGTCACGTCTTGCTTGATCGTGACCAAATTATCGTAAGCGCGATACCATTCCAGCATCGAAAATTCTGGTTGATGGCGTTCAGTCACTTCGCCATTTCTGAAACAGGGAGCAATTTCAAAAATCTTTTCTGCCCCCAACGCCAACGCTTTTTTCAAATGCAGTTCTGGGCTTGTCGGCAAATAAAGCTTTTCTTTCCGTGATCCGACTTTCAATTCTGTCGCAAACACATCCAGCGCCGGCTCTGTCCCAGGACAAACCACCAACGAGGGAGTTTTCACTTCGATGAAACCTTTACGGCGGAAAAAGTGACGTACTTCCTCCACATAGCGATTCCATTTTTCCAAAATGTCTTTGTTAAAAGTGCGCTTCGGCAAAGCGGATTTATTCGGTGCCAGCAAAATCACTTCTGTCGCAGAAACAATCGCAACGATATCGCCCTCAATCAAAAACTCTGACTGAACGGGCGCTTTTTCAAATGAAATGATTTGTTCTTCCTGATCACGGATCAAAGTGATCTCAAGACCACCCTCTTCCCTTTCAAGGCGATAAATACGCCCCGCCGCCTTCGCATCAGCCGGCATCGCGGGATAAGACTTCCAATGTTGATTTAAAAAAGTATTTCTATCCAAAGTCTTTGCAGATTAAAGGTACGGACACACTTTTGGTAGCAAGAGTGCGTCACCTATTGGCAAAGACCCTGAGAACGAAGGCTGCCAAGCTCAGACGTGATGGCTTCAAGGTTGTCAGCTCCATAAAGGACCTGGTCCCCTGCAGTAATCCGGTGTTTTACCCAGAAACCCTGATAAATTCCTTCGCTGCTCAAGGCGCAGTTTGATTTTTCAGCCATCACCGCCGCCGGTGCCCAGCTGGCCATCATCGTCAAAAGCAAAGTTGTTGCGAACGCTAAAAGAATTCTCATGGTTTCTCCCTTCTCCCCTCACCCTAATTGGCTCCGGGCATCTGATACCCATTGAGTAAAGCAAACTCCTTGCCAATCATATTTGGTCAGTTTGACACCGAGATTTGAATTTTGTGTGAAGACATATTGAAATTTGGTTCGCAGAATCTGATTTGGACCTGCAAAAACTCCCCAGAAAAAAGGGGCCAAGTCGCACCAGAGACGATTCGCGGCCACCTATTGAAAAATACAACCCAATTACAGCGGCAGAATCCCTAAAAGCGAGCTGAGGCCACAATCAGGAAAACTTCACCCTTAAAGATTGAGTTTTGGGCCCTCTTCAGATATTGGAAGTATCGAATTCTACTAAGAAAAGGGGAAACTGATGCTTGATTTACAAAAGGCCCTAAACAACTTTAAAGGCTCCGTCGATTGGGCACAGTTGCGTCTGGTTTCAGAAAAGACCACTTGGCGCGTGATCCGTAATGAACAATTTGAAGGCAGTGATATCACTTTTGAAAATGGTTTGATGGTCGAGGTTCTGGTTAACGGCCACTTTGGCTATGCGGGAACCAGTGATTTGACTTCTGACGGTGTTAAGCGTGCTTTTGAAAAAGCAAAATTGATGGCGCGTCAGGCTTCTTCATTCAAGGTCCATGACTTTTCCGTTTTGCAAAGACCGGTGGCTCAAGGCAAATATTCTTCGCCCGTGGTTCGTCCAATGGATTCTTACTCTGCCAAAGAAATCACAGACCTTTTCATCGATGCGACACGCGAGATGAAAGTCTCTGATAAAGTTATCAACCGCATTGCGATGGCGATGATTATCGATTCCGAATTTTCTGTGGTCAGCACCCATGGTTCTGACGTTCACCAAAAGTTTTCAATCGTCAGCACTGATTTCAATGCCACGGCTATGGATGCTAGTGAAGTGCAACAACGTTCTGAAAACGGCGGGCTTGCCCGTTGTAACCAAATCGGCGCTGAGGTTTTTGATCGCGGTTCTATCTTGGAGCGAGCAAAAGTCATCGGGCAAGAGGCGGTGGAATTGCTTTCCGCTGAAAACTGCCCTTCTGAAACTTTGGATTTGCTGATTGCCCCGGATCAAATGACTTTGCAGGTCCATGAGTCAATCGGTCATCCGTTGGAGTATGATCGCATCCTGGGGGACGAAAGAAACTATGCCGGCTGGAGCTTCGTAAAACCTGACGACTTTGGCAAACTTCAATACGGTTCAAAATTGATGAACGTGACTTTCGATCCAACAATTCCCGATGCAATGGCTTCTTATGCCTTTGACGATGCCGGCAGCAAAGCCACGAAAGAATTCCTGATCAAAGATGGCGTCCTTCTGCGCGGCTTGGGCTCTTTGGAGTCTCAAGCTCGTTTGGGCTTGCCAGGCGTTGCGAACTCGCGTTCTTCCAGCTGGAATCGCGCCCCGATTGATCGCATGGCGAATATCAATCTTGAGCCAGGTACATCGAAACTGTCTGATATGATCGCCTCTGTCGAGCGCGGTGTTTTCATGCACGCGAACAAATCCTGGTCGATCGATGATTACCGCAATAAATTCCAATTCGGTTGCGAATACGCGCAAATGATTGAAAACGGAAAGCTGACTAAAACTTTGAAGAATCCAAACTACCGCGGCACCACTGTGAAGTTCTGGAACTCACTAAAAGCAGTCAGTGAAAACCGTGAAACTTACGGCTCCCCTTTCTGCGGCAAGGGTGAACCGAATCAAGTGATCCGTGTGGGTCACACAACACCGTACTGCCTGTTCGGCGGTATGGAAGTGTTTGGAGCGTAATATGAACTTCATCGAATCCACGCAAAAAACATTCAACTCGATTGCTGATGCCGTTTTCGCCAAACTTCAATCTGGCGAAGAGGCAAACCTAAATTTGAACGCGGAAGACTCGGTCTTTATTCGTATCAATAACAACAAGGTTCGCCAAAACACACACGTTGAACAACGTACGATCAGCATGCAATTTCAAAAAAACACCCGCACCTCGAAAATTACTTTCGATATTACGGGCGAGTCGGCATCAGACACCGCACGCGCTTTGGAAATTCTTGAGATGGCCCGCACGGAGTGCGGTCTTTTGCCTGAAGATCCGAAGCAAGTTCCCATGCGCAATAACGGCACCAGCAGCAACTACATCAAAGGCAGTCTTCTGACTCACGAAGAGATGTTTGAAAAGTTGATCAGCCCTGCGGCTGGCAGCGACCTTGCGGGTCTTTACTGCGCAGGACCTCGCGTATCTGCCAATCGCAACTCTGCGGGGCAGAATCACTTCTTCGCAACTGACTCATTCTTTATCGATTACTCCTTGTACATGGGTGAGAAAGCCGTAAAAGGCACCTACGCCGGTACGACTTGGAATCAAGACGAGTACGCTGCGAATTTGGCGCAAAATAAAAATCAGTTAAAACTAATGGATCGCCCTAAAAAAGTTTTGCCGCCGGGCCCTTACAAAGTCTATTTGGCTCCGGGAGCAGTCGCCGAGATGGCATCCATGTTCTCTTGGGGCGCTATGAGCTACAGCGCTTACAAGCAAGGCAGCAGCCCACTGCAAAAACTGGCGGATAAAGAAAAGTCCCTCTCTCCGCTGTTTTCAATGCGCGAGAATTTTTCGACAGGCTTAACTCCGCCGTTTAACTCGTTGGGTGAAGTGTCTGCTGAAAAAGTGGATTTGATCCATCAAGGCCAGCTGAAAACATTCCTGATCTCTTCCGGAACTGCGAAAGAGTACGGCGTAGACGGAAACTTAGCAGGCCCAAGCGAAGGTCCCCGCGCTTTGGAAATCATGCCGGGCACTCTGGCCAAAGAAAACATTCTGAAGGAACTGGGCACTGGTGTTTACCTTTCCAATCTGCACTATTTGAACTGGTCAGACCGTCCTACGGCACGTATCACGGGCATGACTCGTTATGCGTGCTTCTGGGTGGAAAATGGCGAGATCGTGGCGCCGATCGCTGATATGCGCTGGGATGAAAGCCTGTACGAAGCTTTGGGTGAAAACTTGCTGGCAGTGACAAACTTCCAGGATATTGATCCCACTGTCGACACCTACAACTCCCGTGCGTGGGGTGGCAAAAAATTGCCGGGCTTATTAATCAAAGATTTTAAATTTACTCTTTAGGAGATTTTAGATGGTTACTTATATCGTACAAACAACAGTTCAATGGGAAGCTTATGATGGGTACGTTGAGTGGTTGAAAAATGAACACATTGCGGAAATGCTGAATGTACCAGGCTTCATCAGTGCGGATCTTTGCCTTCGCAAAGGTGGTGCTATGGAGTCTTCTGCCAAAGAACTGCGTGTAATCTACAAAGTGAAGGACGAAGAACACATCAAAACCTATATTTCTGAAAAAGCCATGGAACTTAGAGAAAAAGCTCTGGAAAAATTCCCAGGCCGATTTTCTATCAATCGTGAAGTTTGGATGGATACTTTCAGTTTTACGTCAAAATAACAGTTAGAGACTTTTAATTCGGGAGTCACGGGTGTAAAGTGATTTCCGAGCTCTTGAAAGGAGACGATCATGTCATCTGCAACTTTCCAAAAAATGTTGAACAATCTTTCAAAGAACAAGAACGTACAAAGCCTTCTTGAAAACTTCCAGACTTTGAGTGAAGAAATCAAAAAGCGCGAAGGTGACCTTAAAGGCAAGTTCGACAAAACCAAAGAACAAAAAGTCGAGCAAGCTTGGCAGAAGTATCAGGAGATCGTAAAAGTTCTTTCTGCTTCTGAAGAAAAGCTGGAAAAAGAAGTCAGCAGCACAATCAGCAAAATTAAAAAATCCGCTGATGCGCTGGAAAAAAACATCCAGGTAGCCAAGAAAAAAGCGATCGTGCAAAAAGCAAAACTGGAAAAAGCGTTATTCAAAAAAACAATGACTGCAAAAAAAGGTGCCGCAAAAACAGCTAAAAAAACTGCTGCAAAACGCCCTGCCAAAACGACTAAAAAAACAGTTCGTAAGGCTACTAAGAAGGCTACTCGCAAATAATTGCATTTCATTTTGATACAGCCCTTGGTCGAGACTTTTCCCAAGGGCTTCTTTTTTCTTCACCAAATCTTATTAGATCCATCCCACGGTTCCAGAATGCCATTCTTGAAAACATGAACCATTTTTAGATTTCATTCCGGTAACAAACCTTAACTAATTGAATTCACATACCGATCAGTACCCAAGAACGTTTTTTTAACGAGATCTTAACAGGGACGTACCATGCGAATCGGTAAAAAAATCTTAGCCGCAGGATTGTTTTGGGGGGTGATTACTTTGGTATTCACTGCAGTAGCCTCCCCGCAAAAACTCACCTATCAAGGGCGCATCGTTGACTCACTGGGAAATCCTTTGAACTACAACGACGTTACCTTCCGTTTTCAAATCACTTCCACTGATGGCACATGCGTTTTGTATTATGAAGAGCGCCAGCATGTGAACATGCAAAACTCCAACGGTATTTTCGATATCGCAATCGGCGACGGCACAGTTATATACGCTGTAGGCGGAGCCAACAAACTTTCTGATTCTTTCATTAATGGTGTCTCCCATGCATGTCATGGCGGCGGCAGTTGGAATGCCACTTCAACTTCAGAGCGCCTTCTTAAAGTTTCTTTTCAGGATGCAACGGGCTGGCAGGAAATCACGCCATCAAATACGATCCGCTCTGTTCCTTTTGCGATGACATCTTACAGTGCACAAACACTTGCAGACAAAGGCATCAACGACTTCCTACTAAAGGATGCACTGTTAATTTGTAATGCCAACGAAGCACTTCGTTGGACGGGAACGGCGTTTGCCTGCGTCCCAACATCCACTGGGTCAATCACTGGCGTAACTGCTGGAAGCGGACTTACTGGTGGTGGTACTTCCGGAACTGTCACCGTTTCTCTTGGTAACTCTGGTGTGACTGCAGGAACTTATGGTTCTGCAACTCAAGTTCCGGTTGTTGCCGTCGATGCTCATGGTCGCATCACTGCAGTTACGCCAACGACGATTTCTGGAATTGCGCCGGGCGGCTCTGCGGGTGGTGACCTAAGTGGCACATATCCAAATCCGACTGTGGCAAATGACGCCATCACTGGTGCGAAAATCGCCAATGGCACCGTCACTTCAGCCGACATGGATTTCACCGGAACGAATATCGCAACTTCAAATATCGTTATCAAAGATGCGACCGGAAAATTTGCAGAGTTTGCCTGCTCGACAGTGGGTCATGTTGCAACTTGGACTGTGGTAGGCTGGGGATGTCAGGCTCCATCAACTACGGACGCATCAAAACTTCCGTTGGCTGGCGGTACGATGGCTGGCGCCATCGAAATGGCTAATAACAACATCACAAATATCGGTTACATGACGATGGCGGCAAACCGCAGTCTGCATGTCTCCAACAACTCATCAGATCCAACCTTGGTTGGTGCTGATGCCGGTAAAATCTGGTACAACTCCACATCCAATGAACTCAAATACTGGAACGGCTCTGCTGCTATAGCAGTTGGTTCCACCGGTGCTGCGATCACTGCACTGACGGGTGATGTGACTGGGACTGGCCCAGGCTCCACGGCAACAACAATCGCAAACAGCGCTGTGACCAATGCTAAAATGGCTAACATGCCTTCCTATACTTTGAAGGGCAATAACACTGGATCTGCTGCAGCACCAAGTGACGTAACAATCGCGTCCCTTCAAGGTACCGGGTCCAATCAGTTTGCTGCAGGTAATGATTCGCGTATTACCGGTGCACTTCAATCCGGTGCCACTGCTGGTGGTGATCTGACTGGTACATATCCGAATCCAACAGTTGCTGCAGGCGCAATCACCTCTTCAAAAATCGCTGCCGGGACAATTGTTGGTTCGAACATGGATTTCACGGGAGTCAACGGCGCCACAACCGGCATCGTGATGAGAGATGCTTCCGGCAAATTCTTAAACTCCACTTGTTCAACGGTGGGCCATGTTCCGATGTGGACTGCTTCCGGTTTTGTCTGTCAGGACCCTACGAACTTCGTCATCACATTGAATGACGGTTACATGTGGCTTGGTAATGGTTCCAACGTCGCAACTCCAGTTGTCATGAGCGGAGACGCTACAATTTCAAATGCAGGAGCTCTGACTCTTGCGACTGTTGCAACGGCTGGCACATATACCAAACTGACAATCGATGCAAAAGGACGTGTTACGACGGGTGCGAATCTGGCCGCTGGGGATATCACTGCGGCATTGACGTACACTCCTGTAAACAAAGCTGGCGACTCTATGACGGGTGCTTTGGGTCTTGGTAACTATACAAATGCGACTGAAGCAACTTTGGTGGCAGGTTTGAATGCATCTGATGAAGGACGCACGTGGTATAACGCTGATACCAATCAGGTTAAATACTGGAATGGTTCTGCGGCGGCAGCACTGGGTGTTTCTGGTGCGGGTTTGACTTCTTTGAATGGTCAATCCGGTTCCACACAAACTTTTGCAACTCCGGTTACAAACACAGGAACAGCTCCAGCGTGGTCATCTGCTTCGAATGCTCACACTCTGCAAATCCCAATGGCTGCTGATGCCGGAGTTACTGCAGGTCTACTAAGCAAGACTGATTACGACTCATTCGCTGCGAAGCAAGCAGCGGGCAACTATGTGACAGCACTTACTGGTGATGTCACTGCATCTGGTCCTGGCTCCGCAGCCGCAACAATTGCTGCTGGTGCAGTGAACAGTTCTAAAATCGCTGACGGCACAATTGTTGGCGCGGATATGGATTTCACCGGCGTGAACGCTGCGACTGCAAATCTTGTTATCAAAGATTCAACAGGCAAGTTTGTCAATTTCGGCTGTTCGACTGCAGGACATATTGCTACTTGGACGGTAACTGGCTGGACATGTGCCGCTCCTTCCGTATCGGCAGCCACTACTCTTGCTGGCTATGGCATTACTGATGGTGTCCAAAACGGCGGGGGCACTCCAAGCGTTACAACGGGATTGGATGCAAGTAAACCAGCTGCAGGCACTGCAGGTCGTATCTATGTTGCAACAGATACTCAAAAAATCTATTCCGACTCGGGTTCAGTATGGACAGTGGTCGGTACTAACACCCCTGTGACGGGCGCAACCGGTGCCTTTATTAACGGTGGTAACTCATTTGGGCAATCTGCCACAATCGGGACAAATGACTCTTATCAATTGGCGATCAGAACCAATGGCACTGATCGTATCACTGTTGATACCGCAGGTAATGTCGGGATCGGTGGAGCACCTGCCTATAAAGCTCATATCAGAAATGGTGTGTTGGCGGTAAAAGGTGACGCTGGATCATCCAATGCTCCTTCAACTGAATCCGTTGCTTCTTTCGACAGAGAATCTGTTGGTGGTGTGGGCGTTAACATGTACACCATGAATGCTCAGCCAGCGACTGTCTATTTCGGTAATACATCAAGTGCGCAACAAGGATCCATTAGATACCAAGTGGATGCCGCAACTCCGGCAAACCAATACATGGCATTCCGAGTGAACTCCGCAGAAAGAATGCGCATCAACTCGTCCGGCCATGTGGGCATCGGCTCGAATAATCCAGAATACAATCTGGATATTCGTCAAACAGATGCTGACACCGGGATCAGTGTTACCAATTCCGGATCAACAGCAGATCGCTATCCTCAATTCAGAGTTTCCAATTATATGGGGACTGCAGGTACAGGTGGCGCTCCGCAATTTGCAGTGATCAACTCACGCGGCGACACAACCTCAGGTCCGACGGCAGTACAAAACAACGATGCTCTCGGCGAATTCAACTTCTGGGGTGGCAAAAATGCTGCCTGGGGTATTGGTTTGGGCGCACAAATGCGTGCAGTTGCAACTCAAAATTACTCGAACACTGCTCACGGTTCCGCTCTCATGTTCTCCACCGTCACAAGAAATACAACATCCTTGGACGAACGCATGCGTTTGGACGATCAAGGGCGCGTGGGTATCGGCACTTCGACTCCCGGCTATAAACTTGATGTTGTCGGTGACGTAAATATTACGGGTAACTTCAAAGTGAATGGCACCAATATCTCTACTGGTGGCGGTACGATCAGCGCCTTAACTGGTGATGTTACTGCCAGTGGTACTGGCTCAGTTGCCGCGACCATCGCAAATAGTGCTGTGACCAATGCAAAAATGGCAAACATGGCAGCAAACACTTTGAAAGGTAATAACACCGGCTCTGCTGCTGCGCCGACGGACATTACCATCGCAAGTTTACAAGGCACAACATCCACAACTTTTGCTGCAGGTAATGACTCTCGCATCACGGGCGCAATGCAAAGTGGTGCGACTGCGGGTGGCGACCTGACTGGCACTTACCCGAATCCGACCGTGGCTACAGGTGCCATCACTTCAGACAAAATTTCCAACGGAACTATTATCGCGACAGACATGGACTTTACCGGAGTTCTGGCGGTCACTTCAGGAATCGTGATGAAAGATTCCACTGGCAAATTCTATAATGCAACTTGTTCGACTGTTGGGCATGTCCCGACGTGGACAGTAACCGGTTGGGATTGTGGGGCTCCAACAGTGACTGCATCCAGCTTCGGAACGCAAACACAGAAAACATTCCTGGCAGCCCCTACTGGAGCTGACGGCGCAACTTCATTCAGAACGATTGCTTCAACAGATTTGCCGACTACGGGCGCTTCCGGTGTGTTTGTTAACGGCGGTAATGCATTCGGTGCCGCTGCGACCGTAGGCACGACTGATGCGAACTCTTTGACAATTGGTACTAATAACTCTGCCCGCATGACTTTCTTGTCCAATGGCAAAATTGGTGTCGGCGAAACAAATCCAACTTATCCATTTGAAGTAAATGGCGGATCTGCGGGAACTTATACTTCAGCTACTATCAGTACCGACGGTAACTTAAGAATGGGTGGATTTGACTACACGGGAGCTTCGGGCCGTGGCCAATTGATGGCTAAGATCTACAATGGGTCTAATGCCCATCGTGGATATATTTACTTCTCCACACCGGGAGATAACGGTGCCGGAGTTGTATTCAGAACTGCTGACCAGTCAAAATCTGCTGGGGTAGTTCAGTACGATACAGACGGTCACTTGAGCTTCCAGACAAATGGCACTGAACGCATGGGAGTTTCTTATTCAACTGGTGTGGTGACGACGACAGCAGCGGTCGTTTCAACAACTAACACCGTTGCCGCTGCAGCAGTGGATGTTTCAAAAAGTAACGTCCACACGTTGGCGACTGTTGGTGGTTCAACTATCACTCTGAGCAATATGCAAAATGGAGGCAACTATACACTGGTTGTTCAGGATGCAACTTCCCGCACTTACACGTTCTCGGGTTGTAACACCTCCAAGTTTTTACCACCTAACGGTCCGACAGTTGCTAGTACATGGTCCACTTACAACATTCTGGCGATCGCTAACGGCGGTAACTTTGACTGTGTGATTACTTGGGCGACAGGATATCAATAATGACTAAATGGTTGTTGATGACTCTTTTTCCATTAGCCGCCCAGGCACAAATGGGTCTGCTAACTGGAGCCATGCAGGATTCAGGCACGGGCGGTGGCCGATGTGTCGCCGCTTATCGATCTGCGTGGATACCACAAAATAATTCCGTTGCAGCTATCTGGCATATGGATGGAACAGTAGGCGCAGTGGCCAACTCTTCGGACCTACCTAGTGGTTTCACGGGTGGACCAACATTGACGGCGACAATGGCAGGATCGAATTTAAGTTATGCGAACTCATCCGTCACTGCCTTGAAACAAATGATCACCGGCAACGGGAATGCCAGTGATATAATCAAAACAACAAACACCACAGACCTTGCCGACCTCCCTGCCTTGACCGTGAGTATGTGGGTCAATATGGCTTTTCCGTCGGGAAACAATCAGAGATTGTTTTATAAGAGCGATGACAACAGTTCCCGTGGTTACTTTTTCGTATTTCGAACGGATGGCTCCCTGGATTTTCGTAAAGTTCACAGTTCATCAAATATGGAACGCCAGTCATGCCCTCTCTCTTCAGCATATTGGGCTTCAAAAACCTGGCATCATCTTGTGGTGACCTGGGATGGCACTTCAAACTACACAGGTCTCAAATACTATTTGGACGGCACCGAAGTTGTACACACAGGTTCTGATCCGCGGTTGACAGGCACTTGCACCAACCAGGCTTTGTACGGTGGCTATGCCACTGGAGCGAACGGCGGCGGGGGATTTAATCAAGATACTGGTTATCCATTTATTTTATTCGGTAAACCTGCATCCACAGGATCCAACCCCAACTCCAACTCCCTCACTGGCAGTATGGACGAGGTTGTTATCTGGAATAAAGCCCTGACTGGAGCTGAAGTGACCACTCTGTACAAACATCAAAAGTGCAATTAGACCAAGGGACGGCGAGCATTGCCCGCCACAGGTTCATTCGGATAAAATAGTCCCGAATGAACAAGCATTTGCGATTCGGTCTGAAATACTCAGCCATTTTCATTTTCACTTTCATCCTGACAAGCTTCTTGGGCTTGGGCGCTGCTGCATACATTGGAATCAGGCACTTCCACAAGGAATCTCCCAACGATCCCAATATGAATGAAGTCGCAAAGATCAGCGAAGGTTACCTTGAGGAAATTGGTACCTTCGAGGGTCTATTTGCTCAAATTCAGGGCAAAAAAATGCCCCCTCTTTGCTCCACTATCTGCAATCCAGTGGGACTTAATGAAGACGAGTTGATCAACGGAAAAACCGACTATCTGGTCAGCTATTACAAGGAAACCGGCAACCGCGCGTTTAAAGATCCCCTTTTCCGCTTTAAATTGGAGCAAATGTCCTTGGTCTCCCGCACTCTACCGTCCTCAATGCGCTCAGTTATGAACGACATTTTGAAAGAGGAAGGACGCGAGTCTAAAAGCAAAGTCTGGCTGGCCCTGCGACTGGAAACCACTCTTTTGGCCAATCTTCCCAGTCTGTCCACCCGTTTAAATTCATTTAAAGAACAAACCGAGCAACTTGAACAGTTTCGCTCGCTGATAAAGGCCTGTCACACAGGCACAAGTCCCAAAAAGGTTTCCTCACAATGCGAATCAAACCTGTTTAGGCTATAATCGGCATATTGCCTTGCATTAGCGCCCTTGCTCTGTCGCGAGCCAACACTTTAACCCTAAGAGCGGCTGTGCTAGGCTCTTTTGCGTTATTGAGGTGTTTATGAAAATCGACGATTTGTCTCCTAGAAATGAGTTTATTCCACGCCATATCGGCCCAAGCGATGCTGACATCCAAGAGATGTTGAAAGAGCTTGGATTTGCTTCATTGGATGAACTTGCCAACAAAATCATTCCTTCCCAAATTCGCACTGAACATAAATTCGAAGGTGTCGGTCCCGGCATTTCTGAATTCGGTTTGCTGAATCATTTGAAGTCGATGGTTTCAAAAAACAAAGTGATGAAGTCCTACATCGGCATGGGTTTCCATGACACGATCACACCGACAATCATTCAAAGAAACATTTTTGAAAATCCGGTTTGGTACACAGCCTACACGCCTTACCAGGCAGAGATTGCACAAGGTCGTTTGGAAGCACTGTTGAATTTCCAAACTATGGTTGCAGATCTTACTGGCATGCAGATTTCCAACTCTTCCCTTTTGGATGAGGGAACCGCAGCGGCTGAAGCGATGTTCATGGCCCACGCACTTTGCAAAACCAAAGCGAATGCATTTGTCGTTTCCGACAAAATGCATCCGCACGTGATTGAAGTCCTGGGCACTCGCGCTGAGCCATTGGGCTTGGAGATGATCGTCACAAATCCTGCAACATACGATTTTGCCAAACCGGCATTCGGTGTGTTCTTCCAATATCCTGACACTGAAGGTGCTGTAGAGAACTACGCAGACCTTGCAAAAAAATATAAAGACCAAGGCGCACACGTTGTGGCGTCCGTGGATCTTCTGGCAATGACTCTTTTGACTCCTCCGGGCGAGTGGGGTGCTGACATCGTTGTCGGTAACTCTCAACGTTTCGGTGTACCATTGGGTTACGGTGGCCCTCACGCGGCATTCCTGGCAACCAAAGATACTTACAAGCGCATGATGCCAGGCCGTCTTGTGGGTGTGTCTGTGGACTCCCAAGGCAAACAAGCTTTGCGTCTGGCTTTGCAAACTCGTGAACAACATATCCGTCGTGAAAAAGCGACTTCCAATATCTGTACGGCTCAGGTTCTATTGGCGAACATGGCCTCCATGTACGCTGTTTACCACGGGCCACAAGGTTTGAAGAAAATCGCGATGCGCGTGAATCGTCTGACCGCGATTATGGCTGACGGTTTGTCCAAACTTGGTTACAACGTATCCAAGAATGCGTTCTTCGATACTGTGACTGTTACTTCGGACAATGCCGCAAGCATTTTGGCACACGCTGAAGAGCTGGGCATGAACTTCAGAAAAATCAACGACAAGACTTTGGGCATCGCACTGAATGAGACTGTCACATTGACGGACGTTGAAACAGTTTGGATGGCTTTCAATGGCGGCAACAAAGCGGCTTTCGATTGCCAGACTATCGATGCGACTTTGAAGCTGGAAATCCCAGCAGACTTGTCACGTAAATCCGCATTCATGACTAACCCGGTATTCAACTCTCACCATAGTGAGACTGAGCTTCTTCGTTACATCCACCACTTGCAAAACAAAGACATCACTTTGACCCATTCAATGATTCCATTGGGTTCTTGCACGATGAAATTGAATGCGACGACGGAGCTGGTTCCAGTTTCATGGCCAGAGATCAGCAAACTTCACCCGTTTGCTCCGGTTTCTCAAACTTCTGGTTTGATTGAAATGATCAAAGATCTTGAAAACAAACTTTGCGATATCACGGGCTTTGCCGCTGTCAGCTTGCAACCAAATGCGGGTTCTCAAGGCGAGTACGCGGGTCTATTGGTCATTCGTAAATACCACCAATCCCGTGGTCAAGGTCACAGAAACATCTGCTTGATCCCGTCATCTGCGCACGGAACAAACCCTGCATCCGCAGCTTTGGCTGGCATGCAAGTGGTTGTTGTGAACTGCGACGATTTGGGTAACGTTGAAATCTCTGACTTGAAGGCTAAAGCGGAACAACACAAAGACAACTTGTCTGCGCTGATGATCACTTACCCATCCACTCACGGTGTTTACGAAGAAGGTATCAAAGAAATCTGCGATATCGTTCACGCAAACGGCGGCCAAGTGTATATGGACGGCGCTAACATGAACGCCTTGGTTGGTATGTGCCGCCCAGGTACTTTCGGTGCTGACGTTTCTCACATGAACCTACACAAAACATTCGCGATCCCTCACGGTGGTGGCGGTCCTGGTGTGGGGCCAATCGGTGTAGGCGCTCACTTGAAAGAGTTTTTGCCGAAGCACTCGGTGATTCCAGAAGCAGGTCCTGCAAATGGTATCACTTCAACGACGTCAGCTCCTTGGGGCTCGGCTTCAATCCTTCCGATCTCCTGGGCGTACATCACTATGATGGGTGCTGAAGGTCTTCGTAAGGCGACGTTGGTTTCAATCTTGTCGGCAAACTACATTGCTAAGAAATTGGAAAAGGCCTACCCGGTTCTTTACAAAGGCAAAAGCGGTTATGTGGCCCATGAATGTATTATCGACGTTCGCGATATCAAAACAGCTTCTGGTATTGACGTAACTGACGTTGCAAAACGCCTGATCGACTATGGATTCCATGCTCCGACAATGTCCTTCCCTGTGGCCGGCACATTGATGATCGAGCCGACAGAGTCTGAACCGAAACAAGAAGTGGATCGTTTCATCGATGCCATGCTTTCTATCCGCAAAGAAATCACTGCGGTGGAAACTGGCAAAATGGACAAGGAAAACAACGCTCTTAAGAATTCTCCGCACACAGCGCAGATGATGATGAAGCCTGAATGGAATCATCCGTACTCTCGTGAAGAAGCGGTTTATCCGGTAGAGTGGCTTCGCACGAACAAGTTCTGGCCTGTGGTCGGCCGCGTGGATAACGCTTACGGTGACCGCAACCTGATCTGCTCTTGCCCATCCATCGAAGAATACCGATAGATGAAAAAGGTACTTCTGATCCGTCTTGATAAAATCGGCGACCTGATCTCCACAATGTGTGTGGATCAGGCCGAATTCATGGCGGATAAAGAAGTGAAATGGGTCATCGCCAAAGGCTTGGGATTTGTTCCCGACAACGCTGATCCCAAACGTTCCTATATCGAGCTTTCCAAAGATGATTGGAAAGCTTCACTGCACACCCTTCGTGCCTTCATTCGCGAATTCAAACCAGACCTAGCTGTCAGCTTTCAAGCCCCGTGGTGGGTCGCGTTTGCTTTATGGGCTGAAGGCGTGAAAGTTCGCGCCGGCGTTCAATCGCAATGGCATAGCTTTTTGTTTTTAAATAAGGGCCTGCGCCAACGTCGCAGTCAGGCAGTTCATCACGAAGCTGATTACAATATGGATCTGCTTCGCTTTGCTTTGGATGAAAAGTCAAAAGAGCCTGCGCCTGTTTTAAAACTGGTTGCCGCCAAAAATCCAGAGCTTCTGGATAAACATTCTTTGTCCGAGAAAAATTATGTTGTAGTCCACCCTGGCATGGCGGGCTCCGCCCTGAACTGGCCGACGGATCGCTATATTTCGTTGATTGAACAGATCACTCCGTTCACCAAGGTCGCTCTTACAGGCACTCCTGCTGACGAACCTTTTTTGACCGCCATCAAAGCACGCTTTAAGAATGATCCTCAGGTCATCAACCTGCAAAATCAGCTGAAGCCGGCAGAACTATTCACCGTTCTACATAATGCCAAGGCCGTTATCGTTCCAAGTACAGGAGTGGCCCATATGGCAGCATCCCTGGGCGCTCCAGTTCTGGGACTGTACTCACCCATCCGCGTGCAACACCCTCGTCGTTGGGCCGCCCGCGGAGAGAATGTAAAAATTTTCGTCTCAAAGAACGAAAATCCCCCATTTGACCATGCGATGGAAGAAATCCAGGTCGATGATTTGCTAAAAGCCCTGAATACTCTGTAGAATCCCCTATCCATGCAAAGACATTTCTCTGTACCTGCCAATTTTGAAACGGCCATTGCCAGTGCATTAGCCGATTACAAGCTCACCTTGAATAATTCAAAGGAGCTGTCCAAGTGCGTTTTGGCGCTATCTGATTTCTTTATTAATGAACCTGAAGGACAGACTCCGTGGCAAGAGTCTTGGGCGCAGGTGGCATATCTTTGTTACTATCTTCCCCTGAATGCGGCTCGTTTGCGAGCTGTGATCATTGAGGGTGAAAAACGTGGTTTCTTTGCAGGCCTTGAAGAGGTCTACGACTTTGGCGCCGGGCTGGCGACAGCTTCATTAAGTCTGTCTGAAACACAGAATCTTAAATACACTCTGATCGAGCGAGCTTCTGAACCACAACGTTTGATTGAAAAACACTTTCCATTCTTTAAGTCCGAAGAATGGATCCGCACGATTAATGCTGCAAAGATCAAGAACCCGAAAAAATCGCTGGCTTTGTTTTCATATTCATTAACTGAGCTTTCCGACCTTCCAGATTGGGCATGCAATTGCGAAGCCCTGATGATTGCCGAACCTTCGACCCAGCAGGATGGTCGCAAACTTATGCAACTTCGCGCGAAGTTAATGGAGAAAGGCTTTCACGTGTGGGCTCCCTGCACACACGAAGGACCTTGCCCATTGTTGACCCAGTCAAAAACAGACTGGTGTCATGATCGAATTCACTTCGATGCTCCAAAGTGGTTTTTATCCATGGAAGAACAGCTGCCAATGAAGAATCGCACACTCACCACAAGCTACCTGCTGATGCGAAAAACAAAACCTTCCGTAATTCATGCCGCCCGCGTTGTGGGTGATACTTTGAAGGAAAAAGGCAAAGACCGTCAGATGATCTGTCGGGGATCTGACCGTGAGTTTTTGGCGTGGATGCACAAGTTGAAGATCCAACAGGAAATTCCACGGGGGGCCTTGATTGAAGTTCCCGACGATCTCCAAAAAGTCTCTAACGAACTCCGTGTGCAGCGGGAACTTTCAGTTCTCTAGGCGGCATACCATTTGCTTTTAAGTCCCTCAGTTGAAGAATGAGCAATTGAAGCCCGGCTCCTAATCTCCGAAAGGTGTTATTTGCAGGGTTGTCCAATTGTTAGTCACTGTTGGAGACGATATGAACAAAATGCTTCTTGCCGCCCTGTTGATGATAGGTTCGATTTCCGAGGCGAAAACTCTGGTTATTTCTGATATCGACGACACAATCAAGGTCTCCAATATCCTTTCAAAAGCCAGATCCTCGGGATCAGCATTTGACGATGACAGTCGTTTTGTTGGAATGGCGGAAATATATCAGGCATTGAGCAACCAAATCCCTAATATCGAATTTCATTATGTCAGTCTGGCACCAAAGCTTTTGATGCAAGAGCAGCATTCCGACTTTTTAGAAGAAAATGGATTCCCAATCACCAAACTGCATATGAATAACGGCATTAAGCAGGATCCTGAATTAAAGCAGAAGGTTATTCGCGCACTATTGAAATATGAGCACCCGGATTTGGTAATTTACTTTGGGGACAACGGCCAATTCGACGCTATCGTCTATAATCAAATGACTCAGGAGTTTCCTGAAATCCCATCCATCACTTATATTCGCGAAGCTTACTCCCGCTTGGGCCAAGCACAATATCCAACAATGACAGGTCAAATCGGATTCGTTACCAGCGTTGAAGTTGTTTTGGATCTGATCTCCAGACAGATTCTTCCGCTAAGCAATTACAAAGAAATTCAAAACATCGTCTACGACCGCCTGAAAAAGGATGATGGTGATGAGAACTTTGGCCCGATGGTATTCCCAAAATGGCAGGATTGCCGTGATTTTAGATGGCAATGGAACGTTGCAAATCCAACGAAAAAGCTTCTTACAATTATGAATGCCATCGAAAAACGTTGCCAGTAGAATGGAGACCTAAATGAGATCCTTCATTGCTTTATTAATCTTGATCAATCTGGGTTTTGCCAGCCACTCTGTAGCCAATGAGCTTCATGACTTCACCAGCGATGGTTGCAGCAGAAGCCCGGATGGCATTTGGACGGACGATGCTGAGGCATTTTTGGATTGTTGTATAAAACACGACGTCGCCTATTGGCGCGGCGGCACATCCGAAGAAAGACTTCACGCCGATGAAGACCTGAAAGTCTGTATTCAAAAAAAGGGATACCCGAAGGTCGCCGAGGCTTATTACTATGCGGTTCGCATGGGGGGACACCCTATGTTTCACACAAGCTACCGCTGGGGTTATGGGTGGCAAACTGATCGCGGCTATGCACCCTTGTCTTTTGCTGACTGGGAACTGGTCATTCAAAAAATTATCAAGGCTAAAACAGAGGGAATCGTCATCAACTAGTGAGCGCGGACCTTTGATAAAATAAAGTCTATTGCGATCACTGCTACAAGCGACACACCGACCAGTGGAAACAATGCGCTCATCGACACAAAGATTCCTATGAACCAAACAGGATTTTTACTGTCTGGTGCTGGCGGAGCTGCGAATTTGCCGGATGGCCGGCGCTTCCACCACATCATCACACCGCTGACACAAATCAGAATCAGTGCAAGGCATGTCAAGAACGCTATAAGCTGGTTCACCCATCCAAACAACTCCCCTTGATGCAGAGAAATCCCAAATTCCACGGCCTTGGCAAAACCACCATGCTCAGAAAAAGGCACCGCCTGTACGACTTGACCGCTATATTGGTCGACATAAAGAGTGACTGATCTTCTAGGATCACCACCAAACTGGGAAATGGTGAACACACCTTCAAGTTCTTTGGGATAGGCAACTTTGATGCTGCCTTCGAGATCACGACCCTGAAGTGTCTTTAAAACCTCATCCATACTGATTTGCTCCGACTGCATCACCACAGAATTCGGCATAGGGACCGTTTCGGAGGCCCAAGGTACCATCTGTACGCTGGCATTGTTCAGCACTGCGCTTGGTACATTCGAAGTGGCCGTTGCCTGCGGAAAGTGATTCCAGACCTTGGCGTATTTTTCACCCCAGAATCCCGTCCACGGAAGCCCCGTCACCAAGAGCAACAAGATAAAAACGAAACTGTAGATTGCAACGACAGCGTGAAGATCCCGCCAGAAAATGCGCTTGCCGGCATTTAATCGCACCCACCAGACACCAGCAAACTTCCTTCCACGTGGCCACCATAGGTACAAACCAGAGATAAGCAAAATGATGGACCAACATGCAACAAGTTCCACCAGTCGGTCTCCCCAGGGACCAATCAACAGATCCCCGTGAATTTTCTTGGTGATACTCTGATAGTGATCCTGATCGTTCATCGATCCCAGGAGTTCTCCCGTATAAGGATTCAAATAAGCTGTTCGATTGATTCCGGCATCACTAAGTCCAACCGCCACACTTTGATCTGCTCTTGTGGGCGGGAAATATGAGCTCACTTGCGAAGTTGGAAATTCCTTGCGAACTACACTGACAATGTTCGCAGCAGGCAAGACTTTATCCTGGGGACTGACGGTTAATAACTTGGGGTAAACAACAGGATCCAGTTGTGGTTTAAATAGGTAAATACTTCCCGTTATTGCAAGGACGATCATGAATGGAATGACAAAGATGCCCGCGTAAAAATGCCAACGCCAGATACGTGCATATAAATCTTTTTTCATCGCCACTCCCCATCCGGCAAACAATCAGCTTACAGCGCGTATCCCAAACCAATATATGCCGTGAAAGGCATGGCTGGCTTATAAACCAAGGAGCCATAGTTCGCAACGTCGATCGGGTATTTGGTATTCATCAAATTCATAACTCGAGCATTAAAGCTTAAGTCCTTGGTATATTGGTACTCACCTCTCCAATTGAATACATCGTGACCCGCCTGCAAATGTTGATTTGCATCTTCCACCCAATAAGAACCAGTGCGATTCCATTCCAGGGAAGTTTCAAAGCCACGCAATGCTGTTGGACGATACGTCAAAACCACATCGTAGATTTCACTTGGGGCCTTAGCTTCCTTATGACCACTGTAGTCTGTTCCTCCAGATTTATAATCGATGAAGCGGCTTTCATTGTAATTCGCAGCGACTTGCAGCTTAAGTTCCTCACTCGCTTTCCATGCGGCACCCAACTCAACACCCGTCGAACGGGATTTACCCGCATTTTCATAAGTAGAAACCGTAGAACCGTACGTTCTAACCACACGGTCATGGATATCGATATTGTAGACCGAAAGCTCCAGACCTACGGTACCGTTATCGGATTTATAACCAAGCTCTGATGTGTATGACTTTTCACCGCTCAAATTTGGTGATGCCTGACCATCCGTCAAGTTATACAAAGTTTGTGCATTCGGAATCTTGTAACCCATACCCACGTTAAAGAACATCGCCTGATTTTTGGAAATCAAGTAGTTCACTCCCGTTTTCGGACTGATACCGTCAAACTTGTCCGTGCGATCACCTACGCGTAAGTAAGCCCCACACAATCCGTTGGTGTTGTTTGGTGAATCACAATCGCCATTTGAGGTGTTGTTTTTGTAGTCGTAGTTCGAGAAATCGGCACGCAATCCCAAATCCCAGCGCCATTGTTCGGTGATACTCCAGGTATGAGCAATGAACGGAGAAATATTCAAATAGTTAACATCATAATCATAGTGGGTACCACGGGGACTTTCAGACGGAGGAAAGCCACCCGTGTAAGTTGGCAACTCCTGAACCTCTTTATATTTGTACTTTGTCGTTTCCAAAGCCAGGCCAACTTTGGTTTCTGAATCAGTCCAGATATGACTATAAATGAAGTTTGCGCCAAATGTAGAATCATTCGCCGTGATAGTTGGCAACGTATCAGCATACCAATAAGCTTTGTAATCACTGTCCGTGTGACGCAGATACGGAGTCACAATCACTTCGTTTTTCGCGTCGATGGATTTACGCCATTCAGAGGTCAAACGAATATATGAACTGTCTGAGTTGGTATCGTCCGTCGCGGTGATACCAGAGTTTGTAGGATCATTTTGATAAGTGTTATAATCAAGGTATCCCGCACCCTGACCTTCATTCTTATTCGCGACAATCGTCGTCGTCACTTTGCTGGTATCAGAAATTTTCACGCGGTGTTTTAGAATAGTTTCACCGCGATCCATTCTTTGCATATCTCTCCACCCGTCATCATGAGTGTAGTTACCGACTGCATAGTATTCCTGGGTGTCGGTCACTTTACCAGTGCCAGTCAAGAGCACTTTGCCAAAGCCACGCTGACCACCTTCAAGAGCCAGCGACTTACGATCTGCAAATTCTGGAGTTTTCAAGTCGATAACTGCTGAAATCGCATCAGCCCCATACAGCACGCTGGTCGCACCACGAAGAATCTCCATGCCGCCTGTAGCAGTTGAAATCGGAAGATTTGCTGCCGTTGCGTGATTGATACTGACTGCAGAAGACATTGGAATTTGATCGATTGTCGCCAGGTAATAGGGAGCATTGAAGTTCGCCGGCATACGGATACCCAAAGCCGGAACCAAAGGATCCACCTCGCGAATAACCACCCCTGGAACCTTTTGCAGCGTGTCCCCAAGAAATCGGTTGTGATCTTTTTCGATTTCCTCTGCCGAGATCACGTCAACACGCACTGGCGTATCAAGATAGGTCTCACTGTCAGATGTCGTACTTACCACGACTGCTGGCAAAAGTGTTGCTGTTGGTTCAGCTTCTTGTGCAAAAGCCGTTGATGTCACGTTTGTCGCAATCACCACGGATGCAATATATGGTTTAAGTTTCATGGTTCTTCCTCATTACCAACGAAGTTTAAATAGAGGAATGCGTCTCAACAAACCTATTGTGATCAGTGCAGCAACATGATGCGTCCCCTGCCCCCTGAAGCCCATGCCAAAGTCCAGCTACGACCTTGCTAAAAACCTGATTGTTCGAATACCACAAAGTTCGCAATCTGATACAGAGACCAAATTCAATGTTCAAGGAGGAACTCAATGACGACCCGATGGAAATTAGGTTTGCTGTTGGCTTGTGCAAGTTTACTGATTAATTGCGCAAGCTCTAAAAACGTCAGCAAAACAAGTCCCAAAGATATTCAAAAAATGACGGAGCAGGCGTACATCTATGCGTATCCGCTGGTACTAATGGGAATTTCAAGAGACGTCATGACAGCTACTCCTCGGGCCTCTCAAAGCCGAGCTCCCCTGAATCAAATTTCCAATAAACGCAGCTTCCCAGATGCCAATTTTACTGATGTTGTATCTCCAAATGCAGACACTCTCTATAGCTCTGCATGGCTGGATCTTTCTGAGGAGCCAATGGTGCTCAGCATACCTGACGCTGGCAAGCGGTACTATATGATGCCGCTGTTAAGTGCCTGGACAGATGTCTTTGCATCTCCAGGAAGTCGAACCACCGGATACAAAAAGGGCAACTATGCAATCACTGGTCCCAATTGGACAGGCACTTTGCCGGCGAACGTTGTGCAAATCAAATCTCCAACCAATTCAGTTTGGATGATTGGAAGAACCAAAGCGTCCAAATCGGATTTTGCAACTGCTCACAAATTTCAGGATGGCCTAAGGATCACACCCCTTAACGAATTCGGAAAAAACATATCCCCCCCCGACTCCGTCCCATTTGATATAAATGCAGACACGCGCACTCCGCCCGTGGATCAGATCGAAAGAATGGATGCGCAAACCTTTTTTGCATATTTTGCGAATGAATTAAAGACCAATCCGCCCACTTCCGGCGACGCAAAAATGATTCAGGAAATGGCCAGCTTGGGAATCACTCCCGGCAATGTATCCAATCTTGATAAAATGACGTCCGAACAAAAAAGTGCTTTCAACAAAGGATTCATATCCGGACAAGACAAGCTCACCGAGTCCGCAAAAAATCAAAGCAACATGGATATCTCAAATGGTTGGGGAACTCCCACAACCATTGGCACCTACGGCGACGACTATCTGTCCCGCGCAGTCATTGCAAAAAAGGGATTGGGAGCAAACCTAAAGCAAGATGCCATCTATCCTTGGGCTTTGACGGATTCCTCTGGCGCCCCCTTGAATGGCAGCAACAAATATGTCATCCGCTTTACAAAGGGCAATCTGCCTCCGGTTGACGGCTTCTGGTCACTAACAATGTATAACTCCCAACAATTCTTCGTTAAAAATCCAATCAATCGTTTTGCAATCGGAGATCGCGACAAGCTTCGTTTCAACAAAGACGGTTCGCTGGATATCTATATTCAAGCTAGCAATCCCGGGAAGTCCAAAGAGTCCAACTGGCTTCCAGCACCTGCGAATGAAGACTTTAATATGATTATGAGACTGTACTGGCCAAAACAAGCCGTGCTGGATGGAACCTGGAAAATTCCAGGCATTGAGAAAGTTCAAAGCGTTCAAAATCTATCTGAAAACCAAAACTAAAAGAACAACCGAACTGGCCTAATTCACCAGGCCAGTTCCGTTCTTAATTTGACGAAGTTTGAATTCCATTTTTGGAAAAACCACTCCCCCGCCAAAACCGATTTTCAATGCCACATGCAAAAGGTCATTCGCTCTGTTTTTAGCTGGCATCCAGGAGCCTTCAGCACCAAAGAATGCATCCGCCACCAATCCCACGCCTCGTCCATAAACCGCACCATGCAGTTCATCGACATTCACTCCGCTGGGAATAAATGTAAACATCCATTTGTAAGCGACTTCAAACTTAATCCCTCCATTATGAAAGTCACACAAAAACAGCTCAGGAATTTTAACAACTTCTTGAGTTGCGGGATCAATCAGGTTCGCATCAAAATACCAGACATCATGATCCAAAAGCATCGCTCCGTTCATGCCGGCGGCATACAAGTATCCTTTGATTGGAATTCTTTGTTCAGGACGAAGATTATACTGAAGAGTCAGCGTGTTGATCAGTGCTTCAATTTGCTGGTCATCCAATGAGGTGCTTTTCTTGATCGACCGGATCAGGCTTTCTTTGGTAATCCCCTCATCTCGTTCAAAGCTTTGCGCAAATACCTGGCAAATTAAAAGCTGAAATCCAAATACCAAAACAATCAGCCACATAGATCGTTGATTACGCATGATCGAGCCCCTTTTATGAGCGCTCACACTGTGAGCAAGCATTGTATAGTTCAATGTACTTTCAGCTGAAATTTTAAACAAACTCGACCATCAAATCACGTAAAAACCAAGCTTAATTCACCACTATGTCACTCGAACAGCAAAGTTAAATAACAAAGCAAGGAGGATTCGTGAGAACTAACAAGGTAAAGTTGCGCATGGAATTGCGGCAGCTTTGATCGAAACATTGGCTATGACATTGACCGCTTGTAGTTATGGAGGCAGCAGCACTTCAAAAACGGTGACGGTGAAGTTGAACGCATTTAACGCTGAATTTAATGGGCTGGATACACTGTGACCTATCGAAAGAGGGCTATCCTGGAAAGCACTTTGTAATTGCCCTCAAATAAAAAAAGCCGACTTTTTAGGTCGGCTTTTGAAAATCTTTCAAGCTTGTTTCGATTTAGTTTTCTTGAGAGTACTGAACTTGATCCACTTCAAATTTAACATCAGCATCAGCGGTAACTTTCAGTTTCATACGAGCTGTTACAGTTACCAACGGATCATCAATGCTTTTCGGTACAGCTGATTCCCAAGCGATTTGGAAAACTTGATTGCTTTGTAGATCGTAGCCTTCATCTTTCATACTGAAGTAAAGAGCACCTTTATCAAACTGCTCGACTTGCGCTGGAGTCAATGCGGCTTTAGCAACAGAAAGCATACGCTCTTCAAGATTATTGATTCTGTTAACTACAACCGGCTGAAGAGTGCTCTTATTAATAACGAAAACCGACGACAGAGAAGTATTCCATCTAAAAGATTCGAAAACCGCCACCAGCTCGAATGAGTCATTGGCATAGTACGTACCCAGATTTTGAGTTTTCACACTGTAGTGGTTTGTTCTCATTCCACCCAAGCTGATCGCCACAAACTCATCTGGATCTGTGTGGATAGTCGCAAGAATTTGATTAGTTTGCACATCGACCAAATAGTTGCGCATTGATGACATTTGCTCCCAAAGCTCGCTGACTTCGTTTTCGTCTTTTTCAACTTCTTCAAAATCGATCAATTTGCCTGGAATGCCCCAACCGATGGCGTAACCACCGTCTGCTGAGTATCCGTTGATGCGGAATTCACGAGCCGCAGAGAAAGCATTTAAAGAACCCAATGTCATCGCCAGGAACAAGAACAAATTTTTCATAACCACTCCGGTTTAAAAGTTTAGATACGTTGAAACAGGACGGAATATGCCGCAATGCGATGATTCTGAATAGTATAATGATTCGAAGCTATATATCTAATTTTTAGATATCACAGCGGCGGCAGATTTTGGGCATAAAAAAAGCCGACTTATTCAGTCAGCTTATTTTATTACTTCCGAAGAAGATTGAAAGAATCCTTCCTGCGGAAAGATTTGGTGCCCCGCGAGGGACTTGAACCCCCACGCTTGCGCACTAGATCCTAAGTCTAGCGTGTCTGCCAATTTCACCAGCGGGGCAACACCGTTTTAGCGGAAACAAAGATTTAGCGAATTGTGCCCGCTAAATCAATAGAAATTATTTGTCTGCGATCAATTTTTTGTAATCTGGAGCGCGCATCAAGTTAGCTAGCTCCTTTTCAGTATCCATTTCGATACGAACCAACCAGCCTTCGTTCACTGGATCGTCGTTCAAAACTGATGGATCGTCGCCCAAAGATGCGTTTACTTCGATTACAGTGCCAGAAACTGGCGCGTAAAGGTCAGAAACCGCTTTTACGGACTCAACCACCCCAAAGATTTGACCTTGAGTGATTTTTTGACCTTCTTCTGGAAGCTCAACGTAAACGATCTCGCCCAAAGAATCCTGTGCGAACTCAGTGATGCCGACAGTCACGATGTTCTCGTCAACTTGAGCCCATTCGTGTTCTTTTGTGTAGTAATAGTCTTCAGGAATATGAAATGCCATGATGGGCTCCTTATTTCGAAATAAATGGTGTTTTAACAACAACCGCTTTCACTTTGCGGCCACGGATATCCAGAAGGAACTCAGTTCCCTCTTTGGCATAAGCTACATCAATAAATGCGATGCCAATTGGTTCATCCAGGCTTGGTGAGTGAGTACCACTAGTTACCTTGCCGATTTCTTTATTGTCAAAAGAAAACAGGCTGTAACCCTGACGGGGGATGCCCTTCTCAAGCATCTTAAATCCCACAAGATTTTGCTTCAAACCGGCCTCTTTGACCCCAACGATTTGCGCCTTATTCATAAAGTCTTTTTTTGCTGGTTTAATCACCCAACCAAGACCCGCTTCGTAAGGATTCGTTGTGTCATCAATTTCGTGACCGTAAAGGGAATACTTCATTTCTGTGCGTAGAGTATCGCGAGCGCCCAAACCGATCGGAGCCACTCCCAAGTCTTTCCCTTGCGCCAAAAGTTCGTTCCAAAGCGCCGGAGTTCCCGCCGCATCCACGAACACCTCACAGCCCTTCTCCCCTGTGTAACCAGTGGTAGCGACCATGATGTTGTGGTTTTGGAATTTGCCGGATTTCACAGTGAACGGCTTCATTTCGCTGACTTTGAAACCAAAGACGCGATCACAAAGTTCCAAAGCTTTCGGACCTTGAATGGCGATTTGACCCCATTTATCGGACTCGTCCGTCATATCAGAGCCCTTGTTGTGTTTCGTCATCCACGCAAAGTCTTTGTCTTTGTTGGAAGCATTCACACAAACCAGGTAGTCAGAGTTTTTGGAAAGGCAATAAACGATAATATCGTCGACCAGGCCGCCTTGGTCATTCGGAAGAAGAGAATACTGAGCTTCGCCATCATTCAAGCGAGCCACATCATTCGTCGTCAACCACTCCAAAGTTTCAAGGGCTTTAGGTCCTTTCACACGGACTTCACCCATGTGAGAAACGTCGAACAGACCCACGTTCTTACGAACATTGTCGTGCTCTTCACGAAGACCTACATATTGAACAGGCATGTACCAGCCGGCGAAGTCGACCATGCGGGCGCCCAAAGAAACGTGTGTATCAGCTAATGGAGTTTTTTTCATGGCCGTGAGTCTCCGATTTACGATAGTAACAGTCAAGGAAGGCCACGATTGCAACGCCGCCGCAGCTTTAGTAAGAACTCTTGAATCATGTTTAAACTTTCCGATCGCATGCAAGCCGTCTATGACCATTTGATTCCAGGGGAGCCCGTCTGGGACTTTTGCTGCGATCATGGCTATCTGGGACTCAGTGCGTACCGCAGCGGAAGATTTCCCGAAGTGCACTTTGTTGACCAAGTGCCACATATCATCTCCGCCCTGAAAGAACGCTTCGAACAAAAGCACCAAAAGTACGAGCAGGATCAGCGCGCCTTCTTTTGGGCTCAGAGCGGAGAATCCTTAACACACAAAGTCAGCGGCACCGTTGTGATCATCGGAGTGGGGACACACACCATCGCCGATATCATGCGCGGAATTCACGAGAAAAATTCATCATTTATCAAACGGTACATCATTAGCACCCATAACTATGAAGAGAAATTGGATGCGTTTTTTGATGAATTTGATCCCTTCAAATCATCGTTCCAATTCACCAAATTCTGTAATGTTCCGGAAAATGGAAGAGTCCGTAAACTATTGATATTCGATAAAATTTAAAAAACCTAACGCACCCCGCATGGCTCTATTAAATTAGTGTAAGACTGTGAACAAAATATTGATTATTCGGTCCCCTCCAAATAGACACTTCGGTCATGCAAGAACAAATCAAAAACTCAGATTTTCGCCAATTCCTTGAAGAAGAGCTCGCTCGTCGCAGCCAAAACTATCCACGTTATTCATTGCGTGCATTCGCAAGACACCTGGAAGTGGACTCATCTTTCCTTTCAAAAATCCTGAACGGCAAACGCACTGTAACTATGAGAACTATTCGTATGTTTGGTGAGCGTTTGAATTTGCCGGGTGAGCAGCTTCAACAATTCGCTGAAGTTAGCCGCGAAAAGAAAATGAAACGTAAACTTGAGCGCTTGCTTGAGAAAATGCCTAGCGAAGACCGCGAACAATCAACGATCACTATCACTGTTGATGAGGCGCGTTTGGATGAGGCTAAGGAAAAAATCAAATCATTCCGCAAGGACCTTGCGCAATGGTTGGATGCTGGCGTGACTCAACAGGGTAAGACTTATCAGATCTCTGTTTCCATGTTCCCGGTTTCCGGTTTTGGTCTTAACGACTAATCTTGCATAAGTAGTTTGAAATTAAAAAGCCGAGTGTAACAGCACTCGGCTTTTTTTTATTTCTGCGAATCTCAAAAGCTATTCTTTCTTTTCTGTCGCAACTGGCTTGCAAACAATAGATCCAAAATTTGAAATCAATTTATAGCCAGCCGGGCAATCCCCATCGACAGGCTCAACAGTCGCAAGTTTTCTATTTTTGATTTTGTCGTAGGTATTGTAGGGTTCACAGCTGGAAAACTCTGTCGCCGAAGGATTGATCGTCCTCATGATCATCACACAGGCCATATACGTCTTTCGTTCATCGGAAGCACTGGCCAGATCGTTACGGAAGGAATGACTGTCTTCCGCCACCATGGAACCGAAGCTGATCATAAAGTACATACAACTGGCCACTGCGCCCCAGAAAACCAGGTTCAGAAAGTACGCGCGATAGACCTTCAATTGCGCAATCTCTCGTTCTAAGTTGAATTTATAGCGAGACGGCTCCATACCGATTTATTATACCCACTT
Source organism: Bdellovibrio sp. HCB288 (assembly GCF_047305935.1). Lineage (GTDB taxonomy): Bacteria > Bdellovibrionota > Bdellovibrionia > Bdellovibrionales > Bdellovibrionaceae > Bdellovibrio. Next base: position 772,838 of record NZ_CP178619.1, read on the forward strand.
CAAATTTGAATAAAAAGCGGCCCCTTTTTGGGACCGCTTACCCCTGTCTCTAAATGATATTTTCTTTATAGCCCTAATGCAAGAGACCTAGGCCGCTTTAAGACCTGCTTTAGAGGCTTCTTTGCATTGATTCAGCATCTGTTCATAGTAACTCAGCGTCTGCTTCAGATTCTGCAACACGACTGTCTGGTGATGTTCAGGCAAAGTCGCAATCTTGGACAGAGCTTCGTCTGTGTGACCGACGTCCTCCTCCGCATGAACTCTGATAAAGTGGGCCGCCTTAGGCCCCCAGGCTTTCTCCACACGCGAATTCACATGGTCACCAAAATAGGCGGCAAGAGCCTCCAGCCCCAGGATGTAGCCAAAAAATGCCATCGGTGATTGATGTTCGATATAATAGTACTGCGTCTGATACAGAGCACAGGTCCCTGGCATCTCGGGCCACTCTTCCATCTTGCTACCCAGAGTTTTTAAATCATTGACCAGCAATTTATCGTGCCCTTTTTCTTCCCCACTGTGTGTAAGGAAGCGATTGTGAAACTCCGGAGCGGCAAACTCTGTACGTGCCCCGGCCAGCGCAAGCAAGCGTGTCGTGTGACGGGCAAAGTAATATGTTTGCGACACCCAGGCAGAATAGGCCTGCTTGTCCTCCCAGGGAAAATTCTCGATCTGCTGTTTTGAATATTTTAAAAGTTGTTTCAGTTCTTCGTTAACGTTCGTATTTTTCATTAGTTTCTCTTTCTTGTTCAGGTACGTTTAATTAAAAGTTTAAAAAATCTAAGCGGCATTTCTGAATGGAGTTACAATTCTGGTTTCATCCAGGATATGGGTATGATTGGCTTTGGCCGCCCAAAGCTGCTCGACCAAATCGGCGTGTTTGGCATCCCCTAGCGGCTGAACTTCCCCGTGCTTCGTCATCAAAATTTCGCACTCGTAGTTCATTTTGATCACACTGCCGAAATAGTTCGCGCCACTTTTGGCGGATTTACGTCTCACATTCAGATCACGACGTGCGGTGCCCACCAGACAATCCCAGCCACCGGCCTCCATCACCTTACTGCCCAAAGCAATAATCACCTCGGACCAATTCACCTCGGCGTTTCTGGAACGATAATCCGGCGACACAGTCAGATATTCCATGCTCATCATGGTGTTGATGCCACGGCTTTGGAATTTCCGGATGATCGCTTCATCAAAAGCTTTCATATAGTGGTGATCGCGAAGAGCTTCGGAGCGCAAATCGAAAGCGCTGTACATGTGAAAACCAAAAACTTTATTATTATCAGTCAGCGCGACTATGACATCACACCTGTGAAAATCATCGGGATTCAGTGGCTCCCCCACTTTACCCAAAACATCTTTATAAACTGTTTTCCAAAGATCATAGACATTGTTGCTTAGCTGAACTGTGTCTGCTGTTAACTCTCTTGGATTGAATAAATGATACTGAAATCGCCCCATGCATATTCCTCCGCGAAGATTTTTCGGAACGTGCTGACGCGAACTTGAAGGTTGATTTTTTAGTATTGAAATAGAACGTGCAAATTCTGGAATTACTAGAGAGGAACTCTACAAATCCTTATTTGATACGTAAACAAACTGTTTTTGGATTATTTCAATTCGAGACTCCAACATTTGCAATTAGAGTCGAACAATGAATTCAGCGACTTCAAAAATTCAAAATTTCCGGAATCATGTGAAGATATCTTCAAACGTTTTAATGGAACACAAACTTCGACTAGACTTGTTAGTATTTTATAACTTTCTGAGTTGCTTAAACACACTGAGGGTTGTTATTCAATTTGTATGAGCACAAATACAAATCAAACCGAAGTCTTATTGGAAGAGAATAATCAAACAGAAATGTCGCCAACAAAGAAGAAGTCGACTTTCGAAAAAAAAGCTCTGTTGGTCCTATCAGCTGTTTTCGTGGCAGTTCTGATTGGCGCATGGGGCTACGCAATGCGCGTGCAGCAAGGAGTTGCAGGCAATGGCCTCACAACACATGCCGATCCAGCAGCCTTGATCGAGATTGAACGCATGCGTGGGATCGCTTCGTCGCAACTCGACAACAGCCGCGCCTACTTTCTTTTAGGTTCCCAAAATATTTACGATAAACAAAAGAATGAAAAAGAATCCCTGCTGACGGCACTGACTTCCTTCGAAAAGCAACACAACCTTCCGGGCATTCCAGCAATTGTAAAACGGATCCAGGATATTCAGGTTAAAAATCAAGAGTACTTTGACCAAGCCATCGAACACCGTGATAAGAAAACGGAGTCACGCATCGTCGGCCAATTCTTTCAGTCAAAATCCACTCCCCTTCGTTCCCAGCTCAACGAAGCCTTTGATGATATGATTCACCTGCATCAGGTTCAAATCGACAAAGCACAGGAAGAAATCCGCACCGCCGCTGCACAAGCAGAAATCCAGATTCCTTTTGGCATGACCTGGCTTTCAGGCTCCTTGATTTTCATTTTCCTGGGCATGGCGTTCCTCGTGGTTCGTTTGCTTAGCAAACAGTCTTTTCAACTGGCACAGCAAAACCGTCTTTATGAAGAGGCGAAAAAAGCAGTTCAGGATCGCGATGAAGCGCTGTTCGCCATCTCCCACGATCTTCAGGACTCTTTGAATATGATCTCGTCAACCGCGGATCGTATGGCTTCCACTCCGCAGGGTTTGGATATCGTTGAAAGCGGTGAGCTTATGAAAAGCACCGTGATCAATATCGAAGGTTTGATCAAGGATATCCGTGATCAAAAGAACACCGAAATGCACGGCCTGACGTTGCGCATGGATCAGTTGTCCGTCGATAACGTTCTGGATAGTGCCCGCATGCAAATGCAAGCCATGGCCAAACAACACGATGTGCGTCTTCAGATTGACAGTGTCAACCCTCCCGTCCTGGCATTCTATGACAATGAACGCGTGCTTCGTGTCCTTGCAAACCTGATCGGAAACGCCATCAAATTCAGCCCTAAAGGCGAAAAAGTGGTTGTGAAAGTTCGCAGTGACCAGAAGTACGTTAATATTTCTGTGATCGACAGTGGACCTGGCATTCCGTCGCATCAATTGGCCGGTGTCTTTGATAACTTCTGGCAAGCCAAAAAGACCGCCAACAAGGGCGCTGGCATTGGACTGGCCATTGTGAAAACTATTGTGGAAGCACACGGCGGAACCGTTCAGATCCAAAGCCAAACCGGGCGCGGTACCACAGTGACCTTCTCACTTCCACGTCGCAGACCGGTGGGTGCATCTTTGAAAAAGCCCAACGTCATCGTAAAAAGCAACCACGCACCAGAGTGGCAATAAAAAAAGGGAGCCTTGAGCTCCCTTTTTTTGACTTCAATAAGCGGCTGGATAAAGATCAAATCTTCACGAAGAAGGTTTGCAAACATGAAGGCCGTTGTACAAAGAGTCCTTTCCGCTTCTGTCACCGTCGATGGAAAAGTCATATCCTCCATCGGCCCGGGATTTCTGACCCTTTTGGGAGTTGCCAAAGGTGACACCGAAGCACAATTGCAAAAACTCATTTCTAAAATTGCCGACCTCCGGGTTTTCCCCGACGCCGATGGCAAAATGAATCTTTCTCTGAAGGATGTGAAGGGAGAACATCTTTTGGTTTCGCAATTCACACTTTTAGGTGACACATCGAAAGGCAAACGTCCTAGCTTCATCTACGCTGAAACACCGGCACTGGCAGAGCCCCTTTATCAAAAAGCCCTGGAACTCAGTCAATCCGCCGGAATTCCAACACAAGGCGGAATATTTGGAGCTGATATGAAAATCGCCTTGCTCAACGACGGTCCCGTAACCTTGCTCCTTGAAGTTTAACGTTTCACAGGCTACATTCGGTCACACCCATGGCGCGTTGCTGCCAAACGATGTGAGGACACACAATGGAATTGGATCCGAAAACAGAACCCGAATCAAAGCAAATGTATGTTTTGCTCGGAACCATTGCTGCAATTCTTTTGGGATTTCTGACTCTGGCCATCCTTATCTATATCTATTGGGTTTTACCGTAAGTAAGCTCGACCAACGGCCAGCTCCGACACGTACAGCTCCCTGCCTTAAATTCCGATAATAATCTGTATGAAAAAATCAGGCTTAGTTTTATCTGGTGGTGGGGCGCGTGGTGCATATCAAGCAGGTGTCTTGGTTGCGATCTATGAAATTGCCCAATCCTCCGGAGTTCCGCTTAAATTCGATTTTCTCTCTGGCGTAAGTGCCGGAGCGATCAATGCAAGTTCGTTGGCCAGCAATGCCCACGACTATAAGTACGCCACAGATTCTTTGGCTCGCTTGTGGAGCGAAGTCCATTTTGATCAGGTCTTTTCCACCGACTCCCTGACCATGGGTAAAATTGGAATCCAGTGGCTAAAAGAAATATCCTTGGGTGGAATCACCGGCACAACACCAGGCCGGGGACTTTTGGACACCACGCCTCTGCGTGGACTTATCAGTCGCAATATGAACTACGACCAGGTCCGTGAAAATATTGAAGCCGGCCATATTGATGCTCTTTGCATCACCTCCATTGACTACGCAAAATCCGCAACGACATCTTTCGTGCAAAGTAAAAATGAAATTTCCTCTTGGGATAAAGGGCGTAAACGCAGTGAGCTTAGTGAAATCAACACTGAGCACATCATGGCGTCCTCGGCAATTCCGTTGCTGTTTCCACCAATCAAAGTGAATGAAAGATTTTTCGGTGATGGAGCTGTTCGTAATCATGCCCCCTGCAGTCCGGTGATTTATCTGGGCGCGGAAAAGCTTATGGTGGTGGGAGTCCGTTTACAAAGTTCCACCGCCTATGATCTGCATGCCGAAAATTCCGAAACCGCACCAAGCCTTGCCCGCGTGATCAACACGATCCTAAACGGCGTGCTGCTGGATGCGGTCGAGCAGGATATCGAAAAACTGCGTCGCCTGAATGAATACGCCAAAGCAATCACACCCGATCAACAACGCAAAGTCGCATTACGTCCTTTGGACTATCTTTTCATCTCGCCATCTGAAGATATCGGCGAAATGGCAGTGCAAAAGGCCGCAAAACTTCCCCGCATCATTCGCTATTTGATGAAAGGTTTGGGAAGCATGCAGGATGCCAGCGAAATCATCAGTTATCTGATGTTTGATCCGACATTCTGCTCGGATCTGATAGAAATAGGTCGCAAAGACGGTTATGCTCAAAAGGAAGAAATTATTAAATTCCTTTTAAAATAGGCGTCATGGGCAATAAAGCTGATTCAATCAAACGACGACACCCTTTGGAATCTCTGGGTGTTAAAATGGTTCGACGCGGAGACATCCGCATTGAACGTTTGAAAGACAGAATCACTCCGAAGGTGGCCTTTCCTCACAAGCATGATTTCTATCAAATCGTGGTCGTGCACAGATCCACTGGCTGGCACGAAATTGACTTCACCACCTACCCCGTCAAAGGATCTCAGGTTTTTCTGATTAAGCCTGGCCAGATGCATGGATGGAAGCTTGCAAAAAGCAGCAGGGGCTTTGTCATTGAATACACCGAAGAGTCCTTTGGAAAAAATCTGTTGGGGAATCTGCGTCTGTCCCAGCACAGCAGACTGGTTCCGGATCACTTCAAGATTCCCACAGGCAATGATATATTCTCTGAAAAGTTTTTGGCGATGATGGAAAGTGAATTCCTTAATCAGGGAGACAACTACGAACTGTCATTGCAAAGCTATTTAAGTCTGGTTTTGCTGGAAGCCTTGCGGGTCACCAAAGCCGCTGACCGCCAATTGGGTGAAAACAACGACGTGGTCACACAGTTCATCGATCTGGTGGAAGAGCACTTTCAGGAAGAGCATCTGTTGGAATTCTATGCGGCTCAATTGAAAGTAACTGCAAAGTCACTCTCCGCAAAAGTTCAAAAGGAACTGGACGTTTCGGCCAAAGAATACATTTTAAATCGCTGCCTGTTGGAAGCGAAACGAATGCTATCATATTCCGACCTGAGTATTGCGGAAATCGGCTACGCCTTGGGTTTCGATGACCCCAACTATTTCAGTCGTTTTTTAAAGAAGAATATGAAAGTGAGTGCCGGCAAGTTTCGCAAAACCGGCAAGCCCAGCCAGACTTAAAACTTGTCCGTGAAGTGCTCTGGTGCGTTTTGCCCTTCGCCATGGCTGCGTTCGGTGTCCAAGGCCACCTTACCTGTGATCCCCACCCATTCCGGGAAAAAGAAGGCCAGGACGGCATAGGCTAGAAAACTGAAAATAGAAATTATGATCGCGCCACCCACGACCCACATTGTGCTGTCCATATTGGCTCCCTTCTGAATGTCATTATGTCTGAATTCCCGGTTTTTGACCATGGAGCAATTGCCCACGGACTAGCACAAATTTCCCATTTGAATCACCTGGGGGATGGGTTTACAATTTTGCTTTAACAAGGAAGTTAACAAATGAAACTGGGTATTGAGGTTTTGCTTTCCGATGCAAAGATGTTGAAGTCGTTAAAAGGAAAGCGTGTGGGCCTGGTCTGCCATCCCGCCAGTGTAAATGAAAATCTGGAACACAGCCTGGATCTGCTGTCTAAAAAAATCAAACTTTCCTGCGCCTTCGGACCACAGCATGGTGTTCGCGGTGACAAACAGGATAACATGATTGAAAGCCCGAACTTCGTGGACCCCGTTCATAAAATTCCTATCTTCAGTCTTTACGGCGAGGTTCGCAGACCCACCGCTGAAATGATGAGCCACTTTGATGTCCTTTTGTTTGATCTTCAGGATCTGGGTTGTCGCATCTATACATTCATCACCACTTTGCTTTACGTCATGGAAGAATGCGCGAAGCTGGATAAAACCATCATCATCCTTGATCGTCCGAATCCAGCGGGCCGCCCTATTGAAGGATTCAAAATGCTTCCGGGTTGGGAGTCCTTTGTTGGAGCAGCTCCAATTCCAATGCGTCATGGTCTGACGGTCGGCGAATTGGCTTTGTACTTTGCTGATTTCTACAAGATGGATCTGGATTTGAATGTCATCAAAATGAAAGGTTATGCGCCAAACAAAGCGCCTGGATTTGGCTGGGAGCAAAAGCGTGCGTGGGTTAATCCATCACCGAATGCCGCGAATTTGAATATGGCCCGCGCCTATTCTGGAACTGTTTTAATTGAAGGTACCACTCTTTCCGAAGGCCGCGGTACGACTCGCGCATTGGAAGTCATTGGCGCCTCTGACATCGACTTCAGCGAAGTGCTGGTAAGAATGAAAAAGAAAGCACCACAATGGCACAAAGGTGTGATCTTGCGTGAATGCTATTTTGAACCAACTTTCCATAAACATGTCGGGAAGCTGTGCCACGGATTCCAATTCCATACGGACACCGTCGCTTACAAGCACGAACTGTTTAAACCATTCCGTTTGACCGCGCTGATGCTAAAAGTAATCCGCGAAATGCATCCGCAGTATCCAATCTATCGCGACTTTGCTTATGAATATGTGAAAGACCGTTTGGCCTTTGATGTGATCAACGGCGGTCCGGCCCTGAAAAATTGGATTGAGGATAAAAAAGCCACGCCAAAAGATCTGGATCAGGCACTGGCTAAAGACGAAAAAAGCTGGGCAAAAGAACGCAAAAAGTATCTGTTATACAAATAGTTCTAACCGACAATAATGGTGGGGGTCATTCTCCCACCATTTTCATTTGCAGCGATCGAGTACTCAATATACTGCAAACTTCTTAAAAGTTTGCGACGTAAGATACGATCCGCAACCGACGCCTCCGAAACTGAAAAAGCGAACTGACTTACCAATACCAGTGAAAAAATTAAGAACCGCATCCTGGCCCCCTTTCCTGTTAATAAGACAGGGAGTGCTGGACCTTCGGTTAATGAAATCGCGATTCTCTAAGTTTTCTTCATCAGCTGCGATATAAGCTCGAAAGAGCGCAATCTGTCGCTGTGATTATACTGATCCGAAACTATCATCAGCTCATCGGCCTGGGTGGCATTGATGAACTCCTGCAGTTTACGAGTCACCGTCTCCGGCCCGCCAATAATGGACGTCGCCAAGCGGGATTTCACCAGTTGCTCCTCGGCCACGGTCCAATAAGCAGCCATCGAGTCCACTGGTGGTTCCATGTTCACACGTTGATTACGGATGATCCCCAGGAATCGTCTCATCATCGTCGTCGACAACCGCTGCGCTTCCTGATCGGTGTCTGCTGCGACAATTTGAATTCCAAGCATCACATAAGGTTTCTTTAAATGCTCAGAAGCCTGAAAGCCGGCGCGATAAATTTTAATGGCATCCATCATTTCGTCAGGAGCAAAGTGCCCCGCAAAAGAATATGGTAATCCCAAATAAGCAGCCAGCTGCGCGCTGTAAAGTGAAGAGCCCAAAATCCATAGCGGAACATTGACACCCGCCCCTGGAATGGCACGAACCTTTTGATCAGCAGACGATTCCTTGAAGTACCCTTGCAGCTCCAGTACCAATTCACCAAAATCCGGTTCACGTCGCAAATCCCGGCGCAGCGCCCGCATCGTCAGTCCATCGGTCCCCGGTGCTCGCCCCAATCCCAAATCAATTCTTCCCGGATACAGAGTCCCCAATGTTCCGAATTGTTCAGCGATCACCAGCGGCGCGTGATTTGGAAGCATGATGCCGCCCGAACCCACGCGAATGCTCTTGGTTCCTCCGGCGATGTAGCCGATCAGCACCGAAGTGGCAGCACTGGCAATGCCTTCCAGGTTGTGATGCTCTGCCAGCCAATAGCGATTGTATCCCCACTGTTCTGCATGACGAGCCAGATCCAGGGAATTGTGAAATGAATCCGCGATGGATTTCCCTTGAGCGATCGAGGCCAAATCCAAAATAGAGTATTTTACTTCAGAGAGAGTTTTCATATTTGTAATTCCTAATTCAGCCTTTACGCTTTGTGATTCTGCAATTTAAGTGTAGATCGACATCTTCAATTGAAGAGAGGTCAAAAATGAAAACACTAATCACAGCACTATTCTTATCCTTCGGTTTCATCAGCGCAGCCCATGCGAATCAATGGACCCATGTTCTAACAACAACGATCACAACGCAATCACCTGACTATAAAGACATTCTGATTCACAATCGCGGGACTTACTCTCAAATCATGGTTGAAACGGGTTCCAAAGCGCACATTGAGCGCATCGACACGATCTCTCACATTCTTTGGGGTAAACAAGTTTCCGGAATCAGCGGAGTTTATGCTGCTGGCGAAAGCAAAACCGCTTACTTCGGTCCTTCCAAAGTTCGCTTCTTGCGCATTTACGTCACTTCAATTCCATTCGGAATGCCCGTGCCTGTGAAAGTTTGGATGAGATAAGTCCATTGGATCGTGAGGGTGATGAACTTTATTACCCTCTGAATCCACCCATTCAAACTGAACCGCTTTTTTAAATTCCTTGCGACGAAGGAAGTAGTAAACCAACGCAAATCCAATTCCCAGAACGAATCCGGTGAAATGGGCACTGTAACTGACTTGCGGGTCAAAAGCCGATGTCGGCATAAACACCCCAAGTCCCACGCCAACGGCTCTAATTCCTCTATGAAGCCGCGATCTTTTCTCATCGAGCAGGCAATACAGAGCGAGCCACACTCCGCCCGTCCAATAAACAACACCCGAAGCCCCCAGCAAGTTCACTCCAGGTGGATAACCTTTAAGTACGATGTAGTTAATTATTCCACCGAAAAACAAAGCTGCCGTTGGAAACATCCAAAGACCAAAAAATCCAACCAGCAAATAGCCTAATACAAAGAATAGAATCATGTTGCTAAGCAAGTGCCCGATGTCAGCGTGGGAGATCAAAGCCGTCCATAAGCGCCAGTACTGCTTCTTTTCAAAGACATTCTGTCCTGATGCAGGCATCCACTGATCTGCACCTGCAAATCCATCCCAATATCCAATAGCGCCAATCACCAGGATTAATACCGTCAATGCCGATATGAATCCTGCTAATGGCGATGGCCTATGGCTGAGCCAAGTGGCCCTTACGTTCTTCCATATGGTTTGTTCCATCAATCCTCCAAAGCGTTGCACTTAATTCTGAGTCCAATCCAAGGGAAGTCAAGGCAGCCAAAAAAAAAGGCCGTCCATCGGACAGCCTTTTTATATTTGATTTGAAGTCGAATCCTTACGGGTTGTAAGTTTGGTGACTGTTTTCCTTGGAATCAAACAACGCCTTGATATACGCCGCTGCAGTGGCATTGTCGTTGTTTTGCAAAGAAGTCTGAATTTGCACAGCCAACCCCGCTGCATATTGAAGATGCTGCTGATAGTTTTGCCATACAGCCGGCTGTTGATCCTGAGGCCATCTGTTTAGGATTTCCGGAACCTTTTGCATATTCGCCTGAAGCAACAAGGCAATCTGATTTGCGTAAACTGCGTTTTGCTGATTCTGAGATGGATCATTCACAGAAGCTTTGATCAGCTTTGCCATTTTTTCGATTTCCATCATGTCTTGTTTGATGCTGGTAACTTCAGCGTAGGCCGCCAACACAACCACTGACAATGCTACAAAAACTGAAAGTAAAATTTTACGCATAAATCTTCCTCTGCTGATTCTTAAATTTTCTTGTGGGCTTTGTTAATTTTGTTGTTAACTTCCTGGTTTTTTTCCACGATCGGCGCGTAATCACGCTGAGCTTCAGGAGTTGCCAGGGTTTTTACCAAAAGATCGCGATACTCAACCAAGGCATCACGGAACTCTTCCATGAAGTACAGGTAGTATTCTTTCAACTCTTGTTTTTCTTTAGGGTCAGTCATCAGACCGCCTTTGGAAGGCAGCACGGACTCCGTCGGATTAGCCATCACAGCTTCCGCACAAGCGATGGAAATATTCAAACCAGCAATACCTTTTTCGATATCCTGATCAGTCACTTTATCCCAAGGATCTCCGATTTTGCGCGCCACTGTTTCAGCATCAGCAAAATACTTTCCTAAATTACGCATTACTCGGTTGATCGTTAATTCAGTTTCATTATTGCGTAGCGGGCAGGTTTCTTTTGCCAAAGACACAGCCGGCATCAATAGAGCGATCGCGATAACAATACGAGAAATCATGGGCACCCCTTTAATAAACAGTGCCAAGCTAGTAACTGAGGGTTGCTTGGAAGTCATGCGAGGGGCCAGTCAGCACTCTAATTGAAAACCAAATGGCTTGCCGATAAGGAAAAATTTACCAGTTTTTCAGTCTTAACAGGTATTTACCCGGGATAAGAGCTTTCTCAATTGGCCTTGCGAATCTCAAGTAGACTGGTTCCGCGGATATCCCCAAGGATCTCCAGACTCATAACCGACGACAGATGTTGCCCGGCCAGATGAAAGGCGCTCCAACCATGTTGGCGCTGCTCGCGCAACAAAACATAGGCGCGTCCCCCGGGGCGAAGCGAGTTTTCAATTCCTCGCATCAGGTTGGCGAAATCAGAATCGATAAAGAAACGACATCTGTTTTTAAAATCGGAGGGGGATAATGTTCCTTGGTCCCGATGGAAGTAAGGGGGATTGCATAATATTAAATCATACTGATTTTTATATTTTTCCGCCTGAAGCACATCATAGTTCTCGCCAACAAAATTCAGATTCGTTTTGGAGTCCGTCACGTGCTTGGAGTTTTTGCTAAAATGATCCTGATAAATTTCAGACTGAACCTCCAAAAAATCAAAGGCTCTTGGAACAACTCCACGCTCCTTTTGATTATGAAATAGAAAGTCCAATCCAATAATCCCGCAACCCGCACACAAATCCAGACATGTCGCCGGAGCCAGTCCCTCGTCACGATAGATTTCATAAACTTGTCGAGCCAGGAATACCGAATCGTGAGAGAAATGGTATTCCTCGGGTTGAGAATATTCAAAGGTGTAGTGCGGGTTGACTGATGACATACAGCCACTTTATCCCCGACTTCCCCCTATGGCAATGATCTGCACAGCTTTAATCCCAAAGACTCATTAATATCCAGCATCCGCTGAGATCCATAGTGTTTGTTCAAATAGCTCAGCACCGCCCTGTCGCCGCTGGAACCCACAGGATAAATCTTTACACCATTGCGAACTGTCGGAGTATAAGCCACCCCTGTTATCTGAGTTTTACCCTGATCATTCTTGGCAAGCCCCAGGTACATTACCGCAGATGCCTTACGCTCGACATCCTTTTGACCTGCAACGAAATTCCCCAGCGAGTAGACTATGAACGTCTCCCGGCCATCCTTGGTCACGTATTTATCCCAAGGTTGCAGAACATGGGGATGCGAGCCGACAACGGCGATAGCACCTGCATCCAGAAACCTTTTGGCGCCAGCGACTTGTTTCGAATTCGGTGTTTGCTTGTACTCTTCTCCCCAATGAGGATAGACGATCACCGCATCCACATCCGAACGCGCTGCCAACTCCCTGACCAAACTCTCGGCTTCGGGTTTAAAACAATTCAACACCTGAGATTTTGAATCACCGCGCCCGTTGGTGGATTCGGTACAACCCACAAAGGCCACATTAATCCCACGAATTGAAACCGTTTTATAAAAGGCTCCGTTTCGTTCCTGGGAGTGACGAACACCGACCGTTGGTATTCCATAACTTCTGGCTGCATTCACAGTTTTATCAATACCGATAGCACCGCGATCCAAAGAGTGATTATTGGCCAAGGTCAAAAGATCAATGCCACTGTTTCGAAGGTTCTCCAGAATTCGCGGATGGTAATTAAAGACCATTTTGGTACCCGAATAAACTCGGTCATCATAAATAAATCCGACATCGCCCCAGTCCCGGCCTTGAGCATCTATCCCCATTGCCGCCGGACCTTCAAGATTAGCAATTGAAAAGTGAGCTTTAGCGAACAAGGGGTTGATGGGTCTCCAGATCTGGGAGAAATCCTTCGATTCACTCACTACGTTCAGGTAAAGCATTTTGTGAATCAAAATGTCCCCAACAAACGAGATCGCCGCAAATGGTGAATTTGCCTGGCACTTACCGCTGAAATTCAGATCCTGTCCCAGCGCCCATGTTATAGATGGAAGAATCCCCAGCATCACTGCCAGGGATTTCAAAAATTTATTCTTCATTTTATTTTAAGCCTCTGAAGAGTTGCGACGATCCCGAGCAACTTGTCCTTTGCGCGAACGAGCACTGGAAAATCCAGCAATCCGCTTTCCAACGGTTCTAGTTGCGGCAAGATTCCCCCGGGGTTCCGTGGTCTCCTTGGCATACATTTTCCTTTTGGTCTTAAGCATGAAATCCTCGCGAGGTTCATCATTGCGCTTCAAATTCATTTTAGGTTGTTCGGTCATGCTTTTTTTGCCCCGCAATGCTTTGGCTTTGCGTTTTGCAATACGCTCCTTGTTCAAGACACGATCGAAGCGATCCAAAGTTCTTTCCATGCTTCGCAAACGGAATGTTGTCTCACGCACGACGATTTTATCATCAGCTTTTGCACGAACCGTTTTACGGTGACGCTTGATCAAATCCACAGTACGTGCGCGGGCTTTTTTGAGTCGATCACGAGGAATCTTTTTAAGATCGGAGGATTGGCCCTGAGAAAACAGTTTAAACTCCGCTTTTGTCAGTCTCTTTTTTGCCGCTTTTTGCGTGGCGGACATTGTCGTTGTCATTAGCTACTCCTTGTTGTTCGAATCTCAATAATACGAGCAAGCCTCCTCGCTCCCCTATTGACAAATGGGGCCTTTGTTGGAAAGCATGAGGTAACCCACCAACGAGGACCATCATGAAGATCAAAAGAATTTGCGTGTATTGTGGAGCAAACCCAGGAAACAAAATTGCATACGGCGAAGCCGCACGTGAGTTGGGTTATCTGTTGGCTGATCACAAAATCGAACTGGTCTATGGCGGTGGAAAAGTGGGTTTGATGGGAATCATCGCCAACGCAGTTTTGGAAAAAGGTGGCTTGGTTACAGGTATCATTCCACAAAAGCTGGTTGAACTTGAGCAGGCCCATCAAGGCTTGACCGATCTTCGCATCGTCAATGATATGCATGAACGCAAAGCCACGATGGCTTCACTCGCAGACGGTTTCATCGCGCTACCCGGTGGATTCGGCACCTTGGAAGAACTGTTCGAAGTTTTGACATGGTCACAAATTGGCTATCATCAAAAACCAATCGCTCTGGTAAACGTCGAAAATTTCTTCGACCATCTCCAACTTTTTGTCAGTCATGCAACTTCTACAGGATTGTTAAGAAATGAATATTCCAGATTTTTTCAACTTAAAGAAACACCTCTGGAAGCCTTAAAAGCAATACTTTCCTAACCACAGAGTTCTGACTTGAATTCATATGGCATCTGTGGGGTCGCAACCTAAACCCTTGCAAATTTGCAATTGGTGTTGCGATTCATTGTCTAGTAATTAAATAGCCGCAATGAAATTTAATTTAAAGACTGAACCATACATTCAAAGTTATCGCGAAGACCTGGTGGAGCTTTCCCTGGTGCTGGAAGCTTTTGGCTATAAGGTTGAACCTTATGCAGATGCCGATCTTAAGCATTTTCATAACCTTTTGCCCGAAGCCCGCAAGAGCGTAGCCCATGCGTTGCATGCCTATGTAGGAGCTTTGAAAGCCGAACTGGCGACTGGACTTTACCAGAACGACCGATTTGTGCTGCAGTTCCTTTTCCGCATAGGACAGGCACCGAGCACTGATCTTTCCAATACTTTGAAGAACGAGCGCTTCATCCAAATCTACAACCGCGATAATCTGCAGATCTTCCGCAGCCTTGCGTGTTATGAGCGTTGCTCATTCACATTGGAGCAGTTGACCAGCCGTACTTGGCTGGAACTTTGGGAGAGGGACACCATGTTCAACATGACCTTTTCTAAAATGGCTCAGAACTTACGTTCTGTGATGAAGTATAGTGCATTTAATTTCGACTTCCCCTACCACAATGTCACTGAAATCGACTCAGCCATGTCCTTTTCGTTCCAATACAAGCTTAAAACCGTCTGTGGATTGACTCGACAAAATCAAATCCAGTCGGCCCTGCTCATTGAGGACTGGAAGTTCTAAAAAACTCTGTAATTTTGGGAAGATAAGCCTTTTAGGGTTGCGGTTTGGACGCAACCCCTGTAGCTATCTGTCCCTATGACTTCTGTAAAATTCTCTGATCTCCCCCTTGTAGAACCTATCCAACGTGCTGTCGCTGAAACCGGCTATACAGTTCCAACCCCTATTCAGCAGCAAGCGATTCCTCACCTGTTGGAAGGCCGCGACCTTTTGGGTTGCGCTCAAACCGGCACCGGCAAAACTGCTGCCTTTGCCCTGCCGATCCTAAATCACCTGGCAAACCAATGGAACAGAACGGCTCCAAAACAAGCGCGCGTTCTGGTTCTGGCTCCGACGCGCGAACTTGCCATTCAAATTCACGAAAGCTTTCAAACTTACGGAAAACACCTTCGTATTCGTACGGCGGTGATTTTCGGGGGCGTTGGTCAACAACCTCAGGTGAAGGCCTTGTCTCAAGGTGTGGATGTTCTTATCGCAACTCCAGGGCGTCTGTTGGATCTGATTCAGCAAAAACACCTGCAATTGGGCAAGCTGGAAATCTTTGTACTGGATGAAGCGGACCGCATGCTGGATATGGGCTTTTTGCCTGACATCCGTAAAGTTCTGACTTACCTGCCTAAGGAACGTCAAAACCTGTTCTTCTCGGCAACCATGCCCAAAGAGATTCAAAAGCTTGCCGACTCTTTGTTGGTGAATCCAGCCAAAGTGGAAGTGGCTCCGGTTTCTTCAACTGCAGAAATGATCGAACAATCTGTGATGTTCGTTGATAAAAGCAAAAAACGCGATTTACTGCGCCATCTGTTGAACGATAAATCTTTTGATAAGGTCATCGTATTTACCAGAACAAAACATGGTGCGAACCGTGTTGCCGAAGGTCTGGCAAAAAATCACATCCCAGCTGAAGCCATTCACGGCAACAAATCTCAGAATGCCCGTCAAAGAGCTTTGGAGAATTTGCGTGAAGGTAAAATCCGCGTATTGGTAGCCACTGACATCGCGGCCCGTGGTATCGACATCGATGAAATCAGCCACGTTATCAACTTTGAACTTCCGAATGAATCAGAAAGCTATGTGCACAGAATTGGCCGTACAGCTCGCGCTGGCAGCCAGGGTATTGCCATTGCCTTCTGCGATGCTGAAGAAAAAGCCTTTTTGCGCGATATCGAACGCCTGATCGGCAAATCGATTCCTGTCGTTACAGATCAACCGTACCACTCTGAAGAAGTGGCTGGCAGCCGCATCCTTTCCAAAGGCAAAGCGAAGGCCATGATCGAAGCAATGGAAAACGTAAAACCCAACAGCGCGGGCTTTAAAAGAGGTCGCCGTTTGAATCCTCGCAAAAAACCACCGACGTTTGAAACCAAAGGCGGCGGCGCTGAAGCTGGCTCTCTAAAACCTCAAAGTTCAAAGCCCCATACCCCAAAGCCTCACGGTGGTGGTCCAAGTCAGGGTCCTAAAAAAAACGGCGGTAACAAACGCCGCTTTGGCGGATTCAGAGGTAACGGCAATAAAGCCGGAGGCCATAAATAATGAGCCTGCACGAAACTCAAGAAATAGTTCCTAAGGCCGTTCTTGTCGGCCTCCAAATTGGCAGAACTTCTGAATCAGAAGTTCAAAGCTCTTTGGTCGAGCTTTCGCGCTTGGTTTCAACACTGGGCTTTGAGGTTATTGGTAAATTGCACCAACGCCGTACTTCTACAAAAAGTGCGACCGTTCTGGGCGATGGCAAACTGGTGGAGTTGGCGAAATGGACTGGCGGCACTGGCAAAATTGCGCCAAATTTCGTTAAGAAAAAACACAAAGCTGCATTGAAATTTAAAAACGAAGACGAAGAAGACGACATCTTTGACTTCCCCGAAGAAACTTTCGAAGAAAGTGAACCCGAGGACTTTGTTGAAGAAGAAAATCCTCAAGATCAGGCTCAGTGGGTGGTCTTTGACTGTGATCTTTCACCGCTTCAGTTGCGCAATATCGAAAGCGCTACAGGCGCCAAGGTATTGGATCGCACGGGCGTGATTATTGAAATCTTCAGCCGCCATGCTCGCACGCGTGCTGCCCGTTTGCAGGTGGAAATTGCCCGCCTGACTTACGTTGCGCCTCGCATGCGCGGTGTCTCCGGTGGGGACGACGACCGCATGGGTGGTGGGGGTAAAGGTGTCGGGGAATCCGCGATCGAACTGGATCGTCGTAAAATCCGTGACCGCATCAAGGAACTGAAACAAGAACTGGGTTCCATTGGTCAGGAACATCTGACTCGCCGCTCACGCCGCGAACAGGAGGCCTGTGTCGCACTGGTGGGTTACACCAATGCCGGGAAGTCCTCTTTGATGCGTGCAATGACTGGCAGTGATGTTTACGTGGCAGACAAGTTGTTTGCGACTTTGGATACAACAGTTCGCGCCGTTTATCCGGAAACTCGCCCTAAAATTTTGCTATCCGATACTGTCGGCTTTATCAAAAAACTTCCGCATGATCTGGTAGCCTCATTCAAATCCACTTTGGATGAAGCCTTAAATGCCTCGTTGTTGTTGTTTGTTGTGGATGCTGCCGATCCGTCCTTCCGATCGCAGCTGGAAGTCACAAAAACGACTTTGGCTGAAGTGGGTGCGGGGGAAATCCCGAGCTTGCTTATTCTTAATAAGCGCGATTGTTTAACAGAGGAACAGACGTCCAGTTTGGCCACCGAATTTCCTGACGCTGTGTTTTTGTCTACTCGCAATGCGCAGGACGTTGAAGAACTCCGTTTGCGTCTGGTTCAATTTTTTGAAAACTCCATGCGCGAGGAAGAGATCTTTATTCCGTATAAAGTTCAAGGGGTTATTGGTGACATCCGGGCTCGTTTGAAAGTCTTGGGTGAATCCTATGACGAAAAAGGTGTACGACTAAAGGTCCGTGCCAACTCCGAGGATTTTGATAAGATCGCCAAAAAAATTCGTGATGCACTGGCAGATATCGATTAACAGCGATTCATTATTAAAGTTTAACTCGCGCTAATCAGCTCTAAAACCTTAAAGTAGCATCGATGAAAACAAGTTTATCGGTGCCACTTTCAGTACTAGTTTCCACTCTTAGCATTTTTCAAGGCTCTCCGGCTCAAGCGCAAGGGATCGTTCGCTATAACGCGAAAGATGAAAGAAAGCTATTGGGACCCCGCTATCAAGGTCGCCTGGTTCCCATGGCAAGACTGAATCAATTGGCCGACGATAACAGCGAACCCATGATTTTGATTCATGGCCGTTCCGGCTCCGTAAATAATTTCACTCAGTTGCTATCGAGCACTCCGCGCATGACGGAGTACCGACTCTTCTATTTTGCCTATGATGATCTTCACCGTTCACTAAAACGTTCAGCTCAGGATCTAGCGCTTAGTATTTTGAAGCTTCGCACGTCCCGTGTGACGTTGCTCGCTCATAGCATGGGTGGATTGATTGCCCGTGAAGCGTTGAACTATCTGGCTAAGAATGGCTTTGCCGAAAACACACCTTCGATCCGCGTGATCAGCATTGATTCCCCTTGGCAGGGTGGCACCTCCGCCGGATGCACCCACAAAGGGACCAGTGTGGACCGCATGGTTGAATATTTTCTGCCAGCGGCTTTAACAGATATGCGCTCTTGTTCAGATTTCTTTCAGAATCTCTACAACGTAAGTTTGCCGGAAAAGTTCAGCATTGAGCTTTATTTTGCTCAACATGGGGCTCAGGCACTGGATCACACCGAAGCACCCTTGAATCGCCTGCCGGCAAAAATTGCAAATCTGTTTACGGATGGCACACCGATGACCGGAACACTTTACGAGATGAATTTTTGGAATGCGATGTCCACGTCATCTCAATATCCGGCTTTTGTGAATGAGTTGTCGGCAATCCATGAACATTCAAAAATAGCGGCTCGGGACGTGAAGAGCCTTCTTGAAAAACATTTCCCTCGCTTCCCAGGGGATCACTCTTCAGTCATGATGCCCCACCCAAGCAAAGACCTGGATTTACCCAAGTATCTGCAAAGCATACTTTAGGTCTTTACCTTGTGAGACTTGGGATAAAGCGCAAACAAACCCCAAGCTACAATACTGATGATTGCAGCCAACATGTAGGCACTTCCCGGAAATTTCACTGGCGCTGACTCAGCGGTGAAACGTGCGAAAGTATCGGTATAGATCAAAGGGCCGATGATCGAAGTAATGCTGGCAATGGAAATCAATGTGCCCTGCAGTTCACCCTGCTCTTGGGGAGGAGTGTCCTTCGAGATCAAAGACATTGATGCAGGACCCGTAAGCCCATTCATGCAGGTGATCGCCATCACCGCATAAAGCATCCACCCCTGAGTCACTGTTGCATAACCCACGTAAGCCAGAACGCAAAACATCATCCCGACATTCAAAGTCTTCAATTCCCCCCATCGTGGAACCAAGACTCGAGTCAGATAGCCTTGAACAAAGGCAATGGATACTCCAATAAAGGAAAGTGACAACCCCACTTCAAAAGTCGACCAGTTGAATTTGTATTGAGTGAACAAAGTCCAGATACTTGGATGGGAATGCCCCGCCAGATAAAGCAGAAAATAGATCCAAACCAACAATCTCATTCCTGGTTTGAACAAGACCTTGAACAGGGATTGAAATGGATTCAAACGGCCCCATTCGATTTTTCGGCGATGAGCCTCATCCAGGGACTCGGGCAATATAAAGTAGCCAAATGCGAAGTTCAGTAGATTAAAGGCGGCCGCCGCAATAAACGGTGCCTGATATCCATAATGTCCCAACATTCCACCCAATGCAGGTCCCACGATAAACCCCAACCCAAAGGCTGCTCCAATCATGCCGAAGTTAGCAGAACGATTCGTATCATCTGAGATGTCGGCCATATAGGAACTTGCCACCGTCATGCTTGCGCCGGTCAATCCGGAAATAATTCGACCAGCAAACAGGATTCCCAACGTGGGTGCAAAGGCCATCAGCAAATAGTCCAAACCCGCCCCCAGCAAAGACACCAAAAGAACGGGTCTGCGCCCAAATCGATCTGACAATGAACCCAGCACAGGTGAAGCCAGAAACTGCATCAAAGCATAGACGGAAATAAAGTAACCAAAATAGTGATTAACGAAGGAAGGATCATGGCCAAAGCGACGTATCACATCCGGAAAAACTGGAATCAAAACTCCAATTCCCAGAGCGTCCAGAAAAATTGTTGCGAAAATAAAACGGACACTGGCAGATGAACTTTTCTTCATATATCCCACTTTGCAAGTTGAGTAATTATTCTTTTATCAAAACATTTTCGCAAGTGAGTTTTGCGACCGTCCTGTGGTAAACTGATTTCTATCGGAGGTATTTATCTATCAAGGCGAGCGATTCAACAGCATTAGCCACTTGGTGGGCGCCGTTCTGGCAGTCGCAGGGACCTCTGTTCTTGTTACTCTGGCAAGTGTGCAAGGTGATCTTATTAAAATCGTCAGCACCAGTGTCTATGGTGGAATGCTCGTTTTGCTTTACACGATCTCCACTCTTTATCACAGCTTCCAAGGTCGCGCGAAAAAGATTCTGCAAAAGCTGGATCACATGGCGATCTATCTTTTGATTGCTGGTACCTACACGCCATTTACGTTGATCACTTTGCATGGTCCCTGGGGATGGTGGTTGTTCGGCATCAACTGGACACTCGCGGTCATCGGAATTATTTTTGAGCTGACACTTTCTCACCGTACACGCATTCCATCCATGGTGATCTATGTGGTGATGGGATGGTTGATTGTGTTTGCGATGAAACCTCTCACAGAAAATCTGGATCCCCGAGGGCTCGTATTACTAACCACCGGTGGCATTTTATATACTGGCGGCATCGCATTCTTTTTGTTCGATGAAAAAGTGAAGCACTTCCATGGTATTTGGCATCTGTTTGTGATGGCAGGTAGCATTAGTCAGTATTTCTGCATTCTTTATTATCTTATTTAGTACCTTTTTGACTCCAACTTTCCTGGCACATGATTTGTATTAGCTTCCTCTCGGGGCCGAAATGCATCGGCGCAAAAAAACACGAAGGGGAACCACCATGAAAGCACTCATAGGATTCATCGCAGTTACAATGATCACAGTCACTTCTTTCGCTGGTCATTTCGACGATTTGTTCAAACCAGGCCGCGGAGACCGGGATCACGGTCGCGGTGGTTGGGGTCGTCCGAATGTCACGTGCAGCGCCTCTGATAAAGGTTGGGAAGAGCACTGGGGTGGTCACTCTGATTGTGGATCCTGTTTGAAAAAACATGGCACCTGTATTGAAACCTGCAGTGCAAACTATTACGTGGTGAAAGTCGAAGGCACTGACTACCGAGGATATAAAATGACAATGGAATCCCGTGGTGAATCCCGCTATGAAGCCGAGCGCGAAGCCCTGCGTTCCTGCAACCGTCGCTATGACAACTGTAAAGTCGTATCCTCCAACTCCCAAAGCGAAACTGTTTCACGTCGCTCCTGCCGCTAGACTTGGCTAAGTACATTCGCTAATTCGAAGTCCTTGTGCTATCCTGACAGGAGCACAAGGATTTCGCGCGTGAATAAAGAACTTTCAAGACTTTTTGAAAATCAAAATCCCCTGGATTTGTCACAGGCATTACAACACTATGCCTGTGTTTCAATTATTCTGCGCGGAGCCTTGGATGATTTGCAGATTGGCTTCATACAACGCGCCATTCACCCCGATGATCGCTGGTCAGGACAAATTGCTTTCCCCGGCGGCAAGAAAGAGGAATGGGACCGCTCCGCCCTGCACACCGCGATTCGCGAAACGCAGGAAGAAGTGGGTATCATTTTGACTCAAGAGGAAGTCATCGGTCAGCTGGATGATATCCAGGCCCGAAAAGCAGGCACCATGCTGGATTTCTTTATTCGGCCCTATGTTTTTTATATAGATAAAGATTTTGATGTCCATCTGGATCCCAACGAGGTTGCGGATTTCTTCTGGACACCCCTGAAACATCTTATCAGCCCCGAACGTGCAACCACTCACGGGTTCATTCGCGACCAAATCAGCGTCGAACTTCCAGCCATTGCACTGGATCGGGATGTCCCGCTTTGGGGATTGTCGTACATGATCACACAGAATCTGCTGAAGCAGCTAAAACCTCGCATCTCAAACTGAGAATGTTTGGAATTTTTTAAAAATCTTGGAAATTGCCCTCAACTCTCCAAAAGTCCAGCCGATAGGTATGACATCAGCCCACTACGAGTGGGAGCGAAAGGAGCCTTGAATGGCATCAACGCATGTAGTACTTCACGAATTCATTCTTTCTACGGAGATTCGTGAATTGGTAACTTACCGGGAGACCGGACCACCGTAACTACCATCCCCCTAGCCTAGTAATAGAGGGAGAATATAAATAAAAAAAACCAGAACGATCTCTACGTTCTGGTTTTTTGTTCTTTAAATATGTGCGTTCTTGGAATCTAAAGGATTGAGAACGTCGTTGCGAAATTTACCGTCGTTGAATCTGCCGTCAAAGT
This sequence comes from Bdellovibrio sp. HCB288, assembly GCF_047305935.1. Classification (GTDB taxonomy): domain Bacteria; phylum Bdellovibrionota; class Bdellovibrionia; order Bdellovibrionales; family Bdellovibrionaceae; genus Bdellovibrio. Next base: position 795,351 of record NZ_CP178619.1, read on the forward strand.
GTCTGGATAAAAATTTAAAAACGGGGCAAAGAAAATGTCCCTGCGAATCGCATATCCCAAACCTATTCGGGAACTCAAGGTACGGTTCCACAAAGTAAATGCATCTTCAGTCCCGCGTGGATTATTGAAGCCCACCGCCACGGACGAGTACATGCTAAACTTATCTGTGAAATTGTATTTCACCTGCGGGAAGAAGGCGACAGAGTAACGGCCGGTCTTCATTTCATATTTGTTTTTAACATCCGGACCGCGATCAAAGAAGTAGTAGTCAAAAGATGCATCAACACCTGCCGCAAAACCTGTGGTCCCAAAGTTATAAATCACGGAAGAGTCATATCCAAAAGCCGCGTACTCTCCGATTTCACGGAATGTTTGATTGGTAACGTAAGTCCCCTTAACGCCATTTCGCATTTGGAGATCTCCAACGCGTGAACTGCGGTCGATGCCCAAATAAGGATTTCTAACATCATAACGTTTCACACCCTGGAACGGCGTTAAAGCACTCGCCCCAGTACCGACTGACAAAGCAGTTTTTGAATCAAAGCGATAACGAGCACTCAGGGATCCGCCCAGAGACGTTTCGCAGGCACAAATACTGCCGTCCGGATTTGGTTGATTGGGGTTGGATAGATCACCCACTGGAGGCCCCGAGTAGCTGAGGCTGGCTTTTAGAGAGTAGCGGGAAAGAGATCCTGACTCCGCCTTCATACGTGCATCTGTGATGTCTTTGTCTTCGGCGAATTTCTTATTGATGACGTTTTCTTGTTTTAGAACGGAGCTTTGCTCTGCTGGGGCTGATCCTGAAGTGGACTCAGGCATGATAATTTTAGAAGTTTGTGCAAAAGCACTGATTGAAAACCCCAAAACGGCCGAAACCAAAATCAATTTGCTCATGAAATCTCCCCTGATGGGCATGCTTGTACAGTGGGAGGCCCCAAAAAGATAGTTGGGTTTTGGTTAAGAGAGCATTCTTTAGAAAAAGTACCTGCTTTTTATCGACCCCCATTGCCCCAAACGAGGCAACTCTGTGAACCTAATAGAACCAAACAAAAGGGGCATTCATGAAAACCTCTCGAAGAGGTTTCCTTCAATTATCGGCCAGTTCGATTATAGGCTACTCTGCGCTCAGTTCCCCCCTTTTTTCCGGGATTGCCGAGGCGGCAAGTGGATTCTCCGGGAATATTCCAATCTGTCAGCACATGACAAACTCCCACTCTACGCAAATCACAGTTTTGACGGACGGTTACAATCCCTACGCCTACCGGGTTTTCGACTCCCAGGGGCGTCCGGTCGCTGTGCAAATCTGGGATCATGAAATCCGCAAATGCTATCACCAGGGTATCGATAAACTTCACATCACCGGCATGGATCCAAAGCTTTCCTACTATCTGCAGGTGATTGACAAGAACCGAGGGACTGTTTTGGATGAGAGGAAGTTTAAAAGCCTTAAGCTCTCTTCCCGATCCAACCTGCGATTTGCTTTGGTCAGTTGTGCCAGTGATTTTTTTAAAACCCATGCCCGGGTCATGTGGGACAATCTTTTCGCGCAAAAACCTGACTTCATTTTTTTAGTCGGCGATGCCGTCTACGCAGATTTTGGCTGCCCGACAACCGAAGACAATATCTGGATTCGATTCTGCCAAACACGTTCCCGGCTGCGACATTTCCGTCAGCCCTCTTTGATTCCCACCTTGGCTGTTTGGGATGACCACGATTACGGGCTCAACAACATGTACAAGACATTCAAATACAAGGTCAGTTCCAAGCGGACATTTGATCTTTTCTTTGGCAGCCGCAATACCGATGGCTTCAAACGCACCATGGGTGTCGGTTCTAGGTTGACGGCTTTCGGTCACAAATTCTTTTTCATGGATGACCGGTACTATCGAGACGAGGCCCAATGCGGCGGCATGATGTGGGGAAGCGAACAGCAGGAGCAGTTCCTGGAGAATATCTGCGACAACTCCAAACCCACCTGGATTTTCAACGGCAGTCAGTTTTTCACCGGCTATCATAAACAGGAATCTTTCGCCAAAGATTACGGCAAAAACTTTGTGGATCTGTTGGCAAAACTGCGCAGATGTGACGCTCCTGTGGCCTTCGGATCGGGCGATGTTCATTTCAGTGAAGTGACCAGTGTGGATCCGAAATATCTGGGCTACCGAACCTACGAGTACACTTCCAGCGCCATCCATTCGATTAATTTTCCGGTGAAGCTGATTTTAAAAAATCCCCGACGCGAAAGATTTGCCTGGCACCACAACTTTGTGATCATCGACAGCCAAGCAAGCAAGGGCGCAATGAAAGTCAACGCCATGGCCATCAACGCACGAAACAGAATCGAATTCACTCACCAGGCAACGATCAAACGGTCCTGATTTTTCTAAGATGAAAAAGAACTTTAGGAACAAGATCAATCACATCGGATGCCATCATGGAAAGAGAATCATTTCCCTTCTGCACCCACATGTTCGCGGTGGCACCATGAATGTAAGCTGCAAGCAAGGCCGCTTCGGCGGGGTTCATTTTCTGTGCAAGCAAGGCCACCATCACTCCCGCCAAAACATCCCCGGTTCCGGATTTGGCCAAGGCCGAGTTTCCCGTGGCAATTGTCGATAAGCTGTTGGCCGAAGCGACCAAAGTGCGATGACCTTTAAGCAAAACAACACATCCCAATTTCTTTTGCGCAGTGATTACTGCGGCCACTCGATTTTGATTGATCTTGTCGCTGCTCCAATCCAAAAGACGCGAAAGCTCCCCTGTATGAGGAGTCGCAATCCACTCCGGAGGTAGCGGAAATATTTTCTCCTGGGCCACGACGGTCAATGCATCGGCATCCAAAATAACCTTTTTCTCTTTGGAGATAAGTCCATTGATAATTTCGGAGGTGAAGTCATTCACGCCGAATCCGGGCCCCAGTAATACGGCGTCGAATTCAATATCCTGCCAAGGAATTCTGGCAAGATCCCGCGGAATAACATCGGGATGGTCCCAAGCTGACAGCGAGATATTGCGTTGACCCACAATTGCATAACCGCTTCCCATTCGCAGGGCCGCCTTTGCCGCCAGCACGCCCGCCCCCGGATAATCAGAGCTGCCCGCCAGGATCAGACTCTTTCCCCGACTGCTCTTATTATCTGAAACAGAAACAGGAGGTAAAAGATTCGCGGCTTCCTGTTTTCGCAAAATTCTGACGGAACTTGTGGAGGTTTTCATAAGAATTAGTGTATAACTGCCATCTATGATCGTAAAGACTGAAGCAGATTTGGAAGGACTTAAAAAGATTGGCAAGATCGTTGCCAATTGCCTGCAATATATGTCCAAGAAAATGGAACCCGGTATGACAACCAAAGAGTTGGACAACATCGGGGGCAAATTCCTGGAAAAGCATGGCGCACGCTCCGGTCCCATGCTGGTTTACAATTTTCCCGGCTACAACTGCATCAGCCTTAACCATGAAGCGGCACACGGAGTGCCGTCGGACAAAATCATTCAAGCCGGTGACCTGATCAATATCGACGTCTCTGCGGAATTGAACGGATACTTTGCTGACAATGGAAGTTCCTTTACGGTTCCACCAAGCCGCCCTCAGGATGAACGTCTTTTAAAGGCGACCAAACTGGCTTTGGAAAACGCCATTGCCGGCATCAAAGCTGGCATCAAGCTGAATGAAATCGGCCGCCGGGTGGAGCAAATTGCAGACGAGTACGGGTACTCCATTATCGAGAACCTGGGAAGTCACGGTGTCGGCAAATCACTGCACGAGAATCCAAAATTTATTCCCAGCTACTATGATGGCAATGACGACCGCCGCTTAAAAGAAGGCCACGTGATCACTATCGAGCCGTTCCTTTCCACAGGAGCCCACTTCGTCGATGAAGTGGAAGGCGATAAATGGACTTTGGTGACGGCGCCTGAACATCGGACTGCACAGTTCGAACATACAATGGTGGTTCTTAAGGACCGCGCTCTGATTTTAACAATTCCAGACCCTGTTTAATCACAATACTAACCCCAATGCCTTGCTGGGACTGTCTTTAGCTCGCTAGCCTGTTTTCAAGAGCAAGGGGGCAAGATGAAACGTTGGGTGTTGTTCACGGTATTAATCATCTTTCATATCGTCTGGATTGGAATGCTGACCGTTGCTGATGCTGCAGCCACCAGCCATGTTAATCTCCCTCAGGAAGTCCTTGTCTCCTCGATAATTTTAATTGCTTGGGTTGGTTATCAGGCCCTGTCCTGGGCTCGCAGTGGAATTCAGGAAAAAATGAAATAGCACAGCGCCTTATCGCTATAATCTTTAAATAAAAAGTGAAAGCCTAGGTGGCATAGATTTAAGCCATGGGAGGCCTTCGTGAAACTATTTATCGCTCTTCTTGCAACATTGGTTGCGTTCTCTGCTCAAGCTGCTGATCAAAAACTGGGTAACGTTATCCTGGTTGAAAGAGAGATTCCAAATCCATACGAGCTTTGCGTTAAAAATGTCATCGACAAAACAGACAAAAAGCAAAATTCATTCTATTGCGTGATCAAGTACACAAAAGCATCAATGGAAATGCCGGTGGGTAAATCTTCTCCAATTACCTATTCAAAAGAACATTGCAAAGTTCGCTCTGAAATCGGCAATGGTAATATGATGATTGGTTTTGGTCCTGAAAAAGTAGCGGTGGATTTTGAAACTGCAAGAGCTTGCCTTTTGGAAGGTTTGACAGCTCACGGTCGCTTGACTGTGAAAGTAATGACAATCGAATAGATTGGAACCGAATACCAAATAAAAAAGGGAAGCTGATGCTTCCCTTTTTTTTTCAGAGTTCTTTCCCAACAGACAGCTCCAAATTCACCTGAGCTTCGGCCGCATTCACTTGCGCATTGACTAATCCAGCTCGGGCCCTGAATAAATCAAGTTCCGCATCCAATCTCTCTGAACTTGTTCGCGTTCCGGCTTTGAACGACTGAGTCGCCAGGCGCACACTCTCTTTGGCTTTCTCGACGTCGATCGTTTTCGCCTTATACAAAGCGGCCGAATATAAATATCGGCGCTTCCAAAAATCAAAATCAAATCCGGTCTTAAGCTTTGCCTGCAACGTTCTTTGCTGGGCTTGCACTTGTCGGGCGTCTGCCTGCGCGGATTGGGATGAAGAGGCAAAGCCATCGAAAATAGACCACGTCATATTCACACCCCAGGAATAAGCGTTATTAAAGTCCTGATCACGCAATCCTTTGCTGATGTTGTTATAGTAGTCTGCCTGACCAAACAGGGAGAATTTTGGAATCCAGTGCTTATAAGCCGCCAGCCACGCTTTGTGAGCTGCAAGTTCGCGATCTTGAATCGCTTGATAGTCCAGTCGCTCAATTTTTTGCGGCTTCTGCAAGTTCGCCACTCTTTGCGCATCAGGAACCGGCAGGTCCCCTTGCAGAGATTGCCCCGTGTCCTCCACTCCCAATCCCACCAGAAGATTCTGACGGGACAAAACAGTGTTGTCCTGGGCATTTAAAGTTTCAGAGAGGGCTTCCCCCAGCTGAACTTCCACTCGCAGGACATCAAACTTGGTGCCGGTGCCACTTTTTTGAAATGCACGGGCCCGTGATAAATGATCCTCTAATGTTCTGACATTCTGAAAAGACACTTTCTCAAGTTCGACCGCTGCGAGTGCCTTATAAAATTTCAACTTCGTGTCCTGATTCAATTGGAATCGCGCCCAATCAGCTTCCTTATCAGCGGCATCAGCACCATGGCTCATGGAACGAAAACGATCCCAATTCGCAAGACCATCGAAGAACATCCACTCGGCCCGGGCTGACCATATCGTATAGGGCTGAATCATTTCGATGGTTGTCGGAGGTCCACCCAAGGTCACTCTTTGCAGCATGAACTTCTCATCAAAGAGATGACTTCCCCCAAGAGTCACACGTGGCAGGAATAAGGAGTAAGCCTCGGTTTTCTTCCAACTGGCCTCGTCTTTCGCAGCCTCGGCGATCTTCACTTGTGGCGAGGTGCTGTTCGCAATATTTAAGGACTCCGCAAGAGTCAGGCTCTGCCCTTCTGTATTCGCGAATACAGAGATACCAATCATGGTTGTTAGAGCGATGGCGATGTTTAAAATTTTCATATTTCACCATATTTCTTGATCTTTATTAGCCACCTAATTAAAATGATTAGGCTACTAACAAATGTCAACAGTGCCCAAAGGGTCTTTGATAATCTGAATTTTCCTTGAATGGAGGCCCTATGGCAAAACTATTTATCCAAACACTTCCGACACAAGAAGAATTGCAGCAAAATGCCGCCGAACTTTGCCCGAATGTTGATCCAAACGCGTTATATACACACTTGTTGTTCAGAAAAATATCCACTGATTTGGAATCCAAATTCGACAACTTTTTCGCGAAATGGAATCTATCACCCGGTCGCTACACTCTTTTGATCATGCTTCGTAAAGCTCCAGGTGGGTTGATGCCTTCAGAAATTGCGCAAAAAGTGGGTGTCACGCAAGCGACTATCTCGGGATTGATCAACAGCTTGGAAAAAGCTGAATTGGTAAAACGCACCACTCATGAAAAAGACGGTCGTTCCTTTGTTATTCAGTTAACTGACAAAGGTTATGCGTTGATCGAGGAGGTTTCTCCTCTTTGGTTCACGAACATCGGAAATTTCTTTGGTCAATTCAACCAAGAAGACCAAAAACTATTAAATGGACTTCTGATTCGCATGTCGGAAAATACAAATCTTTTGAATATGAAATAAAAAAAGCCCGGGTTCACCGGGCTTTTTGTTTTTAGTAATCACCTTTTAGTGCACAACTATAAACTTCGTTCAGATTCGATCCCGTGGAATTTTGCAGAGGACCGAAGTGATTGTATGATTTGCCTGCTGCGAAATGCGGGCTGACACAACGATCTTTTGGAAGCTTCAAAGAGCCACTTGATTGTAAATTCGATGGATGAGTATTTCCGGATTTGGAAGTATTCACCTGCACGGCAAACATACCTGTTACTTTAGCAACCCCGCAAAAGGCATTGAAAGTCTGCATTGCGCTACCCAGAACACGGATCATCTCGGCTTTAGAGGCAGTTTTGCTGATTTGATTGTTTGGATAAAGTTTATTCCACTCGCGAATACAAGCTTGTACGTTACCGCTTGCCGTCGGTGTGAATTGGAACAGACCAATATTCAACTTGGAAGCCTCATCCTGATAAGGGTCTTCGTAAAACAACACCCCTGCCGGACGACGATATCCTGATGGTGCGTTTTTGCTGGCTACGTTGCCGGATTTGGAAGTGTCCGCTGAAGTTAAAGACTCGGTGTACGACATACACATCATAAGCTTCGACCAAAGCTTGGTCGCCTTCACTGCACTTTGGCGGTCACCATTCATAGCACCTCGACGGTACTCGTTCATTTTATTGTTAAATGTATTCAGTTTCGTGATCACCGTAGATGACGGAACTTTCCCACTTGCCAGGGTTTTCGTCAAAGACGACGAACTCACTGTACATAAAGGATGGGAGATCAAACTGGTTTCCAGATAAGTGTTTTCATTCGTGCTCATCCCATAAGAGGAACCCACATAACCAAGGCCCGCCTTGGACGGATACATTTTCAACTCCACCGCATAAGCAATGCGATCCGCGAAGCGATAGCGAGTATCCAGATTCACATCAACATTATCTGTTTTATAGGACTGAGTCTGATCGCGTTCAGGAATCAGCTCTCTATACGAAGTATAGAAACTATCCACCAATTTCCCGACTGGACCCGCCACCTCAGTAAAGATGTCGAAATCTGCCGGAAGAACTGAACCGGTTGTTGCCGGAGGTTCTGGGCTGGTCGGCGTGGAAGGAGTCGAAGGTGTCGATGGAGTCGAGGTCGAGTTGTCGTCGCCTGAATCCACCGGCTGTTTCGCCATCGCGTTCGCCGTATTGCCCATTAGAAGAGTTACCAAAGCTGCCATCAAGATTTTAGTCGTATTTGTGTGTGTCATGCCTCCTAGATCGGAGTTAGGTCCTAAGACTTAAGGCTCCCCAGACGAGACTGGACCTGAACTAGACCTCTACTGGACGTAAGTCAGAACATTTGGCTCAAGATCACCCGCCAAAATCCGATATGAGTAATAACCAAATAAAAAGGGAGTATCAGAATGAGTCAATACGATGTACCCGGTCTTTATAACTTCTTGGCACATACACCTGAAGCGGGTCTCAGAAAAATGTTCGTTGATGGCAAAGCCTTCACCGAAACTCACTTCAATTTGATGATGAAAATTGTTCGCGCCGGCGATGAAGCCAAATTTGTAGAGCATTTTGAAAAGCAGGACTTCCCTAAAATCAAGATGGGACCTGCAGACGTGAAAATTAAAGAGAAATTCTGGAATGAAGCGATCGCTGTGTGGGACAGTCGTGGACTTCTGGCTCCAGCTGTGGCAACTAAGGCGGCATGATCGCTTATCTTGCCCCAGAAAAATTTCTGCCTGAACTGCAGGCCGAACTTAAAGGTATCACTGCAGTTTATGGCAACCTGGTTCTAACCAATGGGCCCATTCAGACATCTGTGTGGGCCCAAAATATTTGGACCAACGTGGAAATCGTTTCTTTTGAATCGATCTCCCAGGCCGTCAAAGAGCTTAAAAGCCGTGGCCTTTTGTGGGCGCTTTATTCCTTCGACAATCATCGCCGCGCTCAACTTATTCAGGATCAGCTTCCGAAACTGCGCCCGCGGGTGATGAACTTCCTTAGTGATCTCCCAACGGATCCCTTGGGGGCATGGACCCTCATCGATAAAAACACTCTGTTGATATCCAATGAAACCAACTCCCTGTTTCCTTTGGGAGCGGTGGCATTTAACGAAGACAAACACACCCCACCTTCCCGCGCTTATTTAAAGCTGTGGGAGCTATTCACCGTTTATGGCGTTCGCCCTAAAAAAGGTCAGCGCGTTGTCGACTTTGGCAGCTGCCCCGGGGGATGGACTTGGGTGTTGCAACAAATGGGTTGTGATGTGATCAGTATTGATCGCGCGCCCTTGGACGAAAAAATAGCGCGACTGCCGCGCATTCAGTTTATGAAAACCAATGCATTCAATGTAAAGCCCGCCGATATCGGCGCCATTGATTGGTTCTTTTCAGATATTATCTGTTATCCTGCGAAACTTCTGGAACTGGTTCTGGAATGGCAAAAGTCAGGCCTGTGTGAAAACTTCGTCTGCACGATCAAGTTTCAGGGCGGTACTGACTTTGAATCACTTAAAAAGTTTCAGGCACTGGAAAATGCCCAGGTGATTCATCTGCATCACAATAAGCATGAAGTGACGGTTTGGATTCGCAAACCGTAATTCCTATTCAGTCCCCAACGGTGTGACTGGCTTTTCCTTGATATATTGAAATTCCTGATCGGTGGCCTTTTCAAGGTTCTTCTTGGTTTCAGCCGCCTTCTTTTTCAGGTTTTCCTGATCTTTCTTTTGATCCTGAAAGCGCTGAGTATACTGGCGATGAAGTTGGTTGAACTCATCGTTTTTGGCGCGCATATAATCATCAAAGTCTTTGCGCTTGGTTCGGGTCTCATCCTCGAAAGCATCGCGCTTTTCCTTTTGTGCGGCATAGAACTGCTTACGTTCATCTTCCATTTTTGCATAAAACTCGGTGCGTTCAGTCGGAGTCAGGCCTTTTCTTTTTGCGAACTCCTCGCGGCGATCCTTCTGGGATTTGCTGAACTCATTGCGCTCATCGTTCTGCTTCTTGGTAAAATCCGCGCGAATCTTTGTCATGTCCTTGCTGAAGTCATTACGCCTTTTATTGACGATGGAACTAAAGCGATTGCGAACTTCAGAGGGGGATTTGCTCAAATCCGACATCATCTGATCCATGAAGGCTTTTTCATCGTTCTCTGACTTCTTTTCTGCCGGAATGTTCTCGCGCAGCTTTTCCATCGCATCACGATCTGCTTTCAGCGAGTATTTGTCGTCCACTACTGAAGTCGATTTACTCTGGGCAAAAGCCGGACTCATCGACAGCCCTAGTGCGAAGGACAGGACCAATGTCCCAGAAAAACCAGACAGCCCATTCATCCTTGATCGTGATAGTCTCATAGAAGTCCCCTTTAGTGCGTTTTGTCTTTTTTTGAGAATAATTGGACTCGAAAGAAAACTCAACCCACCGATAAGGTGACTATGCTATACGGAAGAAGAGTTATTGAACCTCAACGAGTGCCCCACGGGAACGGTCGCAAAAGGTTCATCCTAAATAAAGCGTTTCAGTACAAGTATTCCTGGTACATGATCACGGCATTTGCCGGTGGCGCTCTATTATTCTTCATTCCTGCCTACTATTTCATTTCTCAGAACTATGAACTATTTAAGACCCTGGCGTACGATACTCAACCTAGACTGGTCGAGCATTTGGAACGTGAGATGGTCTGGTTGCGCGTATTTCTTGGGGCCAGCATGGTCGCTATCACTGGCGTCACCCTGTTCCTGAGCATCCGTATGACCAAGAATCTGCTTTCTCCACTTATTAAGATGGAAAATCACATGCATCAATTGATGCTGGGTCAATGGCATATCGAAGATTACGTGATCCCTGAAGAGGACGACTTCCGTGATCTGTCGATGACCTATGACTATTTCTATCGCGCTTTGAAAGCGAACACTGAAACAGAACTAAAACTTCTGGAAAAACTGTCCATCGACCCCCAAAACCGTGAAGCCTATGCCGCTTGGAAGCATCTGTTGGCAGAAAAACGCGCACGCTTGGGTATCCAGGAAGAATTCATTTCTAACGACAATGTGACAGACCTGCGCACGTCAGAACACAGAAGACGCGTTAGTTAGTTGCTCCCTGCCCTATTCTGTCCCACCATTTTCGTATTAGCAGAAATGGGGGACCATGGGCCATTCAATCAAAAGCCTTATCATTTGCACAGTCTTCTTCTTATTTCCAATCACTGCCTCAGCACTCCCCGTTTGCTACAAGGCCACAAATCCCCAAGTGATCACGATTAAAGAATCTGAAGGTAAAGAAAGAAAAGAATCTGCCACCTCAGCTCAGGCTATTTGGGAAAAAGAATCCTCAGAGGAAAACGGCCACATCGAACCTGCTTATGTTAAACTGAATGCACGCTCAAAGAATCTGCGCTTCTCAACGATGGCCTTGCGTTTTCCTGACGGAGAACCTGACAAATACTACGTCGAATGCGACGGCGGATTTCTGACTCTAACCAAAACCGGAACCCGTCTGAAGCTAAATTCCACATTTCTGGCCGGAGAAATTCAGTCATCCAACGATGGTTGCGGCATGGGAGAAGTAAAATTCAAGGATCTTATTCTGGTGAAAACAAACTGTCCTCAATAGAGGCCCGTCATCATTTCCTGATAACTAGCGCTCGCGACGCATCGTTTGACGAAGTTGGCTTTCCACATCGCGTTTTTTGATGGATTCGCGCTTGTCGTGGGTCTTTTTACCCTTCACCAAGGCGATCTCTAATTTTGCACGACCGTTTTTGAAATAGATCTTCAACGGTACACAAGAATAACCTTTTTCTGCCAAGGCCGCAGCGATTTCATCGAGCTCCTTGCGATTCATCAAAAGTTTTCTTAGGCGTTCAGGAACGTGATTGTTGTAGCTGGAAGCTTTGTATTCAGCGATGTGCGCATTCTGCAGGAAGGCCTCGCTGCCACGGAAAGTGATGTAAGAATCCTTAAGCTGCACGTCTTTATTGCGCAGAGATTTCACTTCGCTTCCCATCAACATAAGACCCGCTTCGAATGTTTCCACAATCGTGTAATCGAAACGCGCCTTTTTGTTGTCCTGAATGATCAGAATGTTACCGCTCATGTTCTTACTCAAATCCAAACTTGTGATAAAGCTTAACAAACTGTGCAGGGCTTAACTCCTCGGCACGGGCTGTTTCCGGGAACCCCAGTTCCTTCAACCACTCTATCAGTTGTTCAGGAGTTACATTTCTTTGCCCCAAAATACCAGCCAAATTTTTCTTCAAAAGCTTGCGGCGCTGGGCAAAGGCCATTTTAACGAATGTCAGGAAGGATTTGTGGTTTTTCACCGCACTTGTAATGCGCGTGAAACCCAAAACGCGGCTGGCCACCTTCGGAGGAGGAGCAAAGTCACCGGGACCGGCTTCAGACACGATATGGATATTCCAGAAAGTCTGCGCGATCACACTTAAAAGACCATAGTGATCGTCCCGAGCCGGTGCTTTGATTCTTTGCGCGACTTCTTTTTGAAACATCAAAACCATGTGCGCGACGCCGTGGCTTTCCATCGAGCGTTCAATCACGATACTGGAAGAAATCTGATACGGAAGATTGCTGACGAATACCAATTTTTTATCACTGAAGAATTGTGACCAATCCATACGAAGCGCGTCTTCTTCATGAACGGTCAAACCTTTACCACGCCAGTAAGCTGCGATCTCGCGATCCAGCTCGATCACTTGCATCGGCACATTCAATTCCAAAAGCAAATCCGTCAAAGCCCCGGGACCAGGTCCCACTTCCACCATTTGCTCTGGCTGGAAAGCTTTAACCTGATCAATGATGCGATTGATGACCACGTCATTCACCAAAAAGTTTTGCCCTAGAGCTTTCTTGGCTTCAATGCCCAGTTGTTCCTGAGCCTTTTTTAATCGTTCGCGGGCATAACTCATTTAAAATCCGATGTAAGAGCGTGAGGAGATGGACCCAGATCGATTTCTGAAGCTTCACCGCGGGCCATGCGCAAGGCGCCCGCGTATCCGATCATCGCAGCATTGTCTGTGCAATAACGCAAAGGTGGAATCACAAGACGCAATCCACGTTTCGCAGCCCATTCTTCAGCGCGGGCACGAAGTCTTGAGTTCGCACTCACACCACCCGTTAAGATCACGCGCTTGGCTTTGAAAATTTTTGCAGCCCGGTCCAATTTAGCAATAAGCACATCAACAATCGCTTCTTGAAATGAAGCGCACAGATCCGGCAATTGCGCCTTCACTTGCTCAGGTCCTAATTGCTGAATCATTCTTTGTCCCGAGGATTTAAGCCCCGAAAAACTCATATCGAAAGTGTCTTCGTGAATCATGCTGCGTGGAAATTCAAAAGCCTGCGGATTCCCCTGCTTGGCCATTTGATCAACCTTCACGCCACCTGGGAATCCCAAACCAGCCATTTTTGCAAACTTATCAAAGCATTCGCCGGCAGCATCGTCCTTGGTTGCCCCAAGAACCCGGTACTCGCCCAATCCCGTGATGTGATACAGGCTTGTGTGCCCACCACTGATTGCCAGCCCCATATACGGATAATTAAAATCCTCTGGCGGAGCAAACTGAGCATCACGTAAAAATGGCGCCAGTAAATGACCTTCCAGATGATTCACCCCTAAGAAGGGAATGTGTTTGGCTTGCGAAAGTGATTTTGCCGTAACCAGTCCCACGATCAAAGCCCCCACCAAACCTGGACGGTTGGTAACGGCAATCCCGTGAATATCGGACCAGTTCATATTGGCTTTTTTAAAGGCTTCCTCGATCAGAGGAATCAGGGCGATGGAGTGATTGCGAGCTGCGATTTCCGGAACCACGCCACCATAGGCTTCGTGCTCCAGATCCTGAGAAGCAGACACCACGGAATGCACCCAGCCGCTGCGATCCACGATCGCAACTGAGGTATCATCACAACTGGTCTCTATCGCTAATACTCTTTCAATCACTTTTTCTTATTTCATACCCTTCAAACGGATCTTAGCACGACGAGCTTCATCTGACTTGGGAAATTTGCTTAAAACCTCATCAAAAAAGGTTTTAGCTTCCTCTTTCATACCCAGCTCCTGGAAGGAAACACCGATTTTATAGGTCGCATCCGCAAAATGAGTCCCCTTCGGAGATTCATCACGGTACTTTTGATAAGACAAGATGGCCTGTTTCCAGTCCTTTTTATTGAAAAATTCCTGAGCAGTTTCGTAGGAACCGCGTTTTGATTTTTCCACGGCTTTTTCAGCCGCCGCACGTTCCGCCGCCGCTTTTTCAGCAGCTTCCGCTGCCTGGCGATTGGCTTGAAGAGCATTTAGCACAGCCGCTTGTTGGTAAATCTGATTTTCCATTTTGGTCAGACTTTCCTGCAAAACATCTACTTTTTTAGTCAAAGCTTCGTTTTGCTGTTGAGCTGCCTTTAATTGTTTTTCAAGGTTTGCGTTTTGCTGGCTATTCTCAACAACATCAAGGCGGCCATTAAAGGCGCGCATTTGTTCCTGAAGATCAGTCACACGCTCACTGGCATCAGCGTTCGCACGCTGCATGGTTGTTACTTGTTGTTGGTAAACCTGGCGTTGCTCGGTGTTGCGAACATCATTGCGTGTTTGCAGACAGCCGGTCATGAAAAGTGAAGTGGCAACCAAGGTAACAAGTAACTTCATAGAATGTCTCCGGTCTTTTGACGTATCAAACGAGCTGAGTTCTCTGCTTTTTCAGCAGCGAATCGGGCTCTGACAAATTGTTCTTTAGCTCGGGCGAAATCACGGTCGTTATAGTAAATGCGACCTTTGCGATAGGCTTCTTCAGCCTGATGCCAGTATCCTGGCGAATGACGGGCGGCTTGAACAGAACGGGCTGCATCGATAGCAGCCCGTGCAAGTGAGTAGTCCTCGATGGGCGCAGGGACCGTCTGGCATCCAACCATCACCGAAAAAAATAAAACTCCGATGAGTAATCTGGCCAATGTCACTGCGACCCTACTTACTACTGAGCAGGTACGAAGTTAGCGCGGCGGTTTTTAGACCAAGCTTCTTCAGAATCACCGTTAGCAACTGGTTTTTCTTTACCATAAGAGATAGTGCTCAAACGGTCAGCTGCGATACCCATGGAAACCATGTACGCTTTAACCGCGTTAGCACGACGCTCACCCAAAGCAACGTTGTATTCGATAGTACCACGAGAGTCACAGTGACCTTCGATTTGTACTTTTACGTTACCGTTCTTTTTCATCCACTCAACGTTTGTTGCGATATCTTTTTTAGAGTTCGCATCAAGGCTGGATTTATCGTAACCGAAATGAACTGTTACTAGTCCATCGATTTTACCAGAGTCAGAACCTGCTGGATCAAAGCTCATTGGCGTTGACTCAATTGCAGTGTTACCAGTTGGGGAAGTAGAAATATTTGCATCTGATTGAGATTGTTTACCTTTGCAACCAACTACCATCGCACATGCAACAAGACCGAATACCAATTTACGAACCATGATGTCCTCCTATGAAGTTCATATAATTTACATTAAAAACTTTAATTTATAGCGGCTCATTGTCAAAGCTTTTGCTTTCTTTGAGTGTGTTGCGTTGATTTGGAGTTAAAGACTGAGACGAAAATATGCAGAAATCTTCCGTTTAGAATATTTGCTAGATAATGCCAAGCAGCAGGACCTTCGTCATCATACCGCCTCTTTGGCTCAGTATTTGAAGTTTTTAAAAGTCAGAATGAAGAAAGCAATCCGCAAGCGCATTATTCACTTTTGGGAAGCTCCCCCGGTGCCCTTATTGGGCGCCATTGGCGGGCCTTTGACAGGCAGTCTCACAATGAGACAGCTTTTGGTTGCTGTCCTTCTGATGATGGCCTGTTTTTCAAGCAATGCCCAAGCGGCGGCTCCCCTTTGTTCCGAGGTGTTCACGCCTCCCCGGGCCTCGGTCCCTCTGATCACCAAGAGAGTTGCGGAAAACATCTTCGCCACCAACCGCAATCTTAAAGACTACTCCTTGGAATTACATCCTGATTTCAAAGAAAGCATCGCCAAACTTACTGCCAACCAGCACTGGGTGGATTTGGGTGCTGGGAAAGCGACAGCGCAAATTCAATTTTTGAAGTCCTTCAAAAACAAAAGCGACCGACCTCAGATGACCGCCGTGGCTTTCAAGCTGGATCGCTGGTTCAAGCCTTCCACCTTTAATGGAAAATTAAGTATCCAAGAGGGCGCCTATGAGGCGATGCCCACGGCCTCCTGGAAAAAAGTGGACGTGGTTACGGACTTGTACGGTGTTCTGTCCTACACGACGGACTTTTCCGGGGCTCTACAAAAAACTGTTGATATGATGAATGTTCATGGCGAGCTTTACCTCCTAGCTCTCCCTTGGGGCTATCAATTTGAAAAAGGGCCAAGCCAAATGGACCTGCCTCAATATCTTGAAGGCATTGAGGGTCTGCGAATAGAGCACCTTCATCGAGGACAATTCAAAATCACCAAAACCCAAGAGTCCGTCACTATTCCACCGGTTGAGCTGCTTCGTTACACCGACAGCCCTCCCCCGCTTCGCACTTTTCAAGTTAAGTAAGCCCCCTCACTCTGCGTCGCACCGAGCCAATCCGCTCGGTCTTGACAAAGGGCGATGCCCCCCAAGATTATTGATAATAATGACAACTAGCGGCCAGGAGGCTGCTTATTGTAATGGGGGGAAGTCGATGGAGAAAATCAGCTGGATTAAAGAACTTGTGAAGGCTGAACAGCAGATGGAAGAGTCCGGTCTTGTGGACATGAGCTTCGGTTTCGACGCTGACAAAATCATGGTCGGCGAAACGATCCAGTTCCTTCTGGCTTTGAAGACAGAGTTTGTTGATTCTTCTTCAGCGTTCAACGAACTAAAGCCATCCGCTTTGGGTCGTATCAAAATCTACGGTATCGCAAAAACTCACGCCGACTTTATGTTGTTCCGTAACGGCTTCAAAATGATCTTTTCATTGAAGGGCCCAGGACAAATCAGCGTGCGCTTTAACTTTATTGGTACAAACTACATCCCAACACCAGGTGCTGGTGATGCTCAGGCCACAACGACAAACGTTATGGACGAGCACGTTGTTGAAGCTAAATGGGGTGCCTTCGGCGAGTTGGTGTGGACTTACCAAAACCAACCGGTGAAGTTGGAATACATGGTTCGCCACTATCTGACCTTGTTCATCAAGGAAAGTTCAAAATAGATTTCTAAAAAGGGAGCCACAAGCTCCCTTTTTTATGTCCAAAGATGTCCGCCCCGATCCGGCCAGCGGGAATGTATTGTCACTTTTAGAATCTTAAGCGGCTCCGCCTCTTGCAAACAGCTCGAGCCGGAGGTTCCAATATGAGCGCAAAAAGAATAATTAAAAACAAAAAAGGCCAAGGCCTTATCGAATACCTGATCATCGTGGCCATCGTCGCCGTCGGCAGTATGGCTGTTATCAAACTTGTCGGCGCAAATATCGATGTTCAATTTGCAAATGTCGCCAAAGCCCTGGGTGGTGATTCCGGAAAAATTGCCGCCAAGGAAGTCACAGAGGGCGTTTATAAAAAGCGCGACTTCGGCAACTTCTTCGACGACGCCGTCAATGACAAGTCTTCAAAAAAGGGACAATAGAGGCCAAGGGCTGCTGGAAACCGTTCTGATCTTACCAGTGGCCTTGGCATTTATCGGTTTGCTGTTCTTCGCGAGCTATCGGGCGCTGGTTTACTTCTATGCCGATCACATTCTGCATGAAGCAATGATCTGCACGGATGCAGTCACTCTGTCCGCGTGCGAACAGGACTTTATCCCAAAGCTCAGGAAGATCACCCTGCAAAAAGAGAAAATAGTTTTGCGCCTGCATCGTTCCGGCTGGGGTAAAAACCATACGCTGAAAGGACGTGTGGAAATCTCCAGCACCCTGAAAACCAAAATTAAAATCGAAAAAATCATGCGCTTTCCACTCAAGGGGTCCCCATGAAATTCCAAAATCAAAATGGCTTTGCATTGGCCATCATGGTTCCCCTGCTTCCCGTTATTCTGGGATTCAGCTTGATGTCTTATGCAGCAATTGGATTTATGCAAATCGATCAAAAATTCAATCACGCCTGCCGTAGCGGTGGTCTTGCAGGTCAGGAAAAAGCCGGCAATCAAATCGAAGCCCTGCTTAAACTGAATCCCAAAGCAGCTAAGCTCATTCAAGAACTGACTCTCGCCGAAAGAGCACTCCTAGCAGCAAAAGATCCTGGTACCCAGGCCGCCCTAATTATGAAGATTGCCGCAATTAGAAAGGCCCAGTCCATCTTAAGTATTCGTCAGAAGCAAATCATCCTTCAGGGAAATCTGGCTTTGCAGTCCGCCAATCAATCCACCTCATCACGGCTAAGAATGGTCGGCACCGAGCTTCGGGATTACGACAGTATTTTCACGACAAAATTCACAACCCAGCCCCGCACAGCTCCCCGCCTGTCCGTTTCCCCGGACGGCCCGGACATCGCTCCGACTTACCGAACTGATCTCGACATCGAAACCCGCCAAGCCCTGGTGCAAAGCTGGCAATACGACCTCAGCATGCCTCATCACCTGCGAGGCTTTATCTCGGGGAGTTTTAAATTCAAAAAATCTTGCTCGGTCACTGTGACCGCCAAAGGACAATCATGGACACCAAAAATTCAAAGGGACAGATACTGATAGAGACCTGTCTTTTCATGTTCTTTGTTCTTTTGGTTTTTTGCATTGGCTACAGCAAATTCCAAACAACATCGAACTCCCGTAACGGCAAAAATCACCAAGGATATAAAAGTTATGAAAATATTAAACAGCGAAATCACCGATATCAATTCTCTCAAGATGTTGTTCGTAAATAAATTTACTGCATTAAAGTTTGATCACAGACTGCTGATTATAGGTTTCATCATTCTTGGGGCAATGGCCTTCTTTAATCGAAGCGACGAGCCCGTTGATGCCCCCGTCATTGAATCAAAACCTCAGTCTGTCGATACCTTCATCCCCCGTGGACATGTCTTGATTCCCCTGGAACTTGCCAACTCCGAAGCCTTAAGCTCCATCATTGGCGACATGGGGGGTGTGGTGGATTTGTACCTGGCCTCTGAAGAAAAAAAGAGCGGCGGAATACTTGTCGCCTCCCGCGTGAAACTGGTGCGAGCTCCTTTAAATCCGGATCAGTTTGCAGTGTTGGTTAAGGAAGCGGACGGAGGAAAAATTCTGCAACGAAACGGACCTTTCACCGCTGTCGTTCAGAATCCTGAAGCTCGTGGCGCCAATCTTGCCCGGGAAAACAAAAGTAACGTGCGCATCGAATATTCGAACTAGGAAATATTATGAAACAGATACTACTTCTCTTCACTGGCACATTCATTTCAACAAGTTGCTTCGCCAGCGGAGTGCTGTTGCAAGCCCCAGGCAGCAGTCCCGAGGAATTTACGACTTACCTTAAGAGTCATCCGGCCGCGATCTCCCACAGCCAGTTTCAATCTGAAAAGCTGAAAAGCAATCCACGCCAGGACGAGGATCTTTATCGCATCGGTGACAATATGGAAGTTCCGGCAAAAGTGCTTGCAGAGAAATTCCAAACTATTGAAGACGGCGGTCCACTTAGTGTGACGGCGACCAACTTCGTCTTTGATTTGACCAGCCGACTTTTGGAGCGACCCGAATTACAGAACAACGTGCAATTGAAAACTTTGAATTGCAAAGTACGTGGTCTTTTGGGGATCCCTTTGGAAAAATGCCGCAAAGTACAGGTCGACTTTCAGGCCATTGCACGTCAGTGGTCTTTCGCCTCGGTCTTAATGATCGAATCAGCCGCTTTCACCTTGAGTGCTATCAATCATCTGGAAATCTCCAAAGAAGCCATCTATCAGTTTGCTTTGATTTCAGATACTCACAAGACTGTGACGTTCAAGGGAACTTATGATCAGTTCATGCAGCAGAATTTTTCTGCAGAGACGCTGGTCAATGGGGACTGCCAGAGCTTCAGCTCCAATATTGATGACTTTCAAATCTTGAATTCCGGTTCAGTTTATTTTAACAACGATTGTATCAAATCAGCCTCTTCACCGAAAAACACATCAGGATTTGGCGAATGGATTGAGAAAAATAAAACCTGGGTTTATCCGGTCGGAATTATATTAATTGGCAGTGCCGGTGCTTACGCGTTGAAAGACAAAACGCTGGTTATCACAAAACCCTAAGTCAGATCCAAAGTTTTACCATCGAACACGACTTCCTGAATTTTATCATCTTCGATTATCGTCCATGAATCTGTATAAGTCGCATCCGGATGCCCGTGATAAACACTTAAATCCCCGGTGAATCGTTTGATACGATCTTTGGGGCTTTCCTCGAGGGCTTTCTTGTTCGAAAAAAACGATGTTGGCTCTATCGGACTGTCACAACCAAATGAAATCGGAATCTGTGCATTCTTCAGCGCTTCCCATGGGAAAGCGTAGGAATAAAGTCCTCGCAACTTTTGCTGCAACCATTGACGATCACTCAGCCAGTGGCATGGCTGCATATGACAGCGGACATGCAAAGGCTTCATCATCTGAATGGTTTCCGGGCGCAGGACTTGAGCATGCTCCAGATTCAGGCGACCTACAAACCCTTGGGCCGAGACCTGGCGGGCCAGCTTCACCATTCTGTGGGCTGCTTCATCCCCGATGGTATGAACTGAAACTTCCAAACCAGCAGCCCAAGTCAGTTTCAACAACTCTTCAACGTCTTCAAGTGACCACAAAGTTTTTCCATAGTTTTCGCCCTCGCCATTATAAGGACGAGACAATAACGCCGTTTCAGATCCCAAGGATCCATCATAGAAAAATTTAATCCCCTTGGCTCTTAGAAGTTTGCTGGGCGTTTTTCGCGCCATCAACACAGATGCAATCGCCGCATCCAGCTGTTTCAAATTATGAACTGTGTAGTTTTCTTCGATAGCCAATGTCAGCTCATTGGCCTCTTCCATTTCGACTAGTAAATTCCACAAAGCATCTGTGCAGGACATATCGCGGATATGAGTAAATCCAGAGCGATTGTACATCTTGCAGGCGGCCAGAATCTGTTGGCGCTGCTGCTGTTTTTCGAACGGTGGAATTCTTTCGAAGCTTTGCAAATGAACGTCTTCAGAAAGAAGACCTGTGTCCGATTGCAATCCCAGTTCTTTTAAAGCGGCCGAATTCACCCAGGCTGTGTGACCGTCGGCTCTGCATAAGTAAACAGGATAATTGGGAAAGACTGCATCCAGTTCCTGCTTGGTCGGTAACTTCTTATCCGCCCACTTGTTTTCGTTCCAACCAAACCCCACCAGCCAGCCACCACGGAAAGCGGTCTTATTCTGCAAATTCACGTAACGAATGTCCTCGGGACTTGGCAAATCAAACAACATCAAACCCGTGGCGAATTCGCCCGTGGCAAGGAAGTGAGTATGGCTGTCGTAAAGACGTGGGATCTTTAAATGCATAAGGCCCTCTGTTTTATCAGAGGGCCTTATGTTTTTTAAGTTATAATTTTTAATTCTTAAATTAGCGACCTGTGCCGACGCCAACGCCCGTTCCCGTCGTCCCTGTTGGAACTGGGATCCCGGAACCTGGAACCGTCACTCCGCCACCAATCGGTGTCGTTGCTGTGCCGCTGCCACCCATGATCACACCACCTGGCATCGTTGTTGTGCTGTATGCGCCCACTGGATAGTAGCCGGAAGAACCAGAACCACCAATGTAACCTGTGCTACCCGAGTAAGCTCCAGATTGGATGTAATAAAGCTTTTGCTGCAAGCTCATGATTTCAGATACGACGCTTTGAGAGGCTTGTTGGCGTTGCATTTGAGATTGCATGTAAGCTTGTTGTTGCGCCATTTGAGACTGATACTGCTGCATCTGCATTTGCATCATTTGCTGTTGCATTTGCATCATACCCATATCACCCGCGTAACCGCTGGACATCGCTCCCATATATGTGCCCATTCCGCCCATGTAAGAACCGGCCATGCCACCCATGTACATGCCACCGCCAGCAATACCGCCGACCATCGCACCTGGGTAAGCCATTCCGCCACCCATATACATGCCGCCCATGTATGAACCAGCCATGCCGCCCATCATAGAGCCCATCATTGCACCCGGATAAGCACCCATGTACATGCCACCGCTGGCAATACCACCAACCATCGCACCTGGGTAAGCCATTCCGCCACCCATATACATACCGCCCATGTATGAACCAGCCATGCCGCCCATCATAGAGCCCATCATTGCACCTGGATAAGCACCCATGTACATACCGCCGGAGGCCATGCCGCCGACCATAGTGCCCATCATGTTACCCATGTACATGCCGCCCATCATAGAGCCCATCATATTACCCATCATGGAACCCATCATACCACCTGGATATGAACCCATGAAACCGTTGGCAATACCGTTTACGAAACTCATACCACCATTGGCATATGGACCCATGCCCATACCCATCGGACCGGCAACGCCCCAAGGACCCATGCCCGGAGCATAGATACCACCACCCATTTGAGCGTAGGGATTCATCATGCCCATCGCATAGGGGTTACCCCACATGCCCGCTCCATTCGCGCCACCATATGGACCGTACATTCCGTATGGACCACCATTTTGACCGTAACAACCAAAACTACCAGCGCCGATACCACTACCCATTTGCGCGCCGTAAACACCACTGCCACCAGCGAATGCCTGAGTCAGGCCCGTCGCCATATAAGGCATGCCCATCATCCAATAAGGAGCCGGATTCATCGGATAACCAAGATTTGCCGCTGCATCTACAGAGTACTCATTTGCTTGTTTGCCCATGTACATGCCAAGGACACCCATACCGACGTTGGCGATAACGCTTGTCCAGTCAGTTTGAGGTTTTTCATAACGATAACCATTACCTGCAGCCGCACAATCACCGCTGCCGCAGACGCCAGCTTCTGTTTGACCACGTTGAGCGTCTTGTCTTGCTTGAAGAGCGTCTTTACGAGCGTCCTTCAAGTCATCATTTGCATATTCAATAGAACGATCGATTGCTTCGATATCATCACGAAGTCTGTTTGCCGTTTGAACAGATTTTCCGTAAGCCGTAATGGACGTCTTACATTTTTCGACTCTGCCAACACGACGATCTTTATTTTGATATTTTGTGTTTGAACAAACGCTGGTGTTAATAGCACCACGTTTGCTTTTATTACAAACGTAACTGCCGCCACCATCAGTGCCATTCCATTCTACCGGAGTAAAGGCACCCGGAGATGATTTTCCTTCATCGTTTTGTGTCAGGTTCTCTTCATCTTCGCCCATGTCAGCCGAAACGATCGGACCATTTGGCATGTAACCTGTGTATTCGCTGCATGAACGAGAGTTGTCCATATGCTCATAAAGCGTCGAAGAATAGTCCTCAGAGATCACGTCGTCGATGTCACGCTTCGCGTACTTCATGTCGCGTTCCATCTTTTGCAGCTCACGCTTTTTCTCTGCTTTGTCTTTCTTCATTTGCGCGATGGATTGCTGAATCTCAGAAACCATATCGTCTTCAGATGTCGCAGCCGAGCCCGCACTGTAATTATAAGGACATGCCTGCATACCGCCTGCTAATCCAACACCATACAATTGAGCCTGTGCATTCACAGCAAAACCCAACACGATCGTCAGTGGGGTTGCAACGCGAATCCATAATTTCATACTCGATCTCCTGAAAATAATAAGCACTATTCGTTTCACTTATCGTCAGAACTAGACAGAGACTTGACTCAAAATTGATCACTCCGGACCAAAATATGAGTAAACTGGACCAAGCTCGTCGTCCTCCATGACAACTAAAGTACTTCTCGAAAATACTTTGCACTCGTACACTTCAAATCCTACACTACGTTCATATGAGCAAGCACACAATTCTTTGTGTTGACGATGAAATTGACAATGTCGAGGCTTTAGAACGGCTCTTTCGCAAGAAGTATACTGTACTAAAGGCCACGTCTGGAAAGCAGGCCCTCGAGGTTCTCGACCAACATCGAGGCCCCCTTGCTTTGATCATCACCGATCAACGAATGCCCGAAATGACCGGCGTGGAGTTTTTGGAAAAAACTCTGGAATCCTATCCTGAGACAATTCGTATTCTTTTGACGGGTTACACTGATCTGGAGTCCATCATAACTGCTGTGAATAAAGGTCAGATCTTCCGCTATCTCACGAAACCGTGGGACCCGGTCGACTTGTCGAACACCGTGGATCACGCGGTTGAAAGATTCGAGCTGGGACAACAGCTAAAAACCCGCAATTCAGAACTAGCCAAGGCGCTTGAAGAACTAAAAAGCCTGGATGTGGCGAAATCTAATTTCATGATTTTGATTAATCATGAATTAAAAACCCCGCTGACTTCCATTCTAAGCTTCTCGGCATTGCTCAGCGAATCTTCGCTGGCCGATGAAGACAAGCTAATGGTGAATCGTATCTCCCGCAGCGCGGATCGTTTAAAGAGCCTGGTTGATGATGTTCTGCTTATTGTGCGCGCCGAAACCAATCAGCTAAAAATCGACGTACAGAATGTGGCATTTTCGGAGTTTGATGAGCTTCCGAAGGAAGTCGTTAATCTTCTGAATCAAAAACAGCTCAAGGTTACAAACGACATCTCCCCTTCGGGAGTTATGGCGGATGTACGTCTGGTAAAACAAGTCATGCAGCGATTGATTCACAATGCTGCAAAATTTGGACAGGAAAACAGCGCTATCGAGGTCAAAGTGATAGCCGACGGAAAAGTGGCGCGCTTTGCGGTGTCGAACAAAGGTCCCCACCTTTCCACGCGAGTGATTGATAAAATCATGAAGCCGTTCTACATCGACGAGGATGTCATGCACCACTCAACGGGTACGGGACTTGGACTGACCATCTGCCAGGCGATACTTAAGGCCCATAGCTCCCAACTCCAATTCGACAATACGGATCAAGGGGTGACGGTGTTCTTCGAGCTTCCGCTGGCAAATCCGTAAAATGTCCGGAATTCGCAGACTCGGCGGGCCTTAAACCCGCAGGGACTGCGTCCTGAGCTTGCTCTGGCAGGCTCTCATGAAAACTTTCGTCTTTATTCTCACAACATTCTTAGTTTTTAAATCACTGGCCGCTCCCACTGAAATCGCGATTTCGCTGGGTGAATCCACCTCGCTGCCGATCAATCCAAGCTCCTCAGTCTGGATTCAGGATCGCGCCCTGATCAAAGCCGAAGCGATCGGAAGCCGCCTCCAACTGAAAGGTATTAGCGAAGGACTTACCACCGCCCGCATCGACGATAAACTTTACCGGATTCAAGTTCTGCATCCGGCGAAGCGGGTTGCATACAAGGATCTTAAAAGACAGATTAGCAAGTTTGTGGGTTTAAACGTTGAAATTGGCGATGGGGACCTCTTGGTCACCGGTCGCCTGTATCGCATGAAGGATTGGATCCGATTGGGCGAGTCCTTAAAAGAATCCGGTGCATCTTATCAAATGCGGGCTGAACTTTCTCCGGAACTCCAAAACGAAAGTCAGCAGTACTTCAGTAACCTTTTAAGCAAAGCAAAGATTCCTCCACAGACCGTGATCTTCATTCCGTCGCCGGAAATCCGTGCTTCCGGAAGTGATGCTTTAATCAAGAAGTACGAAAAACTATTTCGCCCCTTTGGTGTGACCGTCGTAAAAGATCAAAACAGCATTGATATTGCACCGACCGTTAAGGTGCAGATTACGGTCGCTGAGGTTAAGCATTCAGCTGCTTTGGGGTTTGGGATTAAGTGGCCCTCGGGATATTCCGCCACCCTGCTGGCTAATGGAGGCACATTGCTTTCTGATGCAGAATTCCTTGCCACAGCTTTCGAACAAAAGGGTTATGGAAAAATTCTAGCCAGCCCCAACATTATTTGTCGCAGCGGCAATGAAGCGGAGTTTTTGGCCGGTGGTGAATTTCCCATTAAAATTATGAACTATCGAATCAACGACATTGTGTGGAAGCGCTACGGAATTCTATTAAGAGTGCGTCCGCGAGCTGATTCATCAGGTCGTATAAGTCTGTCTCTGGAAACTGAGATATCAACTTTGGACCTCGGGAAGGAAGTTGACGGCGTGCCAGGCATCCTTACAAATCGTGTCTCCAGTCACTTCGATATAACTCGCCCACAAACAATTGCTCTTTCCGGTTTGATAAAAAATGAGAATGGAAACTCATCCAGTGGCTTGCCCTTGCTATCCAGACTACCGGTATTAGGCGCTTTGTTCTCCAGTAAGGATTTCAAGGAGGATCGCTCGGAATTAGTTATCTTCGTCAGACCCACAATCATGAACGAAGGCGAGAACACAGACCCTTCACCACAACATGTCGGAAGAATTCAAAATGAACGCTGATTTGAAAGATACATTTTCTACAATTCAAAAAAAGATTCAGAACATTCCACTGAATGAACTGCTGCTGTCACCCGACGAGGAATCTCTGTTGCGTTCTCAAAAGATGGATCATTTGATCCAGCAAGAAACCGCCTCCATGGTTGATAGCTTAGGACAAAGAATTCGCGACGAGTACTATTCGTGGGGCCCACTGTGCCGTCTTATGGAGGATGAATCCATCAGTGAAATTCTGGTTAACGGCCCCGACAACATCTGGTTTGAACAAGCTGGCACCCTCCATCAACATCAGGATACGTTTCTGTCGGATATCAGCTTTCGCAATTTTCTGGAACGTATTTCCCAGGCGGCAAAGTGTTTCGTGACAGTGGAACACCCCTCTGCTGACAGCAGCTTTGGTGATTTTCGTTTAAGCTTAATTGGTGCAGAGCTGACTCAATCACATCCGCATCTATCGCTGCGACGTCATCCTAAGAATCCATGGACATTTGAAAAGCTGAAAGAAAACTCCTGGTGCCGCGAATCTGATATTGAGCTGTTTAAAAAACTTATTCACGAAAGAAAGAACTTCCTGGTTATCGGCGCCACTGGTTCCGGAAAAACCTCGGTACTGAATTCACTTTTGAATTTAATGAAACCCAATGAACGCGTGGTGGTCATCGAAGATACTGCAGAGATCGCGCTTCCCAATAGCGCCAGCATGAAACTGCTGACCCGAGAGGATCCACAGGGAATTTTACCTGGCATTGATCAAACACAGTTGGTAAAGCGCTCTTTGCGTTTAAGGCCGGATCGTCTGGTTATGGGAGAAGTTCGTGGCGCCGAGGCGAAGGATTTTTTAATGGCGCTTGCCACTGGGCATGCGGGAAGTTTTGGTACCTTGCACGCGCAAGATGCCGCTCAGGCCTTGATTCGCCTGGAGATGTTGATTCAAATGGGAGCCCCACAGTGGAGTCTCACTGCGATTCGTCGGCTGATTCAGCTCTCGCTCGATTGCATTTTGATTGCCGGTCGAGAGCCTTCAGGCCAAAGAATTTTTAAAGGGGCTTATCGACTTTGCTCTCTGGAAGACCATGGCTTCCTGGTTGAGCCGCTGGACCTGACTGAGGGAAGAACTCTTCCGCCTTACTGACGTTCTGGAAGGCTTCTTCCGAACGAGTCATTTCCGCGTTGTCGCGAGCAATGGATTTTGGATTCGTGAAGAAGGCCTTGTTCAGATCTTCGATCACTTTCTTTTTGCTCATCTCAGGAGTTTTATAACTGATCGGCGCCTCTGGCGTCGGCAGTTGACCTGTCTGGCGCATCTCTTCCAGTTGCTTGCTAAGCTGAATTCGATCCCCCAAGGAATTCTTTCCTTGCGGACGGCCCATCTCAGGTGCTCCCGGTCGCGCTGGTTGAGCGGCAGCCATTTCCACCATTTTCATTCGTGGACTTGCTGGAATAATTCCGCTGATCTTTTCCATACTCACACCTCCGTGTGCTTTTAAGAAAAACCATCCATGGTTTCCCCTATACTTCGTATCGGAATAAGACGTCTCAGCTTGAGACCCGTTAGCGCAATCTGGACCTATGTCGGTACTGCTTCAGGATTTGTTAAGCAAGAGGATAGAAATTCCAAGGACTTGCAGGATGGCCCAACAGGCGCTCGCATATTTTTTTAACCAATGGATCCTCACTCCCCGACCAGAAAGTACGGCCAATCAAAAAGCTTTGGGAGAACTCCAGCCAGTTGGAAAATTTGCCATCGGCGATCGGTGCCATCTTTAGAATTTGCGACCACGCCTCGTTGTCCTCCAGATAGCCGGCTGTAAAGCACAGGCGCACCAGATGAACAAATCGGGCAGCGTCCCAAGCCAGAATTCCGGGTTCGCCTAAAAACTTCAAAGTTCGTTGAATCCACATCGCAAGCTTTTGATAGTCCTCATCAGACATTTGCGCCGGCTTGTCCTCGCTGAAATCAAACGAAAAAACCTGCTTAAATTTTTCCAGATTCTGCGCACTCAGGCTGCCGTCGGCAGGCACCAAACCACGTAAGACATTGAATTTTACGCGATGGCCCTGCTGACGAATATCCTCCAGATTTCTGATGGCGTCCTCGCGACTCTTCACTCCCCAGAAATCCTGCAGAATTTCAATGCAGTCCGCTTTAATTTCGTCGCCCCAGTTCATGTCTAATCGAAAGAAGTACTCACCGACCTCGTCTAGAACCTGCTCTTTGACGTCTTCAGCCAGTTCCTGACCGTCCACCAAGTCCGAGCCAATGAGTTCGTACAAATCATCCAAAAGATGGTTTTCCTCAATAAAAACCGCGCCCATGCACATCATGTTTTTTTCTAGTGTTGTTTCCGGCAAAACTCTTTGCATGGGATCTCCTGTTCCTGTCTGTGTCTTATTCAATTACGTTTCTTTGTCATTTTCAATGTGATAAACGTAAAGTCATGCTTAAGAAAATCCTAAAGGGCATGATCGCCCTCTTTTTTATTTTCGTTGGTGGAATGATTATTTTGATCGGATACACGATCTATAATCCCGACTCTATCTTCACCGCTTTCAACAAACTGACAAGCTTCGCAGTTCGCGATGAAGATTACAAAGAGCAGGAGGAATACTTCCTTCAGGGAATTAAACACATTCATCTGCAAAGTGGTCGCATGCCAATCAACGTGCGCACCTACAATGGATCAACAATGAAAGTCAGCATCGAGGGCTCGGCTCCGCGCTTTGAAAAAGGTCCTTATGTTTTCCAGGTAGCTGATGCGGAAAATATTAAGCTCGAGTTGCAGGAACCGGCTTCGGCACACTGGTTTCACATGAGTATCAATGGCGAGGAATACACCGAGCAAACAGAGTCCAAACTGACTGCGACTGTATATCTTCCAGAAAAATACACAGGCCGGTTGCAGTTGGAAACCCATAGCGGCAACGTTACGTTCATTGTAGATAAAAATCAGATCTTTGAATTTGAATTGAAATCAGAAAGCGGCAAGATCGAAAACCACGCCCAGATGAATCCCCAGGCGGCAAGCTCCCCGGATCAAGTGGCCAAGATTCAAATCCTGACCACTTCCGGAAACATCACAGTCACCAATTAACCAGCAGTATTCTTGTCAGTCTTAGCGCGCTCTTCTATAGCTTTTTCAGCCAGTGCGCTTAAACGAACACCAACCTCTGCCAGCTGGTCATTTTTAACTTCACTTGGACAGTCCGCCATCAAGTCAGTCGCCTTCGCTGTTTTAGGGAATGCGATCACTTCACGAATAGCGTCTGTTTCACAAAGCAACATCACCAGACGATCCAAGCCCCAGGCAATACCACCATGCGGAGGAGTGCCATACTTCAAGGCCTCAAGGAAGAATCCAAACTTGTGTTCAGTTTCCTCTTTGCTCATGCCCAAAAGACGGAACATCGCCTGTTGAATTTCGTTACGATAGATACGGATAGATCCGCCACCCATTTCGTAACCGTTACAAACAAGGTCGTAAGCTTTCGCCAGGATTTTGCCGTAAGCTTCCTCGTTCGTACCCAACAAATCATCAAATGATTCATCCTTAGGAGATGTGAACGGATGGTGACGAGCCACCCAACGTTTTTCATCTGGCGAGTACTCAAGCAATGGGAAATCCACGACCCATAGGAATTTATAAGCTTTGCCGTCAATCAAACCCAACTCTTTACCCAGGTGCAAACGCAACGTGGAAAGAGCCGCACATGCGATATCGAATTCATCACCAACGATCAACGCACAGTCACCTTTTTGTGCGCCCGTAGCTGCAAAGATCTCTGCCAGTTTTTCCGGAGTAAAGAATTTGGATACTGGAGATGTCAATGTGCCATCCGCCTCAGACTTGATCCATACCAAGCCTTTTGCGCCTGCACGCTTTGCCATATCAGTCAGTTTATCGAATTGGCCACGAGAGTATGCGCCCCCTTTTGGAACAGCGATACCGCGAACAATCGCTCCACGCGCCAAAGCATCATCGAATACTTTGAAGCCCGAACCCG
The DNA here is from genome assembly GCF_047305935.1 of Bdellovibrio sp. HCB288. GTDB lineage: Bacteria > Bdellovibrionota > Bdellovibrionia > Bdellovibrionales > Bdellovibrionaceae > Bdellovibrio. The sequence continues at coordinate 825,462 of NZ_CP178619.1, forward strand.
TCACGATGGATTTCAAATCTTTGATCTCCATGCCGAAGCGTGTATCTGGCTTATCGATACCATAACGATCCATCGCATCTTGGTATGTCATGCGCGGGATTTCCCCCACGTCGATACCTTTGATCTCTTTCCAGATCATACGCAGCATTTTTTCATTCATCGCCATGATGTCTTCTTGGTCGATGAAAGACATTTCCATATCAATTTGCGAAAACTCCGGCTGACGATCCGCGCGCAAGTCTTCGTCACGGAAGCAACGAGCAATTTGGAAATAGCGATCGTAACCGCCAATCATCAAAAGCTGCTTCAGAGTTTGCGGAGACTGAGGCAATGCATAGAACGTACCTTGGTTCACACGCGAAGGAACCAAATAGTCACGAGCACCCTCAGGAGTGGATTTATACAAAATTGGAGTTTCCACTTCAATAAAGCCATTGTCAGACAAGAAACGTCGAACCACTTGAGCCACTTTATGACGAGTGATTAAGTGAGACTGCAAACGCTCCGTACGCAAATCCAGGTAACGGTACTTCAGACGAAGCATTTCATTGACGTTGTTATCGCCGGCTTGGAATGGCGGAACTGCGGACTCATTTAGAATTTCGCAACGTGTGGCTTCAATTTCGACCTCACCCGTTTTGATTTTAGTATTCTTCATGCCATCAGGACGAGCACGAACAACCCCTTCAACAGCGACAACGAACTCACCACGCAGATTTTTAGAAGCAGCCGTTTCAGCTTTGTTCGGATCCAGAACAACTTGAACGATGCCTTCGCGATCGCGCAAATCAATGAACACCAAGTTCCCGTGATCGCGTCGAACATCGACCCAACCCATCACAACAACTTTTTGCCCAACATTAGCGGCCGTCATTTTACCGCAATAATCAGTTCTCTTCAGATCCTTAACAAATTTCATGGATAACCCTTATCAAAGGAAAGAATGCCCAGAAAAAGCCCAAGCATTCAGAAATACTCTCATTTCCCGGATCAAACGTCAAAACCCAACGCCCAGTTTAATCGCGGCCAAAGCCTAGTAAAGCTCGGAGCCATAACCCTTCCCAACGCCAGAGCCTCGGCTATATACTCAAACTCTAAGTTGTACGTAGAAAGGACCGAAGTATGCCTAAATTCACGATTAATCACGATTCCTCTCACTCAGCGCCGGAAGCCTATAAGAAAATCAAAGAATTTTTAGCAAACGACCTTGATATTCGTAAATTCGATCCCAAATTGAAGTGCGATTTCACTGATGGAACGATGAGTTGCAAAATGAACGGCTCCCAGTTCAAAGCGGACATGAATGTTGCCGCTGCGGGCAATGGCAGTAAGGTGTCAGTGACCGTGGATCTGCCGTTGATGCTGACTCCGTTCAAAGGTAAGGTTCAGGAAACTTTGGAAAGAAAGCTCGCTAAGTATTTGGGCTGATTCTTTTCTTTCCGTTTAAAAAGGTTGTATGGCAAAAACCAAGGCGAAAACCTCCACGTCGAAAGACACAAAAAAGGTAAAGGCGGCTTCCAGCGAAGCCAGTCCGAAAAAACCTGCGCCTAAAAAATCTACCAAAGACAAAATCGAAACCAAACAGGTCGTGGCGGAAATCGTTGATGATGAATCCGCCGAATCCTCAATGGAACATGCCGAAGCCGACAAAGCCTATGCCGTTCCATCCAACGAAGATGACGACGTTGAAATTCTGGAGCCGGAGCCCACCTCCAATCTGCCAAGTGTAGATAACTCCAAGGCCATAACTTCCTCAGATCCTCTGGCAATATACCTGAACGAAATACGCCGGTACCGCGTTCTGACCAAAGAGGAGGAAATCACCCTGGCTAAAAAGTATTTTGAAACCAAGGATCCAGAAGCAGCGCAAGCCCTGGTTAAATCCAACTTACGCTTCGTCGTGAAAGTGGCCGCTGAGTATTCCAAGTTCGGTGCAAAAATGATCGACCTTATTCAGGAAGGCAACGTGGGATTGATGCATGCCGTGCGTGAGTTCAATCCTTACAAAGGTGCCCGTCTGATCACTTATGCTGTGTGGTGGATTAAGGGTTATATTCAGGAATACCTGATGCGCCAGTATTCCATGGTCCGCATCGGCACAACTCAAAATCAAAGAAAGCTTTTCTATCAACTGCAAAAAGAAAAGAACGCTTTGGATGCGATGGGTATTGAACCCACGACCGCGTTGATCAGTTCGCGCCTGGGAATCCCCGAGGACGAAGTGCGCGACATGGCCATGCGCATGACCGGTCGTGATGTCAGCCTGGATAAACCGGTAGACGAAGATTCCGGCACCAGTTTGGGTGATTTGCAGAAAAGTCCCGACAACCAGGCTCCGCTGGACGAGCAACTTGCTCGTCAGGAACAACTTGAAATTCTGAAAAACAAAATTGAAGAGATCCGTCCCGATCTTTCTGACCGCGAGAAAATCATTTTGGACGAACGTATTCTGAATGACGAGCCATTGACGTTACAGGAAATTGGCGAAAAATACGGAATCACCCGCGAGGCCGTCCGCCAGATGGAAGCGCGTCTTATGAAAAAGATCAAAGCGAAAATGGAAGAGCCCGAAGACGAGAGTGAGTGATTAAAATTGCCATTCTAAGTTTGCAACCACTCTCACCTTGTTTTGAGTTTGGCCTTTGAAATCATCCAACGCCAATTGGCTTTTAAATTTACAGCCCAACTTTTTGGCTGTCTCCACCCAACTGACCTGAACTTCCTGCACATCGATTTCGGGTTCTACGTCATGATGATAAATCACATCCGTATTTAATTTCTCGAGACCGGCTGTGCGCCAGTTCACCCGGTAAGCCGCCATGGAAGCCTCTGCCGCGGTTGCTTGAAAGATTAAGAAAAAGCCTACTAAGATTGTGATTGTTTGAATTACTGTCTTCATGAATCTAATACTACCGGAGCACAACAGAAATCACTCACTCACATTCAAGTCGTTTCAAGACATATTCCAAGTTCCTTGCAGAAACAAAATGCAGGCCCCCACTTTAGTGAAACTGCGCCGGCACCTCTGATCCACGGACCTCACCGTCAGGTCGATCTGGATCAACTCTCAAAGCCCCTCCTGCAGAAGGATGGCAGTCTTTACTATGATTCTCGAGTTTTGCGAGATCATTCATTTTCGTCATTTGAGACTGATCAGGGCAAGGCAGCACACCAGGTCTTTGGAATACACCCTTGGAGCGCAACGCCCGATCCACATCCGGAGAGCTGCTATAATCGTTTATCATTTGATCCATATTCGAAGAGGGAGCGGCGTATGCCGGTGTCGCTGCGGATATCATCAAACCTGCTAAAAACAACATTGGAGTTCGCATAATGACCTCCTATAACACCCCTCATACTACCACATCCCAACCCTTCAGAGCCCCACCCACTGCCAACTGCCACCCCATCCAGCCCAAACCAAAGCCCGGGTATCCGGGGGTATCGGTCAAGTCCACAGCTCCCGCAGCTGCTCCGCAGTCATCCCCCGCAATCTGGTCTTCGAATACGGACGTCCCAGCGCCTCTTTCTCATTTAGTTGAATATAGTTTCGTGCCGTTTGATAAGCCCGGTAACCCTTTACCACCCGGGTAAACGGACGATGCAACCAAACACTGGGCCCATCCCTCCGCTCCGTGAAGGTATCGGTCAAGGTTTGCGCGAATTGCCCCGCCACGACTCTTAAAAAGCTCTGAATATTTGAACGACGACTCCCACGCAAAAGTATATGCACATGATCGCGCTGAATTGAAAACTGCTCCACTCCCACAAAGAACCTTAACGAATACTTTTTCATTAAAGCCGTCATGAGAGCAAAATGTCGCGGAGAACGAAGTCCCTTCTTCACAACCAGCTTATTAACTTTGAAAACCAAATGAATGGGATCCTTCGAGGAAAGTGGTCGCGCACCCCTCCCTTTTGAAGATCGTCGTAAAGTCCCACCGTATGAATAGCGATGAATATTCGCCGTTTGATAAAAATCTTTCTGCATGACCGATACCCCCAGATGCTGGGAAGGGGTGCAGATTTTGGGCTGACTTGACTTGAGCGATATCTGCGAAGGAGAAATATTCCGTCCGAGTTTCAGACCGTGGTTAAAGAATCACGGCATGACCGATACCCCCCGGGTTTGGGCGGATGGCTTTGAGCACAAAAGAAAAAACGCCAGAGGTGAGCTGGCGTTTTTAGGTGTGATAGAAAATTTTAATTTAAAACAACTAAGCTACTTCTAGTTCGCCGGCGCCGATTGTGGCTGCCAGTTTTGCACGAAGGCGCGTCACTGCTTGAGCGTGAAGTTGGGACACGCGGGATTCTGTGACTCTTAGAACCTGACCGATTTCTTTCAGATTCAGGTCTTCGTAGTAGTACAACGAAAGAACCAGGCGTTGTCTTTCTGGAAGCTCTTCGATCGCAGTCGCCACAACCTCTTTGATGTTCTTCACATTCAATTGATTGAACGGACTGTTGGTGCGGGAACCTTCCAGGATATCCATGATGGATTTTTTATCTGTATTACTGAATGTCGTCGCCTGATCGATTGGCAACAAACTAACAGGACGAACTTGGTTTACCAGATCATGGAACTCATCGATGTTCACATTAAGTGCTTTGGCAACTTCCTCGTCCGTCGCTGTACGGCCCAAGTCAGCTTCCAATTGAACCATGGTGCGATCCAAAAGTTTTGCCTTGTCACGGATCGAACGTGGAACCCAGTCTTGGGCACGAAGTTCATCCAGGATGGCACCGCGGATACGGAATTCCGCGTATGTCTTGAATTTATTATCACGTGTGGAGTCGTATTTTTCGATGGCGTCCATCAAACCGATAACACCAGCGGAAATCAAATCATCCAATTCGATGTTAGAAGGAAGTCTAACGGCGATCTTCTGAGCGATAAATTTAATTAGTGGAGCGTATTCTCTAATTAGGTCGTCTTTTTTAGTCGGCGCGAGCTGACGTGGCTCATCCTTGTACTTCTTCAACAAAGCCGCATTTTTCCCCATATTTATCCCTCTTGAAGTCTATGTTAACAAACACCCAAGTGTGCTGAAAGTCCAATTCTGTATCGGACCAGTAGATCGCTTTAAGCGACCCCCACCACTTGATCCCAAAACATCTGCATTCCTCCATTAGCCTCAATAAGCTTCGAGGAAGTTTCCAACTGCGCAGATATTTGACGAATCGCCTTGGATGATTCCGCACCGACATCGTGTCTCACAATGAGACGCTGCATTTGTGTTGCTTTTCTTAAAACCGAATCATTTGGAACTGAGCCCCAGTAATCAAGACCAATGTACAGGAAGCGATTTACAACATCGTTGAATCGTTTGTACAAACTCATGCCCTCTTCTTCATCACGCACTTGATTGCAGATGATCGAGAAGTGATTCACTTTGTAGTTCTTGTTCAAAACTTTGATAAGTGCGTAGGCATCTGCGAAGCTGGAAGGATCCGGCGTGATAACAACGCTGACTGATTGAGCTGCGGAATTCAGGAACAATACGTTTTCCGCAATTCCCGGTGCCGTATCAATCAAAAGAAAATCAAAACCCATTGGCAGGGAGCCAATAGCTTCCACCATGGCACGTCTTTCGAAGTGATTCAGGTTATTGAACTCAACAACACCGCTGCCACCCGGAATCAGGAACACATCCTTGGATACTTCCAAAAGAATGTCTTTCATTTCCTTGCGACCCGCCAGAATGTCGTGAATGCTGCCCTGGCTTTTTGCACCGAACATGATATCCACGTTCGCCATGCCCAGATCACCATCAAGAATCAAAACCTTTTTGCCTTTTTGCGCCAGGCTCAACGCCAGATTTGCAACCAACGTTGTTTTACCAACACCACCCTTTCCAGAGGTGATACTGATTGTTCTTGTGCGATAGAGATCAAAAGTATTTAAACGACTCATACAGCCTCAGAATCCTGTTGTTTAAATTTTGTAATTCTAAAAATCAGATCCAGCAGACGCTCTTTCGTGGCGAACTCGAAGTCCTCAGGAACACGAGAACCGATTCCAAATGAGTGCAATGGAATATCAAAGCGCTTCATAAAGTTATAAATTGTTCCATGCTGTGTGGACTCATCCAACGAAGTGAAGATCACATCCTTGTAGCCCATCACCGAGTAACGACGACCCAACTCGATCGCATCCGCATCCTTGGTGTTTGAAGACATGGTCAGATGGATACTTGCGTTCAGCGCCTGAGGTGGCAACAGATTGCGAAGCATCTGAATCTCTTCATTGCTTTTCAGACTTAAACCGGTGAAATCAACCAGTACGCAATCAACATTGGCCAGATAGCGCATCAGATTGCTCCAGTCATTTTGAGAGCGAATCACCGAGAAAGGCACGTTCAGAATCTGTGCATAGATCTTCATCTGATCAGCAGCACCCACTTTGAAAGTGTCCGTTGTGAAGATCGCGACTTTCTTGCGCTCACGAACCACCATGTGACTGGCCATTTTGATCAATGCCGAAGTTTTTCCGCTACCCGCCGGGCCGACGAAGCAGTGGATTTTTCCTGCCGTCGGATTCTGGGAGATTTTGATCGCATCCAGAACATGACGAGCCACGAAGGCCTCTGCAAGAGCTTTGTTTTTCAATTTCAATGGCGACAGCGTCTCCTGCGCATGAGTCAGAATATCGGCTGCGATTTCAGATGCCATTCCTGAACGAGTCAGTTTTTCAAAGACCGAACTCAAATCATAAGAAATACCGTAGTCAGCACCAGGATGTGCACCGACGAATGTTTGCGGCATTTGCTGGAAGTGAGTGATCACCTGTTTCAAGGAGGCAATTTCATTTTTCAATGCACGAATTTCTTCGTTGTCAGCCGGCGGCTTTACTGGTGCCGCAGGAGCTGGCTTCGGTTGTGGAGTGGGTGCTGCTTTCTTTGGCTGGAAAACCTGCTCCTGCTCCTGGAAAGCATGCAATGCTCTTTGCGCAGCGCTCTTCACACGCTCTTCAGACATTTTTTGCTGACGGGCGTACTCGTTTTCATCCTCAATATCAATGTAACGACGTTGTGTGATCGGTGCTGGAGCCTGGCTTTTTTGCACATGCTTTTCCACCATTTTGTGAATCAACTCTTTTTGCTGACGAGCTGTACTGGCAAGGAATCTTTCACGATCCTGCTCGCGCAAGCGGGATTCTGCAAATTTCTTTTTTTGCAGAGTTTCCTCGGAAACCGCGGCTGTGATTTCCACACTGCCTTCACCAACCAGGCCGAAGCTTTTATTGTTGTCACGGGCAGAGAGAATAATGGCGTCAGGTCCCAATTGGGACTTCACCATCTCCAAAGCTTCCTTCATTGTACGTGCTTCAAATTTCTTAACCTGCATGGCTCATCTCCACAAGTGCAACCGATTGAACATCCGCATCTGAGGTCAACTCGTTATGCGAAAGCACAACCAATTGAGGAATAAAACGCGAAGTCAGTTTGTAAATATGTCTACGGGAAGTTGGGCTGGTCAGCAGAATCGGCTGACTTGCCACTTCCGGATGGTTTTCCACAGCGCGTGCGATCTCGTTGATCAGACGATGAGCCGTGTTTGGATCCATCACCAACTGAACGCCCTGCTCTGTTTGCAGAAGCGAGTTGGCGATTAGCTCCTCGATAACCGGATGCAGAGTCATAACTGGAATGTTTCCCTGATCCGTTGTGTATTTTGCGGTGATTCCACGAGCCAAGGATCTGCGAACTGCTTCAGTCAGCATTTCGATATCTTTCGTGCGCGGAGCCTCATCAGCCAATGTTTCAAAGATAGTCAGCAAGTTACGAATCGAGATCTGCTCTTTAAGCAGCCCTTGCATAACTCGAACCACAGAGCCCAGGGACATAAGATCCGGGATAAGCTCTTCCACCACTTTCGGGTGAGACTTCTTGAAGTTTTCCACCAAAGTCGCAGCTTCCTGACGACCCAACAATTCGTGAGCGTGAGAGCGAATGATCTCGGTCAAGTGAGTTGCCATAACTGTTGGCAAATCCACCACTGTGTAACCAGCGATCTCTGCATCTTCTTTGCGATTCGGAGAAATCCACAAAGCATCCAACCCGAACGCTGGTTCTTTGGTTTTGATACCATCAATATTTTCAGTAACGTTGCCTGGATCCATGGCCAACAAGGATTCAGGACGAAGCATACCGCCACCGACTTTGTTGCCTTTGATCATCAGACGGTATTCACCCGGCGCCAACTGCAAGTTGTCGCGGATATGAATACTTGGAACCACAATCCCCAGATCCAACGCGAATTGCTTACGGATACTGACAATGCGCTCAAGCAAGTCACCGCTTTGATCAGACTCGACAATGCTGATCAAACCGTAACCAACTTCCAACTCGACCATGTCGACTGGAAGCATGCTCTCGATGTTTTCTTTTTTCGGAGCCACCGCCTGAGTTTCCAAAGCTTTCTTTTCTGCAGCAGCCGTTTCAGCTTTGAACTTCCTAATAACCCACGATGTTCCACACAACAGACCACCCATTAACAAGAATGGCAATGTAGGAAGTCCTGGAACCAAACCCATCAAGATCAGCACACCACCAGACACCATTACAGCACGTGGATTAACCAAAAGTTGACTTGTAACCTCTTCACCCATGTCTTTGTCAGAGTTTGAGGTACGGGTTACGATCATACCGGCAGCGGTAGAAATGATAAGAGCTGGGATCTGTGACAACAAACCATCACCAATCGTCAACATCGTGTAGTATTTTGCCGCTGTACCGACATCCAAACCTTTTTGAATCACCCCAATACCCAAACCACCGAGGATATTGATTATTGTAATAATAATACCGGCGATGGCATCACCACGTACGAACTTCGAGGCACCATCCATGGATCCGAAAAAGTCAGCTTCTTGCTCGATTTGCTTACGGCGTTTACGGGCTTCGGCTTCGGTAATATGACCAGCATTCAGTTCAGCATCTATCGACATCTGCTTACCAGGCATCGCATCCAAGGTGAAACGAGCAGCCACTTCGGCCACGCGCCCGGAACCCTTGGTGATTACCATGAAGTTGATGACGATCAGGATCGCAAACATGATGAAACCGATGACGTAGTTTCCACCGACAACGAAGTTCGCAAACGAGGCGATAACGTGACCGGCAGCTTGCTCACCTTCGTGTCCGTGAGTCAGGATCAAACGAGTTGTCGCCACGTTCAAGGACAAGCGGAACAAGGTCGTCATCAAAAGAAGCGAGGGGAATGATGTGAAATCAAGCGCGCGTTCTGTATAAATACTTACAAGCAGGATCAGAATGCTGATCGCCAAAGAGAAAGTCAGGGTGATATCCAAAATTGCCGGTGGCAACGGAATAATCATTACCGCCAAGATCGCCAGGATACCGAATGCAATGAACAAGTCGGTGTTCTTGGTAATTTTCTCGAATCTCTTAAGAAATTGAAAAACGTCGTTCATTATCTTTTCTTCCTACGCAATCGATAAACATATGAAAGCACTTCAGCCACCGCAACAAACAGGTCTCTTGGGATCACCTGTCCGATCTTCATGGTTTTAAAGATCGTTCGTGCCAGCGGTTTATTTTCCACGATCGGAATATTGTGCTCTCTTGCGAGCGCCTTAATATTCTCTGCCACCGAGTCCGCTCCCATCGCCACCACTTGGGGGGCCGGCAGATTGTCTGAATACTTCAGAACCACTGCAATATGGGTCGGATTCGTGATCACAACGTCTGCCGTCGGAACATCCGCCATCATCCTCTTGGAGGCCATCTCCCTTTGGATACGACGAATGCGCGATTTGATCATAGGATCACCCTCGCGCTGCTTGTGCTCTTCCTTCACTTCCTGTTTCGTCATCATCATCTTCTTTTCAAGGTCCCAGCGTTGGTAGAAGTAGTCAGCGCCCGCAAGCACCAGCATAATTCCACCCACACCACCCAAAAGCTTGGCGACGATGGCGCCAATGTAAGTGCAGATTTGTTCAATCGAGAAGCTCATCATATATGGAATCTGATGAACTTCCCCACGTAACAAGAAATACAAAACCAAACCGATGGCACCCATTTTCAGGATGCCCTTGACCGCCTCCATCACCGCACGAAGACTCATCACACGCTTCATACCCTCAACCGGGTTGAGCTTGTTTGGGTCCGGCGTCAAAGCATCCTCGACTTGCAGGAAACCAATTTGCGCCACTGTTGAAGCAGCCCCCAGTAAACCAGCGATCCCCATAACGGGAGCGATCAGTATCAATGTCTTCTCTCCGTTCATACGAAGAGCATCTGTGAAGTTGCCCGAACGAATTGTTGTTACCAATTCAGGGCCGAAGGAATAAAGAAACAGGTCATAGAAATTTTGGAAAAAGAAACGACCCAAAGCATAGACGCCACCCGCAGCTGCCAACAACAATACTGCTGTTGCCAACTCCTTGGATTGAGCGACGTTACCTTTTTTGCGAAAATCTTCCCGTCTGGCGTCCGTTGCGTCTTCGGTTTTTTCGCTGTCGTTTTCGTCTGACACTTAGTTCCTTCCTAGAACTTCATCTCTGCTTAAATTCTACAATGCTTTCATCACTTTGAACAGTTGCGAGGCCGTGATTTCGACCAAGCCGTTCATTTCTAAAATCATCAATGGCAAACAAATGAAAACCACGGCCATACCGATCATTATCGTAACTGGCATACTCGTAACCAGGACGTTGATCTGGGGAACTGCTCTTCCCAGAATACCCATCGCCAGATTCACCAACAGAATCGTTACAAGTACGGGTGCGCACATTTTGATAGTTAGAATAAAAGTTGTTTGTCCAAACACCGCCATTTCAGCAAAAGGCCCTACATTCAGACTCAAAGAACTTACTGGTACCAAAGAATAACTTTCGACAATTGCACGAATCAGAATATGGTGCCCGTTGATCGCCAAAAACACCAACGTGCCCAATGTGGAGTAGAAAGACTCCAGTGCGTTGCCCGTCGTACCCAGTAATGGATTGTACATTTGACCCGCTGACAAACCCACGCTCATCGCAGTCAAATCCCCCACCATGGAGACAACGAAAAAGAAGATCCGGGTTAAAAACCCAAGGGATACGCCAACGATCAGCTCCCGGATAGCTAAGGATATGATTTCATTTGAAATAACCAGGTAGTCGATGTTGCCAATTTTAACCACAGGAAACAGAAGAACGCTCAGAACAATCGACAGAAGAACTTTAACCGGCGTGGGAATTGTCTCAGATCCAAAGAAAGCGGAGGCCACAACAAAGGAGATCATGCGCAGGAATACCAGCGCAAATAGCAAAAGCTGTCCTTCTGTGTAAGCAGTCCAATTCAGCATCTATTCCCTTACCATCGCTGGAATGTTTTCAATCAATGTCGAAGTATAGCTTGTCAGAACATCCATCATCCAGGGTCCGGCCAGTACAATAACCGCAGCAACTACGATCATTTTGGGAATGAAAGTCAGTGTTGCTTCATTGATTTGCGTAAGAGCCTGGAAAATACTGACGGCCAAGCCGACAACAAGAGTACTGATCAACAGAGGTGCCGCAAGCATCGCTGTTGTACGAAGAGCATCCTGTCCTAATCTGATTACTAAATCTTCAGTCACTTTACACCTCAACCGAAACTTTTAACCATCGAACCGATCAGAAGACCCCAACCGTCGACAAGTACGAAAAGCATAATTTTAAATGGCAAAGAGATAACAATTGGCGGAAGCATCATCATACCCATCGCCATCAATACGCTGGATGCCACGATGTCGATAACCAGAAATGGAAGGAAAATGATAAAACCGATTTGAAATGCGGTTTTCAATTCAGAAACCACGAATGCTGGAACCAAAACCATTGTCGGAACTTCCGCACGGGTCTTCGGTTTTTCAACCTTTGAAAGTTTCACGAACAAAGCCAGATCGGAATCACGGGTTTGATTGAACATGAATTTACGAAGTGGAGCCAGAGACTGTTCGATCGCCTGATCTTGCGAGATCGTGCCTTTAAGATAAGGCTGAACACCATTCGTGTTGATTTCATTGAATGCCGGTTGCATCACAAAGAAAGTCAAAAACAAAGACAAACCGATCAGCAACTGATTCGGTGGCATCTGCTGCACACCCATGGCCTGTCTTAGAAAAGAAAGAACGATGATAATGCGGGTAAAACCCGTCATCATAATCAAAATTGCCGGCGCCAACGTCAGCACCGTCATGATAAGAACTAATTTAATTGCGTTTACAACTTCATTGGGATTGTCTGCCGTCTTGAACCCCAGGTTCACCGTCGGCAAAGTCACCTGCGCAAATGCGTGGGAGCTTGTCAACAACACCAGTGGCAACAGAATCAAACTCCACAGAGTCAGTTTCTTTAGATTCACTGAAAACTCCTCATGCCTTTCAAACGTTTGGAAACAATGTCCTTGATTCCGCTGATCGCAAATTCATCATCTGCATCCTGTTCTTGAGCGCGACCTTTGGTACTTTTGAAGCTGACACGAGCTGCTGGTTCTTCGATTTCCTCTGCCTGATCTTCCACGAATGATCCCATCACTTTACCGAAATTTTTCGGAGCTTCTTCAGGAACTTCGTCATCAAGCAAGGACAAAGACTTAATCATTGAAATATTGTGATCGGTAACACCGATCAGGATCGACTCCCCCGCCACGCGAACGATCGCAAGACTTTTCTTGGGACCAAGGAAATGCTGCTGCAACACCTTGATTTGAGTCTGATGCTTTCTGTCTTTGGGAACGGAGTATTTGCGCAGGAAAATAAATGCGCCACAACCCACAGCTCCCAAAAGTGAAAGTGTCATCAGGATACGGAACCAGCCAGAGCCTTCCGCACCCGCATTCTTTTGTTTTTCCAGATTCAGTGGAATCTCTGATTCTTTTCGGTTGTCAACTTTAGGCATATCTTTGGCAGCCACGGCTTCCGCACCAGGTGCGGCTTCAACGGCTACCGCCTCAGAATCAACTTCCGTAGTAACAGCAGCCGGAGCCGCCTCAGAGGTAGGGGCCTCTTTTTCTGCCGCTTGGGCAGATACGGAAATCACAAAAAGAAGAGAAAGAATCCACTTCATCAAAAACCTCTTACTTCAGCTGTTCTACGCGTTCAGCCGGAGAAATAATATCAGTCAAACGAACACCGAACTTCTCATTGACCACCACGGCTTCACCGCGGGCAATCAACTTGTCATTCACGTAAACTTCCATTGGCTCACCGGCCAATTTATTCAATTCAATAACGCTACCTTGAGTAAGATTCAAAAGCTCACTCACCGGCATTTTCGTACGGCCCAACTCCACTGTTACTTTCAATGGAATGTCCAAAATCAGATTCAAGTTTCTGTCTTTTACAAGCGATCCGCTGCCTGTCTCTTTTTTGGAAGCAGCACCGCCGTCAGCTACCATACCGGAAGCTTCTGCCATTAACTGATCTGCCAAATCGTCCAATTTATCGTCTGTCATTTATCCCCCTACTTGATTACCGGACGAGTCACTTGGACAGCCACGGTTCCATGATGTATTCCGTAATAACCTAAAAACTTTTTAATACCTTCTACTTCAACTTCGAACTCACCTGTGGCGTCCTGATCCAGAGGAATTACGTCCCCCACTTTCAGTCCCATCATGTCGCGAAGCTTGATCTCGGTTTCACCCAAGTTCACTTTAATTTCCAAATCTGTTTCCAAAAGCTGTTCCTGAATTGTGGAAGTCCACAACTTCTTATCAGTTTGGTCAGACTCAACCTGGAAACCTGTCGATAGTTTTTGTTTGATTGGCTCAATCGTCGCATAAGGAATCACGATGGAAACAGTTCCTGATGCGTTCTCAAGCTCAACGTCAAAAGTGGAGGCGATAACCACGTCTGTCGGTGGTACGATACCCACGAATTGTGGATTCACCTCAGTACGCACGAAAGAACAACCGATCTTTTCAACAGAGGCCCATGCCGTTTCAAGATCGTTGATCGCAAGACCCACAACCTTTTGCACGATCTGCAGTTCGATCGGCGTAAAATCTTTACCGTCAATTTTGGTGTAGGGGCGATCTGCGCCACCAAAGAAGCTGTCCACCAATGCATAAGCCAGCTTGCTTTCAATTACGAAAAGAGCCGAACCACGCAGATTACCGAAACGCAAAACGCACATGCATGTCGGCATCGGCAAGGTATTGATGAACTCACCGAATTTCAAAAACTCTGTGCCCGTCAAAGTGATAGATGCAATTTTACGAAGTGCTGAAGACAAGGAAACACGGAAAGCTCTCATGAACTTTTCGTAAATAACCTCCAACTGTGGCAAACGGCCGCGGATGATACGATCCTGGCTGGTCAGGTCGTAAGAAATAATCTTACGCTCTTCAACCTTGCCACTGCCGCCACCGGAACCACCACCACCATCGTCGGACTTAGGTGAGTCTGAAGACGCCACATCCCCGTCGGAAACCGCGGCTAGTAACGCATCAACTTCACTTTGCGAAAGAACCTGATTCATAGCCCTGCCTTAGTTATAAAGGAACTCAGTAAACAACACGTTTGAAATCTTCCCTTGAACCAGGAATGAATTAATCGTGTCTTTGATTTCATTCTTCAAGCTGTCACGACCCTCACGAGTCGAAACCTCTTCATAAGTTTTGGAAGAAAGAATAATAATAATGATGTCGCGGATTTGCGCCTTGCGTTTGTCGATCTCTTCCGCGGCTTTTTCGCCTTTAAGCTCAAGCTCAATGTTCACTTTTGCCACACGACGGCCTTTTGAACCGGCCAGATTAACGATAAATGTTTCCAACGGAACCACTTTACCGACGATCTCTTTTTCTTCAGCGGCTTCTTTATGTTGCGCCTCTGACTCGCCTTTAATAACGTCTTCGATTTTAGGTTCAGCGGCTTCCTTTTGCTTGCCTTTGTAAAGCATAAAGCCAACACCTGCGACAATGAGCATATTGATCACTGCAAGTGCAATAAGAAGTATAGGCTTTTGTCCTGAACCGCCTGATGATGCTGCTTCTGCGGCTGGCGCATTTTCTTCTGCCATTCATCCTCCATGATGAACGACCACAATATGGGAGTGGTCTCATGGAACATCTAAGCAACAGCAATGCCAACAGGTCCTCGGTCCAGTCACCATTCCTGCAGTCCAACATATTTGATTACAGGCAAAATTTGCCTCCCCGGAAAATGTTTCCATCCAAAATTTTTATGACGGGAGTCAAAGAATTGGCGAGGCAAGTTTGACTGCTTATCAGCACACTAGGACCTTGGTCCATCGCAGGTCCCGCTTTTGAGGTTCATAATATTGGTGGGTAAGACCCTATATAAGGAAGGAGTTCTTTATGGATAACCAAACAAATCAGAACCTCAGTGGACTGCAATCTCACTTCGGCGAAATTTCGTCCGCCTTGAAAAGCCAGTTTTCCAACCTGAACCTTTCAGAAGATCAGATCCGCGAGGCCTTAAAAAGCCCTGATGATCTTGTAAACTTAATTTGCGAAAAAACCGGCTTGTCCAAAGAAGCTGCCAAAGAAAAAGTCCATTCTCTAATGGCTCAATACAATATTTCAGATGATCAAGCCAAAGGCTTTATGGCGCGAATGACCGATAAGGTCGAAGACGGAATTGACGCCATCAAATCCAAATTCACCCACTGATCCAATATGGTTATGGTTGAAATAGCCTCCCTCTGATACAGGGAGGCTTTCTTGTTGGATTTCGCCTGCTGCCTTAGATATTATTAATTTCATGACAGCATTGAAACAGCGCCTTTTGAACTACTACGAAAAAAATGAAACTAAAGTGGATATCGCCTTCTTTCTGGGCGGTTTTCTTTTTGATGTCCTGACACTTTCCGATGTCGATGATCCTCTTAGCATCGTCCAGCAAATCGTCTATCTTGGCGTCATCGGTCTGATTTTATTCTATGACTTCCTCAACACACACGGTCTGGCCCGGATAAGCTCCAGAGTGACCAAGTTCTGGGAATACAGAAATCTTGCTGTGCACTTTCTTCTGGGAAGCTTGCTAAGCGTTTATTCACTGTTCTTTTTGAAAAGCTCATCCATCTTCTCCTCTATTGTCTTCGTCGGACTGATGATGGGCATCATGATCGCGAACGAACTTAAAACCGTTCAAAAATCAGCGGTGGATTTAAAAGTGGGCCTGTACGTCATCTGCCTATTTGCTTTTTTCTCGATGACCATTCCGGTCCTGGTGGGATTCGTTGGAATCACCACATTCCTTGCATCCATCGCACTGACAGCGGCGGTGGTTTATGGCGCTTACCGGATGCTGAACAAGAAGGTCGACAATAAAAAGCTGTTACTAAGAACACTGGCCTTGCCCGGCTTCAGCGTGCTGGGATTGTTTGTGATTTTGTACTTCATAGGATGGATTCCACCTGTGCCTCTGACGGTGCAGAACATGGGGATCTACCACAAAATCGAAAAATCAGAAGGCAAATATTTGCTGTCTCATGAAAACCCATCCTGGAAGTTCTGGAAAAATGGCGATCAGGATTTCGTCGCAGAGCCTGGTGATAAAATATATTTCTTTGCACAAATATACTCCCCCGCCCGCTTTGATGATTCTGTGATCGTTCACTGGTATTACAAAGATCCGCGCCAAGGTTGGATTAGCACCGACAAAGTGCCCATGAGAATTTCGGGTGGGCGCAAAGAAGGATTCCGTGGATTTTCCATGAAACAAAATTACGCCGCCGGCGAAGGACGCATCAGCGTCGAAACCACGGATGGTCGCGAGATCGGCAGAATCTATTTCAACGTCATCAAGACCGATCAGACTTCAATTTCAAGGACCTTCACCACCGAGACGATGTAAAGACTCTCAATGAGAGTCTTTACTGATATTCGGAGCGAGAACACTTTGCAATTGTTTCACGATTGCAGGTTGTCCTGCGATAATTGAATTTTTATAGGGATTGTATTTGTCTCCGCGATACGTGGTCACAATACCACCGGCTTCTTCAACCAACAAAATTCCCGCAGCCGCATCCCATGGTTGAATATTTCTTTCCCAATATCCGTCAAACACACCGCGAGCCACCTGCGCCAGATCATACGCCGCAGCTCCAGGACGACGAACACCACGGCACTTGCGAACCACATCGTTGAAAACTTTCAGCTGCTCGGAAATCACGTGCTCGTGTTCAGCCACGAATCCAGTTGCCAGCAGCGCATCATCGAGTTTTTCATTTTTCGTGATTGAAATTTTACGACCGTTTACAAAAGCACCTTCACCGCGAATCGCAGTATAAGTTTCGTTCAACATCGGCACGTCGATCACAGCGAGTTGAATCTGCCCGTTAATTTCCAATCCCAAACTTATACAAAATATTGGAAATCGATGAATGTAATTCGTGGTTCCATCCAAAGGATCCAGAATCCATCGACCTTGTGCTCCCGCAGATTCCCACTGGACCTTGGCCCCAGCGGCATATGATTCCTCTCCAAGGAACTCTATGTCAGGAAAATTTTTCTTTAAGTAGTCCGAGATGACTCGTTCTGATTCTTTGTCGGCCTCTGACACAAGTCCAGCTTGGAATTTGTGTTCGATGTGCTCTAAGTTACCGAAATAATTGAGAAGCACTTCACGCCCCAAGCTCACAGCTTTGATCGCCGTACCTAAGACCTGCTTCCAATCCCTTGATTTTACGCTGTTTTCCACGCTGTCACCTCTAAGTCAGGACCGTCAGATGATTGACCGATTCCAGGACTTAAAGCTACCATGGATGTAAGGCCAAAGGAAGGGCCCGAAACTTAAGCATTCACGCGGGTTTTAACATTATGAGGATTCAAAAAATGGCAGCGAAATCAGATACGGTTGTAAAACTAGTGATAGTTTTGTTCATCTCTCTACTTTCTTTTTCGGTGGGTCTATTTGCCGGCAAGAGCTTTAGTGACAACCAACACACGATTTCACAATTGGAGCCACAAAAATCCACAGCAACACGCGAAGTGGCTTCTGAGCACGGCGCGCCTGCAACAGAATCCAAATCCGGCGCTATGACTGATGATGAGATTGCCAAACTCGCTGAGGAATTCGTTGCTGACGAAACCCCGACAGCTGCTGCTGATGCTCACGGTACTGCACCTGCGCACGGTGAAACTGCACATGCTCCAGCTCATGGCACTGCTCCCGCACCTCACGCCGAAACAGCAGCAGACACGCATGGCGCTCCGGCAAAATCCGCAACTAAAGAAGAGCCTTCTTCTGTAGCTAAAGAATTGGCAGCTGGCAAAGCACCTCAAACTCGCACAGCTCCTGCTGCAGCTGCCAAAAAAGAGGAATCACGCATTCCTTCTTCTTTGCCAAAAGATGTAGCTCAATACTCTGTGGGTAAATTCACTGTTCAAGTTGCAGCTTATGCTGACGAAGCTGAAGCACAAAAATTCGCTTCTGATTTGAAAACCAAAGGCTACAGCGCGTTTTATATTCCTGCGAACATCAAAGGCAAAACCTGGTACCGCGTAAGTGTTGGACAATTCGCCACTTCCAAAGAAGCGGCTTCTTACAGATCTGAATTGCTGACAAAAGCAAAAGTATCCTCTGCAATCGTTCAAAAAATCACTGAGTAACTTCCTTACTCAAGACTCGCGAAAAAGCCTGCGCCTTAAACGCAGGCTTTTTTTATGCCCAAGACTCTGGTCCCAAAATTAAATCAAAAGTCCAACTCGCTCCATGTCTCTGATCAATCCGCCGACTTCCCCCTTGGTAATGGTTCAAAGCAAGATCATGCTTAAGACAAACGAAATGGCTCGCCAGCCGTAGCCCGGCGGGCAAAGGATGGAGGCTACATGAGCAAAAAATCCACTCGCTTGATTGTCGTTGGCACACTCTACACAGTGCTGGGACTTGTTGCCTTGGCATTTGCATCGGCCACCACTTTTGCAGCAGTCATGACCTTGTCTGTTATTCTTGCCATCGGCGGCATCGCACAGATCGTGTATGGTATCCAAGGGCGTAAGACTGGACAGCTATGGCCCCATGTTGCCTTGGGTTGTCTTGCTTTGGTGTGTGCAGTCCTCATCGCCAGAAATCCGGTCGCAAACACGATGGTTCTGACTTTTATGATTGGCTTTTTTCTTTTCGCCGGAGGACTTGCGAAAGTCATAGGTGCTGCTGTGGAACGCACAACAGGCTGGGGCTACTACCTGATGAATGGGTTGGTCTCCATCTTACTTGCGGCAATAATTCTGTTCAGCTTTCCGGTATCCTCATTTTGGACAATTGGAACTTTCGTTGGTGTCGACTTGATCATTGGCGGTCTCAGTCTGCTTGGATTGGGATATTCTATTCGTAAAGCAAGAAAAGAAGTCGTACGCAGCATGAACTCGCTACTACCGGAAACATACGATGAGATTGAGTACGAATATTTCCATAAACAAAATGCCGAGTTGGAAGATGAACACAGTGGCTCTGATGAGAAAAGAAAAGACAAGGACAGCGAAGGCAATTCAAGACTTCACTAGTCTGAAGCTACCAGGCGAAAAATAGTCCGGTGCGCACAATGCCGCCAAACGTGGGGTTGGGATCAAAATCCTGCCCCATCAGCGCACGCCCCTCAAAGCTTGCGATCGCTCCAAAACTTTTCGTGAATTGATACGAGGCATCTGCTCCCACCGCGAAACCACCCATCATTTTTGCACCTGTTGATTCCGTCAGACGATCACTTGCCAGAGTAGTAGTAATTTCCTCGGTGTAGGTACCAATTCCGCCCGCGCCAAAAATGGAAAAGCGCGGATTTTTCTGTCCATGTCTCCACAAGTGCCAGCGCCCCCACAAAACCATCTCCTTGTGATCACGCTCGATATTCAATGTGGAGTTTCCGGAAGACTCATTGAACTTGGAGTACTCAAACAAAATGGACCAGGCCGTTGCCCGATAAGCAAAACTGATATTCTGCGGCTTTTGCTCCAGCCAGTTTTCAGCCGCATCTTTTTCATAGCGCAATTCAAAGGACAATAGATAAATCTGTAATTGATTTATTTGCGGAGCCACCACAGGTCTTTTCATGCGCGACTGTTGCGCAAAAGCATTTGTGGAAACCAATAAAACCAATGCCGCCAAGATCAGTCTCATTTCTGAGCCTCGGTAATTTCAAAGCGTCCGTTTTGGCTTAAGCAGCTCTTATTGGAATTCGTCTCTGCAGAATTAATAATGTCGACCATGAACTGACATTCTTTTTCATTCATATCAGGAATTTGCGCCGATAGTACCGTCAGGAAACGAGTCGGTGGATAGTAAGTGCTTGCTTCAACATCGATAAAGTCCTGACGGAAAACCGGCAGAGTCTTCACGATCCAGGTCGCAACTTTCTTGCGCATCTCCAAAGCATCGACACCGCGGGACTCCGCTGATTTATCAGTGAACAATTTCAACAAGCGTGAGTACTTGGTTCCCAGGCTGTATGCCATGTCACGCATGTATTCCTCATAGGCTTGACGGGAGTTGAAGTTCACGTAGCTTGCCGTGATGCTGCGAAGTCTTTCTGCAGCAACCAGACTGACCACTTCATACTCTGCCACATTCAAAGAACGTTGTCGTTTGAAGTCAGGAAGGGAGGAAGCAATAAATTCGGGATCGCCGGTGTAAACCCAACCCCAGAAATCCGCCAAGCCTTCATTCAGGCCACGGTGAAGATAACGGTTGTAATAGCGCTTTACCAATTTTTCAGAAACCACAACCTCGCGACCTTTGCCAATCTTCGGAGCGCCATCGACGCGCAAAGAAGTCGCATTCGCTTTATCTTCCACAATTCCCGCCAGCTTCAAAAATTCACTGCGATCATGATTGGATCCCGTGTGGATCTCCTGCTCGCCCGCCGGATCCTTGAAGTCCTTCATCACCAATTTGTAGTAAAGGGAGTGAAAATGTTCATGCGCCAGAATCCCACCATTCACTGCGATTGGAAGATTTTGGTGAGTGTACGGAACGATCAAAATGGAATCTGTCGAGCCATCGTAAAGTGCATTGTTAATCAAGCCACTGGATTCACGAACTGCAACGCCAATATCTCGCGGCCAGTGATTCACACCACCCGCTCCGACTTCTTCATCCAACTTTGCCAGATTTTGCATATGTCCATAGATCGCCACCAATTGCTGACTTTGCTCATTGGTAGGAACGAAATTGCCATCGGTGTTTTTGATAAAACGCCCCTGCGGTGCAGGGCCATTCAAGCGATTGTCCAAAATTCGGGGACTGATAAAAAAGCGAACGAAACGTCCGGAAACCTCACGCAGATTATCCAAACCTGAAAGCTCAATGAATTTCAAGGAGTACCCGTTCTTGCTATCGTTCATGGGAGCAAGAACTTGAACAGAACCAGAGACCTGCGACGTATTCTCCTGACCAGAGCACGCCGTGACAGCCATGGCCAATAGGATTACGGAAGTGATTTTAGGAAGAACAAGCTTCACAAAGTCCTCTCCAGGCACTATAAAAAAGGTGCCTCGCACGGTCTTCGACCAAATGCGTTATAGTTTTAGCGGAAGTTCACAAAAAACTCAATGATAACTTAGGGATAGACAAACTTTGTCAGTCCCACTAAAACTTCGACACCCTCCTTCGCCAAGGCTTCGGCGGGCAGGGTCCGTTTAGGACAACAGGCAGGGCTTGTGGGAATGGGAGCATCAACGTGGATGTATTGGAATTTGTTACGAAAAATTTGAATCCTGCGCAGAAGGATGCGGTTGAAACCCTTGAGGGACCTGTGTTGATTTTGGCGGGAGCGGGTTCCGGTAAAACACGGGTTCTTACCCACCGTATGGCAAATATGATTGGAAACGGAGCCGCGAGCCCTGAAGAAATCCTGATGGTGACCTTTACTAATAAGGCCGCCAAAGAGATGGAACATCGTATTTACAAACTGCTGACCGACCTTCAGGTTCCGGTTCACAGTCAGCTTTGGATCTCCACTTTCCATAGCTTTTGCGTTCGCATCCTTCGTCAGCACATCACGCTTTTGGATTACAAACCATTCTTCGGAATTTACGACTCCTCTGATTCTTTGGCGCAAATCAAAAAAGTCATGACGGCATTGAACATCAACGACAAGATTTATCCGGCAAAAAACTTCCAGGGTCGCATCAGCAGCGCCAAGATGATGGGTTTGAATCCGGAGCAATTTGAAAAAGGCAACAAACGCCTGATGGATCAAAAAACTGTCGATGTCTATAGAGCCTACGAAGCAGAAATGCGCAAAGCCAACAGTCTGGATTTCGATGATCTTTTGATGAAGACCTATGAACTCTTCCGCATGTATCCGGATATTCTGGCGCAATATCAGCAAAAATTCCGTTTCATCATGGTGGATGAGTATCAGGATACCAATCACATTCAATATCTGCTCGTACAGATGCTGGCCAAAGCTCATCGCAACCTTTGCGTTGTTGGTGATGAGGATCAGTCGATTTACTCCTGGCGCGGAGCTGACATTAAGAACATTCTGGATTTCGAAAAGGATTTCCCAGAAGCGAAAGTTGTTAAACTGGAGGAGAACTATCGTTCCTCTGCAAACATCGTGAACGCCGCCACGGCCGTGATCAAAAACAACTCGCAAAGAAAAGACAAAACGCTTTTCACTTCCAATCAGGAAGGTGATTTGATCAATGTGCGCGAAGAACGCAATGAATACGACGAAGCGAAATTCGCCGCAAAAACCATTCAGACCATGATCAATGACGGCGAGGGTTCCTACAACGACTATGCGATCTTCTATCGCACCAATGCACAGTCACGCGTCCTGGAGGAACAACTTCGCACAACAGGTATTCCGTATCGCCTGGTGGGCGGCGTGCGCTTCTATGAGCGCATGGAGATCAAGGACATCCTTTGCTACTTGAAACTTTCCATCAATCCCGCGGACGATATCGCCTTCAAACGCATTATCAATGTCCCGGCACGCGGTATTGGTAAAACCACCGTCGAGAAAATTGAAGAGCTGGCTCATCAAAAGAACATGACGATGATGGAAGCTGCCGAAAAAGCCGTGAATGAGCGCCTGTTCAACGCGGGCACCTCCGGTAAAATCCGCCGCTTCATGGATATGATGGGCGAATTGCAAGTGAATGCCACTTCGTTCAAACTGACTGACTTTTATCACATCGTCTTGGATCGCACAGAATATCTGATGGCCTTGAAAAAGGATGAGTCCCCTGAAGCTCAAGCTCGTATTGAAAACTTAGAGGAACTCGACAACGCCATCGCCCAGTTCAGCAAAGAACGTGGCGAAGAATCCACTTTGACCAGCTTTCTTGAGGAGATGGCTTTGGTGAATGACGTGGACTCTTTGGATCAGGAGCAAAATTCGGTGACGATGATGACTCTGCATATTTCCAAAGGTTTGGAATTCCCTTATGTCTTCGTCGTCGGTCTGGAGGAAAATCTTTTCCCAAGTGCCCGCAGTTCTGAATCCGAAGACAAAGATGATGTCGAGGAAGAACGTCGCTTGGCTTACGTGGGCATGACCCGCGCTCGCCAGAAGCTATGGCTGACATACGCAAAAATGCGCCGCGTTTGGGGCCAGGAGCAATTCAATCCTCCATCCCGTTTCTTAAAAGAAATTCCGAATCAGTTTGTCACTTTCAAATCTGCGGCGGCTGAAGCTCCGCGTTTTGTTTCCAAATACGGAAGCAGTGGCAGCAACTCGGATGAGTACTTTCCAAGTGCATGGTCCTCATCAGGTGGCGGAACCCGCAACAAACCACGCACTGGTGGCGACGACTTCGATACGCAGGCCTTCCCGGACTATGACGACATGGACTCATCCAACAAGAGTTCTTACTCCAAAGGAATGCGCGTGCGCCATCCAACATTTGGAGTCGGTACGGTTTACGCCACTGAGGGTGCCGGAGATGCCTTGAAAGTAAGCGTTATGTTCACCGACAATACAGTAAAAAAGTTTGTGGCTAAGTACGCTCGTCTGGAGAGAGTTTAATAGAATTTGGGTTGACTCCTTTTTGATAAACAACAATCATTTTGTTGAACAATTAAAGGAGTCTCCATGAAAAAACTTTTAGTATCAGCAGCCGTGATCGTTTCCGCAGTTTGCTCTGTAGCTTCTGCAAAAGATTACACTTCTTCTTTCACTTCATACAGCTCTGCTCCTATGAATGAAATCACAACGAACCTTACACAAGGCAATTTCGTATCCGGCAACAGATGTAAAGATTGCGATAGCGGCACAGCGATCGCTGCAAGTGCGTCTTACCTTCGTTACTTGCAAGATGGCTGGCAAGTGGGCGGCGAAGGCGGTATTCGCATCCTTTCAAAAGCTTACTCCAATACTGGAAGCAGCGAAACTTTGATCGACCTTGCGGCGATCGGCGCTTACAACTTCCAAAGTGATTTGAAAACATCATTCTTTGCCAAAGCAGGTGTAGGACTTTACTCAGTTCAAGATGGAACTGACTACGAAAACCAATTCGGTTTCTTCCTTGGCGGCGGTAAACGTTTCCAAATCCTGGATGGCATCACTTACACTCCAGAACTTCGTCTTGAGAAAAAAGGCGAATTGGACATGGGTTTCAACATCGCTTTCCTAAACTTCTCTCTTTTCTGGAACTAATTGCTTCCTGAAAGTTTGAAATGACGAAAGGCTTCGGACATCCGAAGCCTTTTTTCGTTTTCATCTCCCACTTTACTTTGATTTTTTGCCGACCCCATTGTTACCCTTGAAGTATGACAACATTTAAGTTTTTCATCGTTACTTTGGGTTTTTTGGTTTCCTCACTGAGTTTTGCAGCTCCCCGACCTGGATTTGAATTGATCGGCCCCAAGAAGGTCACTGAAGACAACGTTCAGTTTCGCTGGATGAGCAACGATGGCGAAATCATTTTGAAATGCGCCCATGTCTACGACCGTCCTGACGCTTGGGATTGGGATGTCTGGTGTGGTAAAGGCACCAAGATGCTGCGCGAGTTCCGCGTGCATTTCCTGGTTCAGGAATACAATCATCCAAAGCTTGAGAAAAAAGCATTCCAGGTCTTGTACTGGGTGACAGATCGCAATTCCGAGCCACGTAAGTTTGATTCCATGTCTCAGTGGTTGCAGTTCAGCGGCAAACCTGAAGTTGAATTTTTCGATTTCTCAGTGGGCGTGGAAAACGACTACGGGATTTTGGAACTGGTTTACAAGCCTTAAAGCGGAGCTTTTGCCGCTTTCAATTTATTCCACTCTTCCAGATAATGATGCAGTTCCGGCTTTTTGATTTTCTCTGGCGCCGGGCTGACGTATTTTGCATCGACACCGTCCCAACCTTTATAAAAACGCACATTTCCGTCACGGGCCGTTTCAAAGTTTGGAACCAGATACGTCTTACCGCCACCGTCAGGAATATCCACGGATAGATTTGGCATCGCCAGACCTGACAAATGCCCCCACAACTCTTTTTGAATTTCCAGGGAATCTTCGATCGAAGTGCGCAGATGATCCGTTCCTTGCGAAGGATCACATTGGAACATGTAATACGGCTTTACCCTTAAAAATAGCAAACGTCGATTCAAGGCCTGCACCAGCGCCGGATGATTGTTGATGCCGTTCAATAGCACCATCTGATTCATCACCGGAACGCCGTTATCCACAAGCTTTTCAAGACCTGCTGCCGCTTCCGCAGTCAGCTCGTTCGGGTGATTGAAATGCGACATCAAAAATACCGGCTTGTGTTTTTTCAAAATCTTAACCAGATCATCAGTGACTCGCATTGGGCAAACCACTGGCATACGTGATCCAATTCGAATGATCTCGACGTGTTCAATTGCACGTAAATCACCCAACACACGATCCAACTGCCCGTCACTCACCGTCAGCGGATCACCGCCTGACAAAATAACCTCACGAATACCAGGATGTGTTTTGATGTATTCGAGGGCCTTTTCATACTCTTCGTTACGAATAAAAGCCTGTTCTTGACCGGTGAAATGCTTGCGTGTGCAAAAGCGACAATAAACACTGCAGATATCCGTGATCAAAAACAGAACACGATCTGAATAGCGATGAATCACGCGTGGAGCCGGGTTGTTTTTGCGCTCGCCCAAAGGATCCAGCATTTGCTGGGAACCTTCTTCGATCTCAAATTTTTGCGGCATCAAAATCTGACGAATGGAATCACCTTCGTCTTTGGCAAGACTGGCATAATAAGGCGTCGTGCGAATATTAAATAGTTCTGCCCCTTCACTGAAGGCTGCCTGCTCGTTATCAGAGAGCTGGAAGTTCTTTTCAAAATCCGTTTTGGATTTCAGGGAATGACGAAGCTGCCAGGTCCAATTGTTCCAATCGGATTCAGCGATATGTTCTGGCCTAGGAGAAGGGTGAAAATGCAGCTTCATTGAGTGGGTGTTATCAATGAAAATCGCCACTTACGCAAGCAGAAGGGCCCAAAATGGTCATTTTTAGCGGATTTCCATTAACACACCCCCAGACCCATAAACCCATGAAAACACGAGGCAATAAAGAATTCTCAGAGTGAAACCCTAGAAGTTCGACATATGAGGTTTTATAGAACGCCCTTCCCAAGATGAGAATCCTCAGGGGTATCGGTCATTTACCCGTGCCAACCAAACAGGCACCAGTTGGCGCGCACTTCGCTTTAGCTAGTAGTAGGAAATAGGGTCTGGAAGACCCATATATATAAGGAGGACTTTATGAAATTTAACGACAGTCAAAAAAAATGGGCTATGACAGGTGTTTTACTGGCGGTTCTTGGCTTCAATATCTCGCCGCCAAAATCCATGATCAGCTATTCCCTGACGGATCTTGCATCCGAAAAGGAATCATTCAAAAGCAGTACTTTTGAACATGATGGCAAAGAATACGTTGCTCAATATCGCAAAAACGGTGACCAAACTGACGTTACAATTAATAAAGTCGAATTCAAAACAGAGAGCGGATCCATTGTCCTTTGTGGCAATTGCTCCACATCATACGTCTTTGATGAAAATTTCAAAACCAATACTTCTGAACTAAATGAAATCGCAAAAGAACTGCTAACAGCATCAGAAGAAGCCAAAACAGAAGAACCTGCCAAGCGCGGCACTGAACGCGTAAAAGTCTCGAAAAAAGAAGCTGCTGAGGATAAAGAAGAATCCTTGGTTGATGAAAAAGAGATTTCCAACGGGAAAAAAGATGGTGCCGTCGCACTTCAAAAAGCTGTCGACACTTGTCGTGATCGCCATGAAAGCATTGATGCAATCAACACTTGTATTTCAAATGCAGTTCAGAACCTTTTCACAAAATCCTCAGTATTCAATATCGACAATAAAAAAGTTGTCGAGATCCTTAAAACTGAAATGATTCAACCACTGGGTGAACATTTGGCAGAACTTAGATCTTCTGATGCTGGTCTGACTTATAAGGATATCAAGGAACAAACTATCGAATCATTGAAACCACTTGGCGATATGGCTAACGATTCCAACATCAGAAAGACACCATTTGCGAAAGATTTGACGGCGACATATAAAATGCTTTCCAAGGAATCCGTGGCATTGGCTAAGGCTGCCTGGGATAACAAAAATCTTCAAGAGTTCGATATTCGCCGCCAGGATTTGGGCAACTTCTCTGTATACTATAAAGCGGCTCAGATCGTTCCAGCAGGTATGGCGCAAGCAAATGAAATGTCCAACAATCTGCAAATGCAAATCAACAACCAAATGGCTCAGATTATGGCTGGCCAAGGGGCGGTACTTTCAGCAGACGGTATTATCGTGGTCGATGGTGTAGCTTACTCTCGCGTAAGTTCAGCGGGTCGCGGTGGAGCAACAGGAGTTGGTATCACAACACTTCCAGGTCAAGTACCGGTTCAAGTGATCAATGGCACTTTCCAATCGACAGGTATGCCACAACAGTTCATCCCGTCTCCAGCTGGGACTTCTACGATCAACACAGTGCCGGTTCAAAACATTCAAACGCAATCACTGGGTACAGGAAGAACAGCGGGTTCTCTTCGCTACTAATCAAAAAAGAGAAAACTAACGACTTCCTCCAACGGGCTCACGACGGGCCCGTTTCCTTTTTTAGCGAACGTAGATTTGAATATTTGCAGGAATGTTTCTATCCAGATTTTGAACGTTCATACGAAGATCAATAACCTGATCCTGAAAAAAACGAGCCCCCGCATCGCGTGGCCCGCGGTAGTCACCTTGAATAGTCCACAAAGGTTGCTGCCCTTTGTTCTTCAACCAGATCATCGGATTTGTGACTCGAACCGTCCCTCGGCTTACGCGAACAAGAACTTCAGAATAAGCATCCTTGGAATTGATCGGATAGATTTTCATTTGCGGAGCATTCGGAAAAATAGTGTCATTAGCAACCATCTTCCAGGCAAACGCGGAAACAGAAATAAATAACGTGGAAATCAATACCAATACTTGCTTCATGTTACTCCCCTACAAAGCCCGAAATGCGAATGAGTGAATCCGAACCACTGCATCTTCTGCGTATAGTCCCAATGCCCCCGCCTGATCATAGAGAGACTCGGGCATCTCTTTTCCTTGGTAGTCCAAAACCTGAACCCCGTCACGAAAAACCCGGTACCTCTTCCCTTGCTTTGCAAAATAGTAAGTTGAACGCTGCCCGACACTGAGTTTTGCAGCTTCAGAAGTCATTAAAAACTTCTGCCCAGTCTCTTCGAAGAACCGCCCCATCTCCACGCCTGTGTTGGGCTTCTGAAGAAAGTAATTCGCAGTTTTAATCAATTTCGGATCCTTGCGGTAATTACTGACGAACCAGAACACTTCCCAATCATTGGGAGTCGAGGATCGCAACTGACTCACCGTCGTCACTTCCAGTCGCGCCACAAAATCATTTATCGGAGTGTCCACAGTACTTTTAAGCAAAATCAAACTGGCAAAAGTCTGCCCCGAAGTCCGCGCCTTCTGAGGATAAAAAACCAAATCCCCCGTACCATCCAAAGGAAAATGCGTCTGCCCCCCACCATCATAAGCCACCTGCCAATTCCCGGCCGTCAAAGGAACATCCTGCAACTTATCAACCATAGGCAAATCCGGCACAGGCCCCCCAGCATGAGCACATCCCACAAAACAGAAGACGAAAATGGAAAATGAGAAAATAATCTTCATCCCCAGATTCTAATTCCCCGCTCCCACCATCTCAAGAAATCCCCCCGGTCATTTCAAATGACAGATTCGAGTTCTTCAATTTCAAAGGGAGTGGAATCGGATATGCAGCGACCTCTGTGGGCGCATGGACGCGCGCACCCGCTAAAGGCGGGCCACAGTGAGCCTGGAGGGCGTGTCGCGGAATATCCGATTCCACTCCCTTTGAAATTGAAGCACCCAGAAAAAAGGCAAAAAAATCCCCGGGGGTTTCCCCCCGGGGCCCTGCTCACCACCAAACAAGTAGTATCATGTAGTCATCAAGCTGTCGTACAAGTTGCAATCAAGTTGTGATCAAAAGCTGATGGCGGCTTTAGATGCAAATCCAAACGTAAAATCGTTACCTTTGTTACCAGTGGTGCCTGTACCATTTTTCCAAGCTTCACCGGGGAACAACAATCCAAGTTGATTCACCCATTGAACACGTTCAATTGGTTTATAAACAACTTCGATATCCCATTCTAGGCCCAAATCTTTTTTAGCATCAACAGAATTCGGCACAGCGTTCATCAATTGAGCATAAATAAGTGTATTACGAAGGCTGAAGCGCTCGTTGATTGTGTAATTCACAGTCGGCGCCAAGTAGTAAGCATTGCCAACACTTTCGTCATCCGCTGAATTTCCAACATTCAACTGGTCTGGTTGCGTTTGATCTGATGGGTATCTTGGTTTAACCGCATTCGTGTTGAAAAGATCAGCTCCGCCCAAACGGTGATTGAACATCAACATCGCCACATCGTAGTTTTTGTTGAATGCAAATCCACTGAAGTTTGAGGAATCAGAATCACCAGTCGCCATACCCAGTTTAATTGAGTAGTCCCATTTGGATTCTCTTGCCGGGAAGTACAATTCTGCCGCCAAACCGAAGCCGTCCATTTTTACGTCTTCAGTGCCACGTCTGATACCAGTTTCTCCAGACTGGAACGCACCTTCGAATTTATATCCGAAAGAATCCCAACCACGACCGATAACGAAACTTGTCGTGTTGATGCTCATATCACCAGACACATCACATGGAGTCGCGCCTGCGCAATAGGCAGCTTTTTGCGCGTCAGAGTAATTCAATGTCGTACGAGCACCTTTTTTCTGCTCGACATAAACGCCCATCAAAGATTTCGCTTCGATATTTTCGTATTGAAGCTGAGCACCCCAGAACGTCTGGTTGTTGCCCTGACCAAAATCATTGGCGTACATACGACCCAACATCGGCGTCAAAGACCAGTCACCCACGATGACTTTGTAAGAAACCATATCACGAGTATTATACCAGTGATCAAACGCTCCATTGCCACCGGAATACAACATGCCCAGACCGAAATCGAAAGGCATACGTCCCGCTTTTAAGGAACCAAATTCCTGATTCACGCTCAAGTACAACTGACTTGCTGAAACAGTTGCCGGACCTTGGTTACCGGAAGTTGCCGGGACATCAGAAGTGTTCATGCCCCAGATTGTACCCAACTGGGAACCTGGATACATTTCGCTGTTGAACACATCAAAGCGAGAAATGATGTTAATACCATCTGCTGCGATAATTTTCGGAGTCAGATAAAGGTAATTCAAGCCGTAGGCTTTTCTTTCCGTCGGGTTCGTCAAAGAAGGTTTATCAACCTCAACCCATTCCGCACGGTAGCCACCCGACCAGTCCAATGACATCGCTTGCGCCGCAGTGGACGTCAGCACAATGGAAAGACCCAATACTTTTAGAAAATGTGCTTTCAACATTCGTATTCCTTTATTTTTCAACCACGCCCATCACTTCGGTTTCACGAAGGATCACGAGGTCTTCATTTTGAATTTTAACTTTAGAGCCTGAGTATTGTGAGAAGACAACTTTGTCCCCCACTTTAAGTTCCATCGGGCGCAGATGGCCTTTTATATTCACATGCCCACGTCCAACAGCAACAACAGTTCCATGAAGGTTCCCGGAAACATCCGCTACCGTATCAGGAATGAAAAGCAAACCACTTGCCGTTGTGCGCTCCGCACCTGATGTTTGTACGATCAAACGATCATCCAAAGGAGTCACAAAATCCGTCAAGTCCACAATCTTTTGAGGAGCCGCTTTCGTTACCAGATGTTTATTGGCAGGAGCTTTGGCAATTGTCGTTTTCTTTGGCGTGACTTTGGCAGAAACAGCTTTTTTGGGAGCAGCCTTTTTGGGAGCAGCTTTCTTAACCGGCTTTCCTGCTGATTTTTTCTTAACAAGCGCCTTTTTAACAGCTGCCTTTTTTGCTGGAGTTTTTTTAGATGCTTTTTTTGCTACTTTATTCGCAGTTTTTTTTACGACCTTTTTAACGGTCTTTTTTACGGCTTTCTTTGCAGAAGATTTCTTCTTAGCCACAACTTTTCCCTTTCACGAAAAAACTACTTCAACAGTGTCTGTTTTTCGTACTACTCTATGTGCATGTTGCGACCACGATTAAAGACCATTTTATTTTGTTTTACAATCCTTGTGACGCTTGCAATCATCGCGGGACTTGGGTTTGCCACTTATTCCTATTTTTCACTCGAAAAAGAGATGACACAAAAGCTTGAATCCAAGCGATTCATCGTACCCACCGAATACTATGCAGGCCCCCGTGTTTTCAGCGCACGAAACTCCGGTTCTTCAGACGGCATTGAAAGCCTCTTTACCAAGCAGAATTTCCGTCGACGTGACTATGATCAGCGACTTTTGCAAGGAGACTATTTCATCGCTGACCGTGAGCAGTGCAGCGCCCGACTGCAACTGCCGCTGGATGAGAACCAAATTGGCTGTTTTGCCTGGGTGAATAAAGATATTTCAACCGCAAAGGTCGATAGCTCAATGCAGGTTTTGGTGTTCCAGAACGACAACACCATTTCAAAAATCTATATTGGCGCGCCCTTTCAGGAAGTCGCATCCGTCTTTGGCGAAGCCCCTCTTTTGGCACAGTACATTGGTAACGAACCTTTAATGCAAAAAACCGTGACATTAGGAGAGGTTCCTCCCACGTGTTCCAACGCAATTATGGCAATTGAGGACGCACAATTTCTTGAACACGGCGGCATCAGCTTTAAGGGCATCCTTCGCGCTTTGGTTCGAAATATCACCACGGGTCGCAAGGAAGGCGGCAGCACCATCACGCAACAATTGGTGAAGAACTATTTCCTGACAAGTGAACGCACTCTGAAAAGGAAGTACCAGGAATTTATCATGTCGATTCTTTTGGAATCGCGATTTAACAAAGATGAAATTCTGGAAACTTATCTGAACGTCATTTACATGGGCCAAAATGGTTCATTCCAGGTGCGCGGCTACGGTTCCGCGGCACGCTATTACTTCAACAAAGAAGTCAGCGATCTGGATTTATCTGAATGCTCCTTACTGGCAGCCATTGTTAACAGCCCTGGACTTTACAATCCGTTTAAAAAACCTGCGAATGCAGAACGTCGCCGCCACTTGGTTTTGGATAAAATGAAAGGTCTTGATTTTATCAGCGAATCCCAAATGACCGAGGCCGACAACAAGCCGCTACCGCGGGCTCCAGTGACATTGGCCACGGAAACAGCTCCGTACTATCTGGATGCAGTTCGCAAACAAATGGAAGCACTGAAAGTTCCGGTGGAAGGTCTGCGAATCTACACAGCCCTAGATTTGGAATCCCAACAGGCCGCTCAGGAATCCCTCAGCAATCATCTGAATAATTTGGAAAAAACGAACAAACACATCAAAGGCCTTAAAGAAAAAGGCAACAGCCTGGAAGGCATAGTGCTGGTTGGCGACAACCGCACTGGCCTGGTGACAGTGGTGGTTGGTGGTCGCAACTATCGCATGACCCAGTTCAATCGCGCCATTGATGGCCACCGTCAGGTTGGATCAACTATGAAGCCGTTTGTTTATTTGACGGCTTTGATGAACGAAACTTCCGAGGGCAAACCCTACACCCCGATGACTTTGTTGAATGACGAAAAACAAAACATAAAGTTCGAAGGTCAAAACTGGGCGCCTGAAAATTATGGCAAGAAATATTACGGCATGGTTCCAATGTTTTATGCCCTGAAAAATTCCATGAATGCCGCGACAGCCAATCTGGGCATGAATGTCGGCATTGGAAACATCGTCGACGTCGCCCACAAATTCGGTGTTGAATCCGAACTCAAACCTTTCCCCTCATTGACTCTTGGTGCGTTTGAGATGTATCCCCGCGAAGTTTTGCAAAGCTACATGACGATTGCCAATCTGGGATTACGCAAAGACATTTCTTTTGTTCGCAAAGCTCTGAATGCAGACGGCGCCGAAGTGTTCACGTTTAACCCCAATGACCGCCAGGTTGAGGATCCCGCGATCGTCGCCAGCCTGATCAGCATGATGAAGCAAGTTATTATCTCCGGTTCAGCGCGAGCGATTCCTCTGAATGGATTCACCAATCCTGCAGCTGGAAAAACGGGAACCACCAACGACAACAAAGACGCCTGGTTCAGCGGTTTCACTCCGTATTTAACAACAATCGTGTGGGTGGGTTACGACAACAATCTTCAGCACAAACTCACCGGCTCAAGTGGCGGTGTGCCGGTCTGGACAGATTTCATGAAGCGAATTGGCAGCCGCTTTCCCGCGGATGACTTTTCTCTTCCTGAGGATGCGGTAAAAGTTGTTTTAGACGAGGAGACTTTGAAGGCACTAAACGCCGTGCAAGCACCTTTTGATCCAACTTCGGTTGAATTGGTATTTAAAAAAGGCACCGAACCCTAAGGTGCCTTTTACAGAATGATTTCAAGTCCTTCGTGAGCAAAGTCCCAGATGACAGGCGGCATTTCTTCGTTGTTTTCAGAAGATGCTTTCGCCACAGAGCTATAGTATTCCATCGTCTGACGGCGCAACTCCAAGACATGATCCGTACGTGCACCCGGATCATGATGCGCAAACAGGACTTGTTTGATTCCCTCTCGGAATGCAATCTCCAGCCCCACTTGTGCGGCACTATGACCCCAGTTTGCTTTTTCCGCCAACTCAGGCAACGTGTATTGAGCATCAAAATACATCAAATCGATATTCTGATATAAAGGCAGATCATCTCCCAGATCATCCTGAGTCACGCGCGTGCCCTCAGTATCCACACAGTGAGCATACGCTTTACCGTCAGCTTCAACCTTAAATCCCCAACATGGATCTGGATGATCCAGCTGATAAGGTGTGACTTTGAATTCACCCACTTGCACCGGTTTACGAGGCTCCAACACGTGAAAGTGTATACGAGCCTGCAAAGCTTCAAACGGAACCGGGAAGTAAGGTTTTTTGAACAATCCACGAATCAGATGTTCCAGTTCAGACTGAACCGCATAGTAGTGAATTTCCTCACCAGGAATAAAATGCGGCACAAAGAATGGCAAACCGATGACATGATCCCAATGAAAGTGGGTCATAAAAATATGGTAAGGACCTTTTTTACGAACCGCAGTCCCATTCAAAATTCTTTCGCTGATGGAACGAATTCCGCTGCCACCATCGATGATGATCTGACTGTTGCCACAATTCAACTCAACACAAGTCGTTGCAGATCCATAGCCACCGACTGCAGGTTCCTGCAAACCACGTATATATTCAGACACTTGATGCGCACTATGATGACCCGAATTAAAGAAGTTCTGCAGAACTCCTTCGATGTGGTTTACCCAAGCTGATGGTGGTGGGGATGAAGGCAATGAGCCCCTGACGCCCCAGAATTTTATGGAGAATGACATACCATCTAAGAATGCCTCAGAATAAACACGAAACAAATTAATATTTTGTCCTGTCTAGTCGACAAAAGTACGGATGCACCAGTCCCGGGTAAGGATTACTCGAATGAGGTTTCCTTTTGCACCAGTTGGTTACACACCGCCCCTAGATACCACTACCTAAGTGCTTGAATTTACTGGTAATTATTTTACCCGCCGGAATTCAAAACTGGTACACCTATTGCTATCCCTACGGGGTATGGAAATTCGGAGACAAAATGACATCATTGCCTTTCGCGCGCCTGGGGAATCCCCAGTGGCTTTTCATGCGCGAAATCTGGAGGTCGCCGACATTTCCGAGGAACTTTGGAATGCCCTGCAGTCCCCCGACGACTCCGAACTTCAGTCAGTTTTAAGCAACTGGGAGTCCGAAGAAAACCCTGATGTCACCACCCACAAACTGACCCGGGAAATTCGCTCCCTCACCATCAATGTCACCCAGATCTGCAATTTGAAATGCACTTACTGCGCGGCCGGTGGAGATGGAACTTATGGGGCTGCTCAAACAAAGATCTCCGTTGAGAAAACACTTCCGCAATTAAAATATTTCCTGGAAAAGCTCCCCGACGCTGGAACATTCCGCATCGGCTTCATCGGCGGTGAACCCCTGCTGTATCCAGAGGGAATTCGCGCCATTGCAAACTACGTAAAACTTATGACGGCGGGAAAAAACCTTCGCCCGCAGTTTGCCATTGTGACCAATGGAACTCTTTTATCCGAAGCCAACGTTGAACTTCTGAAGGACATCCGTTGCAACGTTTCAGTCAGTATCGATGGAGCAGCCGAACAGAACGACATCTCCCGTCCAATGAAAAACGGAACAGGCAGCA
This sequence comes from Bdellovibrio sp. HCB288, assembly GCF_047305935.1. Taxonomy (GTDB): domain Bacteria; phylum Bdellovibrionota; class Bdellovibrionia; order Bdellovibrionales; family Bdellovibrionaceae; genus Bdellovibrio. The sequence continues at coordinate 861,145 of NZ_CP178619.1, forward strand.
CCGCTTTGGTGTTGGCAGGCCTTAAAAAACTTTTCGCGGCAAAAGCCGATCTGGGCTCGATCACCCTTCACGGAGTGTTCACTGCCGATAACATGAACCTGGTGAAGGCTTATGAATTCTATCGCCAATTTCCTGCTGACACTTACGAGTTCACTTACAGCGTTTCTGAACTGAATCAGGAAGCCAGTGAAGCATTCACCCGCCAATTGAACCTGGTGGCGGATCTGGCTTATGCAGAAGGCGGCGAAGCAGCACTTCGCAAGATCAACTTCTTCAACCGGGTCTTTTCAGCCTTGGACAGCCAACGTCGCACCGAGAACTTCTGTGGCGCCGGCAAGTCGCTTTTGGTTGTGGATGCCCGGAACAACTTATTCTCATGCCCTTGGGATGTGGGTAATACCAATGAAAAAGTCGGACACGGCTCCCATGTCTACGAGGAGGCATTGGAAAAGTACGCCCAACCACTTATCCAGCAGAACAACTGTAACTCCTGCTGGGCGCGGTTTCTTTGCGGTGGCGGCTGCATGTTCGTCCACAAAGAGGCCACAGGCTCGAAAAACAAAAAAAATGCCCAGTTCTGTGAACGTCAAAGAACTTTAATGAGCACAGCGATTTTATACTTTAAAAAATGTCGTCAGACTGATATTCAAAAGGACAGTGACTATGGAAAACACTAAAAAAACAGCAGCCAATCATATCAAAAAAGTGAAGCCTCGCGGCTCTGTGCTTTCAGCGACTCAAGTTGAAGACAACTGCATTCCCGTAAAATAATCAGGAGCAACAGCTTCCATGAAACTGCCAAGTCCATTTGAGGAAATTGCAAACTCCTCGAAACCAGCGCAATACCGTGTGTACGCGATCAGAGCTGTCTTAGCCATGATCATGGCGGCGCTTATTGCTCAAATCAATCTGGATTACCTTGAGTCTTGGCTATACGACTTCCGCATCCGCTCCGAGGTTCTGCAAAGAACTTCCGGAAAAATTGAACTGGTTTACATCAAACCCTCCACCATTCAAATTTTCAAAGGCCAACCCAACGCCAAAGATCAGTCAGCGATACTGCACAACCTGCTGGCGGCCGAGCCACGCGCGATCGTCTATGATTTCCCAATCGAGCAGGCTCAGGGAAGTGAGGAGGATAAATCCGAGTGGGCGCAACTGATCTCCAGCCACTCCAATGTTTTCGTGGCCACTCCGGATACTCCGCTGAAGGGCGAAGAGCGCAGTCTTTATCTGCCGATTCCCTACGACAGCATCCGCATGGTTTCCGCACCTAAAACTTCTGACACGATTAACTTTGCCAAAGACCGTGTCACCCGCCGCATGTTGCTTTCCTATCAAGGCGCAACCATGCTTCCTGTGACTTTGGCGGCACTCTACAATCCAGAAGTTCAAAACCCAGAGAACATCCGTGGTCATTTTGATTTCTACGACACAACTCAATCTTTCATCGACTTCCGCCGACCTGGCTCATTCCCATCAGAGGTCTTTGACGATCTTGCCAATGGTTCTGTGGACTGGAGTCGCTATAAAGATAAAATAGTGATAATCGGCACCGACCTGAACACCAGTGAGGCTGACTACATTCTTACGCCTTACAGTCGCATCCCGTCTGCCATGACCCGCATCGAAATGCAGGCCAATATGACAGACACGCTGATCCGCAACTCCAGCCCTTTGCGCATGCCTCATTATGTGAACTGGATTATGCTGACTTTGATTTCTATCCTGGCAATCCAGATCGTCCTGAGCATGAGCCCGGCAATGGGCTTGGTTATTTTGGTTGGAACACTTTTCAGTTTCTCAGCCATTTCATTTGCTCTTTTCTGGCTGTTCGGATGGTGGATCACTATGGCCGCGCCTTTGTTGGCGGGCTTTTTGGTCTATTACTTCTTTATTCCTTATCGTCTGATTATTGAAAATCGCCGCAGCTGGGAATACTACCAGAAGAACAAACTGCTTAGTCAGGTTGAAGAGTTGAAAACCAACTTCATTTCCATGATGTCACATGATTTGAAAACTCCAATCGCACGGATTCAGGGCATGACGGATGTGATTCTGTCAGATCAGGTGACTCTGAGCCCGCAACAGCGTGAAGCGGTGGATACGATCAAGCAATCCTCTGATGATCTGCTGAAATTCATCAGTTCCATTCTGAACTACGGAAAAATCCAAAGTGAAGGTGTGGAATTGCATATGCAAACCAAGGACATTAACACCATCCTTCAGGAAGTAATTCGCAAGCATGAGTTCCTGGCTAAAGTAAAACGCATTCAAATCGTGTCTGAGCTGGAGCCTTTGTTCCCAATCCGCATGGATCCGGATCTGATGAGACAGGTTTTGTCGAACCTGGTGGAAAACGCCATCAAGTACAGCCCGGATGACACGAAAATCCTGGTTACCAGCGAGGAAAAGGCCGACCGCGTGGTCATTCAGGTATCCGATCAGGGGCCGGGAATACCTGAGGATGAGCTGAACAATATCTTTATGAAATTCTTCCGCAGCAAGAACGTAAAGAGCACGCAGATCAAAGGTTCGGGCTTGGGCCTGTATCTGGCTAAATATTTTACAGAGTTGCACAAAGGTAAGATCTTTGTGGAGTCGAAAGATGGCAAAGGTTCCACATTTACGGTAGAACTGCCGATGGAACAAGGGGGCGTTAATGCTTAAGGTTTTGGTAGTAGACGACGATCAGGGTTTAAGACTGTCTGTTAAAACAGCATTAACATCCAACCAACGCTTCGAAGTTGACGAGGCCTTCGATGGCATCAATGCCATGGAGAAAATCAAAGCCGGCACCACCAAGTATGACCTTGTTATTCTTGACGTCGACATGCCTCGCATGAACGGCCTTGAGACTCTTCGCCAAATCAAGGAATTCGATTCCGGCATTATCGTTATGGTGATGACAGCACACGCAACCCTGAACGATGCCGTTCAAGCCGTTAAAGATGGTGCTTACAACTATCTTTCAAAGCCAGTTGCTGGCGACGAACTTCTGGCTTTGATCGACAAAGCCGTCAACGCACATAACTTGATTTCCAATATCGCATTCTCTGCACCAGTCATGGTGGAGGAAGGTCGTAAAATTATCGGCCATACTTCACAAATGCAGAAAGTGTTCAACATCATCCACCGCCTTGCGAAAGTGGACACTCCCGTTTTGATTCGTGGTGCTTCCGGTACCGGTAAAGAACTGGTGGCCAAGGCAATCCATTTTAACTCTGCCCGCAAAGACGAAAAATTTGTCGCTATCAACTGTTCGGCAATTCCTGAAAATCTGTTCGAGTCAGAGCTTTTCGGACACGAAAAAGGCTCTTTCACAGGTGCTGATCAACGCAAGATCGGTAAATTCCAATTTGCCGAAGGCGGCACTCTGTTCCTGGATGAAGTCGGCGACATGCCACAATTGATGCAGGTTAAGATCCTGCGCGTGCTTCAGGAAAAAGTATTCACTCCGGTTGGATCCAACCGTGAATTCCCAACGAATGTGCGCATCATCGCCGCGACCAACCGTCCTCTTGAAGACATGATTAAAGCGGGTTCTTTCCGCGAGGATTTGTTCTATCGTTTGAACGTGGTACCTATATTCCTTCCAGCTCTTCAAGAGCGTAAAGATGACCTTGAGCACATGGTTACCATCTTCATCAAGAAGTTCAATCAGGCTCATGGCAAGCGCATTAACGGCATCACACCGGACGCTATGAATGTTTTGAAAAAACACTCTTGGCCAGGCAACATCCGTGAGCTTGAAAACGTGATCGAGCACGCCTTTGTATTGGAAACAACAAATCTGATCACAATCGCCAGCCTTCCAGAGGCTTTGTTAATCGCCACGGGCACTAACTTGATTGATTTGACTCCGTTTGAGCAGGCGCAAGACATCGCTTCTGCCGGAATCGTAAAAGCAGCAAGTGCTCACGCTGGTTTGGGCGATGACGAAGACGCGGCTGGCAGCGATATCGAAACTCAGGATCTTGAAGGAGAGGAAATCGTTCCTTACTCTGGCGAGAATCTGGATTTCAATGCGCAAAAAGAAGCATTCGAAAAAGAATTTATCATCAAAGCACTTAAGACCTTCCGCGGCCGCATCAATCAAACAGCATTGCATGCGAATATTCCAAAGAAGACTCTTTTGCGAAAAATTGAAAAGTACGGCATCAACGCCAAAGACTATTCAATTTAAGCATCCCCTAAAATCCGCTTCAGATAAGGCCTTCCCATCGGAAGGCCTTTTTTATAAGGTGGCAAAGTATCGAGCCACAAAGAAACCACCTCCCCAAAATCAAGTTAAAGTTCGCAATAAAAAATCGGTTTCTGCATCGCCTCTAGTTTATTCAGAGCCAATTGAAGCCCAGATTTAGTGTTGCCTATAAATTCAGCACAATATGTTTTGCATTGTTGCCTCTAAGGTCATTGACTCGATGTTATGAAATTTGTAACGTCACTCCCTCGACCCTAAGGAAAATCTGTTAATGACTATGAACCCCTTGCCGCCGCAGGCTTACACAAAAGAGACGCTGCTGAAAGCCTATCAATGGCTGATGTCGCAAAACTCTAATATCAAGGAGATCGCAACGACTCCTGATATGCTTGTTAGTTTGTACCTGAAAGCGACTCGCGATGGTGAAAGTGCCTTGGAGCGTCCAAGTATCAAAAACTTCAAGTCAGAATTGAAAAGCTTGGCCGGATTGATGGGTGAATTGGATCGCCCTCAACAGCAACAGCATCAGCATCAGCCCCAACAACAGATGCAACAACAAGCACCTCCACAACCTGCTGCTGGCGCGACATACCACACCCCTGTTCAACAGGTATTGCAGCCTCAGCAAGCCGCTCCAGTTGTGACTATATCGGCTCCAATCGCGCCACCCGTCATGCTTCCACAGACACACCAGGCTTCTTACACCGAGAAGACTCTGACGACCACGACTCAGACTTTCGACGTAATGGAGCTGTTTGATTGCGGGACTAAAGCAATGATTCAGGAAGTCAAAGTTGAGTTCAATTTAAGTTCTGATCTTGAAGTCTTGCGCATGCTGATAAAAATCGGTTATGTGAAGTCCAAAGGCATGTTAAAGTAATCTGAACATTGAGGCCCTTACATGAATAAAAAATACATCTGGCTGGTCGCTATTTCCGCTTTCTTGATCGCTTTGGATCAAGTGACCAAACTATACGTCCATACGCATTTCCACCTGGGCGAATCCGTTGTCGTCATTCCTAATTTCTTCAATCTGACTTATGTCAGAAACTTTGGCGCAGCGTTTGGCTTCCTGGCGGAAAGCCATCCTTCCTTCCGCGAGTTGTTCTTCCTGTCCATGCCACCGATCGCTTTGATCATCATCCTGGGCATCCTGCGCGGAGTGAAGGACGACGACACGAAACAGATCATCGCTTTGTCGAGCATCTTTGGCGGCGCAATTGGTAACTATATTGACCGTATCCGCTTCCGCTATGTTATCGACTTCCTGGATTTTCATATCTACGGAAAATGGAGCTGGCCGGCGTTTAACGTTGCCGATATGGCGATCGTCGGTGGTGTGTGCTTGTTGCTACTACTGATGTTCCTGGAAAACAGCAAAAAGAAGGAATCTGAAAAAGGCGCTTAGAGCGCCTTTTTTATTTGTTTGGAATGTTCTTTCGAAGTTTGCGCTGCAGGCTTTGACGATGCAACCCCAGTTTTTTCGCGGCCTGAGTGATATTACCATTGGACGAGTTCAGAACATAATCTATGTACTCACGCTCCATGCGGGCCAAGGAAATCTCTGCCTCCTCAGTATCAGCAGCGACCGGGCTTTCATCGTCGGCAAATGCCCGAACAATCATCTCCGGCGTCACTGGCTTTGCCAAAAAGTTCTCCGCCCCCAGCTGCATGGATTTCACGGCAGAAGCCACGGATCCAAAACCGCTCATCATGATCACACGTGCGCTGGGAAATTTGGCGCTGATTTGTTTTATGAAATCCAGCCCATTGTCATTTCCAATACGCAAATCCAGCAAAACTCCGTCTGGTGTTGCCACACGATTCAGATCCGGCAACTGTGCAAAACTTTGAACCACGAAATCTCGTTCTTCCAGCTCTTGATGCAATACTTCGCGCAGGCGTTTGTCGTCTTCGATCAAAAGAATATTCTTTACCCGATTTTTCATCCACGCTCCTCAAAAGGAAGAGACAGGCGAGCCGTTGCACCTTTCCCTGATGAATTGTTTCCCAATAAAAATTCGCCACCCATTGACTGAGCCGTCAATATTGCTGAATAAACCCCAAGTCCGTTACCCTGCTGTTTGTTGGTGTTGAAGGGTTCGCCCAAACGCTCAATGACTTCGGCCGCCAGGCCCGCACCGTTATCAACGACTTCAATCACCACTTCCTGATCATCTTGGTAAAGCTTCAAGGTGATTTCAGCGGGAGCCTGAGAAGCTTCCAAGGCGTTATCCAATAAATCCAGAATCATCTGTGCGAACGATAAAGGCTGCAGGCGACTGTAAAACTGCCGGTCACTGACAATTTTATTGATAGACGTCTTATTGTCGAATTCCCACGAGCGAACGATATCCTGAAGAACCGCATTAACGTTAAGCTTTTGCAGCTCTCCATCGGCCGAAGTCATAAACACTCCGGCCATTTTTTGAAATACCGAAATACACTCGTCCAATGAAAGTTGCGCCTGTTGAATTTCCGCATGAGCCGCCACCGGATCGCCAAGCTTTCGGACGCCGCGATCCAGACGCAGTTTCAGGGAATTTAACGGCGTCGCCATCTCGTGAGAGAATCCCGCCGCCAGAGCACCCAGGGATTTTAATCGGTCCGCGCGGTATTGTCGGTTTTGCAAACTGCGGATTCGCTCTTCATGCTTTTCCAGAAGCCCCGAAAAAAGATGCGCCACAAACCACGCGCCAGCAACCACCACCCACTGAAACAGGAAATCAAAATACAAAGCCCGACGGTCCACATTCAGAGTCATGGCAGCATCGCGATTTGTTTCAAACTGCAGAATCGCCAGGAATACCAAAATCAGAACCCCAAAAAGGATGCTTTTTTTACGCAGCAACATCCCACCCAGAAAGGCATGCAGAGTCAGTACATAGATAAAAGGATTCACCGCGGACCCACTCACAAATAGCAATCCGGCCACAGCCAATAGATCCACCAGCAGTTGTACAAATAGAAGCGATTGCTCTTGTGCCGCTTTGGCCTTGCTCCAAATTCCCTGGGTCAAACCATTGAATACCGCCAGCAATGCGATAACGGCCATGAAATAAAACAGCTGTTCCTTAAGAAGGTAGCCCGCTTGAAGCAGTGGCACCGTCCCCAGCATCATGAAAAAAATGGCGATCCAACGAAAGCGAACGATCCCCTGAATAAGGGTCGAAGATTCCGGCCAAAATGCTTTGATAAGTGACGATGACATGAGGTTTACATATGCCAGAGAGGTCTACACAGCAAGGATTTGCGCGTTCCTGCAACCATCCGTTGCACTGACGCGCTGGCGCATTCTGCTTATGAGAAGAAATAGTGGAAAGACGGCTGAGCCAGGCGTTTTTGCCCATCCAAATTGAACAGACAAATCACCTCAGTTCGCACACCTTGCTTTACATTGAAAATGGTCAAATCTGAGTTTTCAATGATCTGATGCAAGCCACGTCCCGCACCACCCTTTTGAGTGTTCAGGCTTCCAGCTGCACCATTGTAGCAAGACTCAAGATAATCAATGATCACTTCCTTCTTCAATGCCCCAAAAGGATCGACCACAGCCACCGCCGCCATGACACCGTCCGTGGCATAGCGGAAAACAGACTGCTGATGAGTCTCCAACTGAACTTCTTCTTTACGGCTGACATGATTAAAGATCGCATGACCTTGAGAGTCCACCGGAGCATCGTAGATGGCATTCATCAACATCTCTTCGGCCACTGTATTCACACGGTCGACCACGGAAGTTCGTACACCCGCTTTTTTCAAATAGGCGCACATATCCTCACGAAGTTTTTCACGCTGGCTTGAATGCGTGACGATTTTCTTTTGAATGTCGACTCCCCAAGTAAGGTATTTGTCGACGCCAAACAGATCTTTATTCAAGAGTTTACCCAGTGCCGTCAAAACAAAGCGAATCGTCGCGTTCTTGTCCTCGGCATCGCGGGAAATGATATTTTTAACAAAGCGATTCTTCAGAAGTATGTTCAAGTTCCCTTGCACATCGTGGCTGGTCAATAGAATCACATTCGGGCTGAGTTTCTTTTCCTCGACCTGACGAAGCACTTCCACACAGCTTTCTTCACCAATGACCACGTCATATTTATTGGCTTGCAGGAATTCCAGAGCCTGAGAGGCGTCTGTGGCAATATCCAGCTGCACACCGGTACTGCCCAAAGCCATTCTTAGTGGCATTTGCTGCTTTTTATCGGGCTCAATCAACAATACATTGCCGCCAGCTCCACGCTGAAGGGCATTTTGTGCTTCATGCAATTCACGGTTCAGAATCTCAAAAAGACGTGCTTTTTCATTGGTCTTAATCAATCGCTCCGTCAAAATCATGCAATAGATCTGATATAAAAGGGCTTGGAAACGATCTTTGTCCTTAGGATGAACGTGGGCAAAGTCCTCGTCTTTAATGATGAAACAGCTGACTTCAGACACGGCAGTCACAGAAGTGGATGCGGGATTCGAAGTGATGACACTCATCTCCCCCCATACATCGCCCGCATTATCAAACGTAGCCAGGACTTCACCCGCCAACGAAATCTCGAGCTTTCCGGATCTTAAGAAGTACAGGTTGCGATTCGTTTGCCCTTCTTTCAGGACAACTGTTCCAGAAGGATATACTTCGGCATGCATCATGGCTGCGACTTGCAATAGCAAGTCCGTGCTGAATGATTTAAAAAAGGAGTATCCCTTAATTTCCTGAACGATATCTGCCGGATGCATTTTCATATGCTACAATTATGTAGTCGGACATTGGGCGATGGGTAGTTTCACTTGAATATTCTTCGGAATTTTTGAAAAATTAAGTCTATCGTCGGTATCCCGGAGGATCCGTGTTTCCAATCATTAAATTGTCTTCTGAGATTCAGATTCCCACTTATTACCTGGTCATCAGCGTAACTGCGATCATTTGTCTGATGTGGGCTGTCCGCCGTAGTCATATCTATCATTTACATCAAAAGGAAACCCTCGACTTAGGTCTTCTCATCATGATCTTCGGATTCCTGGGCGGTCGATTGTTTCACGTGTTCTATGAAAGTTTTGATTACTATAGAGAAGACTTCCTCCGCATCTTTTATATCTGGAACGGTGGATTCGTATTCTATGGAGGTGCTGTTCTCGCAGCATTTGCTGGAATCTGTTACTTGTATTTCAAGGACTACAAAAGACTGGAAGACTATCTGGATCTTTTGGCTCCAGTGCTGGCCTTGGGATATGGCCTGGGACGCGTGGCTTGTTTACTGGCGGGTTGTTGCTACGGACGAAGCTGCGAACTTCCTTGGGCCATTGCGAATAAACATCCCACTCAATTGTATGCCATCCTCTGGGAGGCCGGCGTATTGTTTTTGCTTCTGGGGTTTGAGAAATCACGCGCCCAATACAACTACTTTAAGATATCCGGGCGGATCTTTTATTCCTGGATGATTTTGCACGGAATTGGTCGCCTTATAATGGAGTCCTTTCGCGCCGATTTCCGCGGTCCCACGCTGGGCGCCTCTATTTCCACGTGGATCAGCTGGGCGATCATCGCTTTCGGCTTCTTACTGCTGCTAAAAAAGCCCCTAGATTCAGATATTTAAAGTGTCTCATGTTGAGACTTTCGACAAAAGGTGACACAAATTGGCGGACTGTCTAAACAGTTTAACACCCTAACCCCTCTCAAATCGTAATTAACGAAACCCTGCGCACAGTTGGCGATGGCATGTCTCGCGCATTGCATCTGTAGTGAAGAAGTTTAATTAATGAGAGAGGTCTATATGAAAAAGCTCATCCTATCCTTAGTCACAACAGTCTCTGTGCTGACTTTCGTTGGTTGCAGCAACGGTGACAGTGGCGGTAACGGAGTTGTTCCAGTTACCTGTAACGCAGGCACTACTTGGAATGGTTCATACTGTGTGGGCAGCAATGGCGGCATCGTCAGCCCAGGCACAACAACCATACGCTACTTCGATTATGTTTATTACTTTCAGATTGATTATTGGACGAAAGCTCCACTGGCTGTAAATCCAAGTGCAAAACGCTACATGAAAATCACAAATTCTGCTGTCTATAAGAAGTTTTTGAAAGAAGCGATGGCAGTGTGTGACAGAAATATCTGGGGCTGGAACTCCGGTTACTCTGACTGCAATGCATGGGCTAACGGTTCCATGATTTTGCAAGTCGACTTGAATAACAGCTTGAAGCCTTCAGTTTATTTCACAGCAATTCCATCCCAGCAGTACTTTAACTTCAGTTTCGGTATTGATGGTGGCGGTATGGCTTACAACCCACTGGCTTTGATTCAAAACACTACATACAGCTTGATCAACCAAAGCAAAGGTTTCGAGATTCGCTCTAACGGCGCATCAACAAACGGTGGCGGGTTGCACTTGATCCAAATCCAGGTGTTCAACGGAACAACTGCTGACAATCAAGTGAACTACCAAATTGCTTACCCTGACTCCAAGGGCAAAGGCACTGTCTTCGCAACTGGTACTTTGACGAAATACTAATTGTCGCTTCTCTAACAACCGATTGCTCAACTTCGCAGTGCATGGCGCAGGTGAACAATCGGTTGATCTCGTTTCAACTCTGCGCAAATATTCCCTTCATGAGTGAATCAGAAAAACCCCCAGGCAAAACAGTAAAGTGTCCACAGTGTGGCAAACCCGCTTTGTACTCACCAGAAAATGCATTTCGTCCTTTTTGCTCTGAACGCTGCCGTCTGATTGATCTTGGCGAGTGGGCTTCAGGTGGATACGCGATTCCCGTCAAGAATGATTCTTCAAGTGATTCTTTAACTTCCATCGACGATGCTTACGATGATGAAGATGAAGGCAACAACCACCGACATTAGTGCACGCATGAAAATGGCTCTGCGAGCCTTTTTCGTAAATTGCTATTGACGAAGCAAAGTTTTTAATTTGTTATTTGAAAGTCATTGGAAGACGAGAATTTATCATCAGGATGTATTAACAACAGGGACACACAAATGTGTCACTAAAGAGGAGTTCACATGAACAAGGCTCAATTGATCGAAAAAATCGCTGGCGAAACTAAAGTTTCTAAAGCACAAGCAGAAGCTATCCTTGACTGCGCAGTAGAAAACATCAAAAAAGCAGTTAAAAAAGGCGACGACGTTAAACTTGTTGGCTTCGGTACTTTCACTAAAGCTAAACGCAAAGCTCGCACTGGTCGCAACCCACAAACTGGTAAAGCAATCAAAATCCCAGCTGCATGGGCTCCAAAATTCCGCGCTGGCGCTGAATTCAAATCAATGGTTAAGTAATTAGTTAACACTAATTAAAATCATTAAAAGGCGTTCCCTCGGGAGCGCCTTTTTTTATGCCGTGTCACAGAACAGTCGGAACCCGCAGAGCACGGGGATTCCCTTTGAAATTTCCTCCTCCCAGCGCTAATCTAGCGCAATGGCAACATTCAATAAAAAGATCCAAAGATTAGGCGTGTATACAAGTGGTGGCGATGCTCCTGGAATGAACGCAGGACTTCGCGCAGTCGTTCGTGCAGCAATCGCAAACAAGCTGGAAGTTTCCGCAATCATGCAAGGCTACGTCGGAATGATGGAAAATCATATTGAGTCCATTGACCAGCGCTTTGTTGCAAACATCATTCAACGTGGTGGCACTGTCATTAAAACAGGTCGCTCTACTGAATTCACAAAACCTGAAGGCCGCGCCAAAGCCGCAGCCAACTTGAAGTCTCACGGCATCGATGCCTTGGTTTGCATCGGCGGTGACGGCTCCTTCCGTGGTGCTCATGCCCTTTGGGAAGAACACCAAATTCCTGTCGTGGGAATTCCCGGAACTATTGATAACGATGTGTTTGGCTCTGATAAAACGATCGGCTTTGATACTGCTGTAAACACTGCTTTGGAAGCGATCGACAGAATCCGTGACACAGCTGCTTCACATGATCGCCTGTTCATCGTGGAAGTCATGGGGCGCAACTCCGGCCACATCGCATCTTATGTGGGACTTGCCGGTGGTGCTGAAGAGATCTTTACGCCGGAAGCCACAACGACAGTTGATAAAGCTGTTGATCGTATCAAAGAAGGTATCTCCAGAGGGAAAACCAGCTCAATTCTAGTCACAGCAGAAGGCCAAAAGCCAGGTCGAGCTTATGATCTTGCCGATGCTATCCGCAAGAAAACAGGCTGGGACGCTAAAGTTTGCATCTTGGGTCACCAACAACGAGGCGGTTCTCCAACTGCTGCCGACCGCATTCTTGCAAGCCGCATGGGAGCCGCAGCCGTGGATTCATTGCTGAAAGGTCATTGCGACATCATGATCGGCACTGAAGGTGAACGACTGGTCGAAGTACCTCTCGACATTGTAACGAAGACCGAGAAAAAAGCGCATCTTGACCTCATCAGTCTTGCAAGTGTTTTAGCCACTTAAAAACCCTTGACCTCTTTTGTAGATACTTGAATTCTAAACGCTATTCGCGTTTTAGCATTACAAAAGAGGTCTTTATGAAACGTCTGTTAGTATCCCTTTTGCTGGCTCTTCCTTTGCTGGCTGGTTGCACGAAAAAAGATAACGTTATCATGATCGGTGAATACGATTCATTGTCCGGTAGCGATGCCACGTTTGGCTTGAGCTCAAACAAAGGTGTCCGTCTGGCATTTGATGAAATCAACGCTGCTGGTGGTATCAAAGGCAAAAAAATCGAACTTAAAACCATGGATGACCAAGGTAAAAACGAAGAGGCCGCTGCGGCAACTACTCGCTTGATCACACAAAACAAAGTGGTCGCAATTATCGGCGGCGTCGCTTCCGGTCGTTCCAAAGCGGCGGCACCGATTGCACAAGCCAAAGGTGTTCCGTTTGTCTCCCCGGCATCCACAAATCCTGACGTAACAAAAGTCGGCGATTATGTATTCCGTGTTTGCTTCATCGATCCATTCCAAGGATCTGTGATGGCCAAGTTTGCGACTGAGAATCTGAAAATCAAAAAAGTTGCAATCCTTCGCGACGTTAAAAACGACTACTCCGTAGGACTGGCTGATGCCTTCCTGACAGATTTCAAAAATCGCGGTGGCGAAATCGTAGCGGACGTTTCTTACCAAGCGGGCGATATTGATTTCAAAGCTCAGCTGACGCAAATTCGCTCCAAAAATCCTGAAGCGATCTATGTTCCAGGTTACTACACTGAAGTGGGATTGATTGCGCAACAAGCTCGCCAACTGGGCATCAAAGCTCCTTTGATGGGTGGCGACGGATGGGATTCCGAAAAATTGCACGAGATCGGAAAAGAAGCGATCAATGGCAACTACTACTCAAACCACTACACTGTTGAAAGCACAGATCCTGCAGTGACTGAATTCATCAAAAAATTCAAAGCGAAATACAACGAAACTCCGGATGCGTTGGCGGCTTTGGGTTACGATGCCGCTAAAATTCTGGCAGCCGCTATGGAGCGTTCTGTAGACTTGTCAGGTAAAGCGATTCGTGATGAACTGGCTAAAACAAAAGATTTTCCTGGCGTGACTGGAAAAATCAGTCTGAATGAAAACCGCGATGCTGTTAAGAGTGCTGTAGTGATTCAGGTTGATGGACCAAACCGCAAGTACATCTCGACAGTGACGCCTTAATCGGCCCCAATAAAGGACGGACATGCAGGATTTCGCACAGCACTTAATAAATGGTATCAGCCTTGGCTCCATCTACGCACTGATCGCTCTTGGCTACACCATGGTGTACGGAATCCTGAAAATGATCAACTTCGCCCACTCTGATGTCTACATGGTGGGCGCCTTTGGTGCCTACTATGTCGCCCGGGCCCTGGGTATCGAAGCTCAGCCCGGTATCGGTTCCTTGGCAGTTCTACTGATTTCTTCGATGGTCGTTTGCAGTGTCCTGGGTCTTTTGATTGAAAGACTTGCTTACCGCCCCCTTCGCTCAGCACCTAAATTAAACATTCTGATCACCGCCATCGGTGTCAGCTTGCTGCTGGAATACGGTGGACAAGTTGTATTCGGAGCCGATCCCAAAGTCTTTCCTGAAGTGATGAAAGATTTTGTGATCTTCTCGTTCGGCAATGTGGAACTGAAGTCCTTCGATTTGACAGTCCTTCTGGTCAGTGTCATCGCGATGATGGCCCTTCAATTCATGCTCTATAAAACCAAACTTGGCAAAGCCATGCGTGCGGTCAGCGCCAATGCTTCCGTCGCCAGCCTGATGGGCATTAACCCGGATAAAATTATCGCTTTCACATTTATCGCGGGCTCGGCCCTGGCCGGAGTGGGCAGTGTCCTGGTCGGCATGAAATATCCGAAGATTGATCCCTTGATGGGTATGATGATCGGCATGAAGGCCTTCGTGGCCGCCGTTCTGGGTGGCATCGGCAACGTACGTGGCGCCGTTCTTGGAGCCTTGATCATGGGGCTTTCCGAAGAAATGGTCGTCGCTTATCTTTCATCCACATACCGCGATGCTTTGGCCTTCGGTATTCTAATTGTCATTTTGATCTTTAAACCTGCTGGCCTGCTGGGCAAGTACACTGTGGAGAAAGTGTGATGATTCGTGCTTTAAAGAATCCTCTTTTATCCCTTGTTGCAACCCTGATTCTGGGGCTGGTCTTTCAATTCGGATTTGATGAATACATCCAACTGATGGTTTTGTTCGTCACCGTTAACTGTCTGATGGCCATGAGTTTAAATCTGGTCAATGGTTACACGGGGCAGTTTTCATTGGGACACGCCGGTTTCATGGCGATCGGCGCTTACTTCACGGCCTACGCCTCCGTGAATTGGAACTTCCTGCCGGAGCAATTCCAAGGAATCACATTCTTTGTCTTCGCTATCGGCAGCGGTCTTGCCGCAGCCCTTGCTGGATTTCTGGTGGGACTTCCCTCTTTGCGCCTGAAGGGTGACTATCTGGCCATCGTCACTCTGGGTTTTGGTGAGATCATTCGCGTGGCGCTTTTGAATATGGACTTTTTGGGCGGTCCGCGTGGATTTGCCAACATTCCAGGGTTCTCCAGCTTTTACATGTCCTATGCCTTCGCCGTTCTTTGGATCCTGATTTGTTTCTTTACCATTTGGCGTGTGATGAGATCCTCTTGGGGACGCGGCTTCCTGAGTGTTCGCGAAGACGAAATCGCGGCCGAGTCCACGGGTATCAACACGACAGGAATGAAGGTTCGCGCTTTTGTTCTTTCCAGCTTTTTTGCGGGTGTGGCCGGCGCCTTGTTTGCTCACTTTACCAACTTCATCAATCCATCATCATTCACCTTCCTGCAAAGCGTGAATGCTGTGATCATGGTAGTTTTGGGCGGAATGGGATCCATGACAGGATCCATTATCGCAGCCATTTTTGTAACGGCACTGCCTGAAGCACTTCGTCCTCTGCAAGAAGTGACCGGTGTCGACCTGCGCATGGTTATTTACTCATTGTCTTTGGTACTTGTGATGATTCTTCGCCCTAAAGGCATCATGGGCGAACTGGAAATCACCGATCTGTGGAGAAAATATGTCCGACGTTCTGCTGGAAGCTAAAGGTATCACAATGCAGTTCGGCGGATTAAAAGCCGTCGACAATCTGTCCTTCAAAATTGAAAAAGGTCAGTTGGCGGGTTTGATCGGACCGAACGGTGCGGGCAAAACAACGGCCTTCAATATGCTGACAGGCGTTTACCAGCCGACACATGGCGAGGTTTTCCTGGATGGTCAATCCTTGACGGGCTTAAGACCCTACCAGATCTCCCAGCGTGGCATCGCCCGCACATTCCAAAATATTCGTCTCTTTAAAAATCTGACGGTGTTGGAAAACGTCCTGATCGCCACACATCAACATGTGAGCTATGGAATTATGGATGCCTTGTTTCAAACCAAGAAGTTCGTTGAGACTGAAAAGCAAATGACTGAAAAAGCCATGGACCTTCTTTCTCTTTTTTCCATGCAAAACAAGGCCGATGAACTTGCGAGCAGCCTCCCTTACGGCCAACAGCGCAAGCTTGAGATCGTCCGCGCCCTGGCAACCGATCCCAAAATCATCTTACTGGATGAACCTGCAGCGGGAATGAATCATTCGGAAACTCACCAACTGATGGAAACCATCGCGCAGATCAGATCCAAATTTAACCTGACGGTTTTATTGATCGAGCACGACATGAAACTGGTCATGGGAATCTGTGAGAATATTGTGGTGCTGGATCACGGAGTGAAAATCGAAGAGGGCACCCCCAAGCACGTGCAAAACTCCAAAAAAGTTATCGAAGCCTACCTGGGTGTGGAGGAAACTCACTAATGCAGACTCCAATTATTTCCGCTGAAAATCTGAACGTCTATTACGGATCCATCCAGGCCCTTAAAGGAATCACTTTCCACGTCAACAAAGGGGAAATCGTCAGTTTGATTGGTGCCAATGGCGCCGGCAAAACAACGACACTTCGAGCATTGTCTGGATTGGTTCCCTCCCAGGGCACAATCACTCTGCATGGCAAAGATCTGATGACCGTGCCATCCCACGACCGGGTGAAGCTGGGCATGGCTCAGTCCCCTGAGGGGCGCGGTGTGTTTCCCCAAATGAGCGTGCTCGAGAATCTGGAAATGGGTGCCTACCACCGTAACGACAAGGCCGAAATCAAAAAAGATTTTGAGATGTGTCTGGAACTGTTCCCGCGAATCAAAGAACGCCTTTGGCAGATGGCCGGGACATTGTCAGGGGGCGAGCAGCAAATGCTCGCAATCAGCCGCGCCCTCATGTGCAAACCTGAGATTCTATTGCTGGATGAGCCTTCTTTGGGACTTGCTCCCCTGATTGTAAACCAGATTTTTCAAATCGTGACCAAGCTGAATCAGGATGGAATGACAATTCTTTTGGTCGAGCAAAATGCCAAGCTCGCCTTAAGAATTTCTCACCGTGCTTACGTTCTGGAAACCGGCCGCGTGGTGATGCAGGACACAGGTATCAACCTTCTGAACAACGACGAAGTTCGTAAAGCTTACCTCGGCGTTTAAAAATAACCTTTGAATAAAAAAAACCGCCTGCGAGCGGGTTTTTTTATTTCTCTTCGTGTTTCCACTGCAGATAGTTGTTGTTGGTTTTGTTTTCAGGGTGCTGATGATACTCCTTATAGAGCTGCAACACGTCCCGATGAAAATTCGACTGATATGAGTGCACTCGACTGCCCAAGGCCCCAAAAATATTGAACAAACTGAACACCACAAGGACCGCTGAAAAAATCCAGGTAAATCTTCTTGCGGGCATTCTTTCACGAAGCTGGTTAAAGGCGATAGTAATCAACACTGTCACAATCGGAAATGCCAAAATCAAATGCCAGTGATTAAACTCCACCGGCGAAAGACCCGTGGCTAAAATCATCGAGCAGAACATGTAAAAAGCGTATAGATAAATTCGCTCTTCACCCTGCACCAAGGTGCGATCCTGGCGAATCTTGAAAGGGCGGTCCGTTTTCCAAACCTTCTTAAAGATTTTCCATTGAACCACGGCACTGAACACGACCGTTACCGCCGTGAACAGGTATTTGCCACCATGGAATGCTCCACTGACAATCTTCTGCACCGTCAGATCCTGAATCCACAGGAAATTAATCTCACTAAAAATATGACGACCATAGGAGATCGCACCATAGCGAATCCAATAAGAGATTCCTTTTAGCACCGGATAAACCAGGACAAAGTTTTTTCCAATAAACGAATTGGACTCTTTACTGACGGCCACGGCCAGCTCACGGTGCTCCAGATAAGCCATCAGCCACGGGAATAAACTAAGAGCCACTACCGCACTTCCCGCGACAAAGCCCCACCAATTCACTTTCAAGTACCTGAAACCCCAAAGTCCCAAAGACAGAATCCCCAGCATCAAGACAGAGAAATGGACCTGCACGCAGAAGCCAATTGTCAGGACGTGGAAAAACGTCATCCAGAAACTTTTCTTATTCATGTGGTAGGCGGTATAGAAGTGAACAGCAGAGAACAAAAACAAGTACGCCGGATTGTACAGTTCCGTCTGCTCCACGCGCCAAGGACTGAGCCAATACAACAAAAGAAAATCCAGGATAATGACCGGTTTAAAGTTCTTTTTCAGAACGTCAGCAAATAGAAGGTACGACATCACGTGGAAAAGTAAAATAACCGCCAAAGCGGAATAAGGCGAAAAATAGATTTTCATCGGAATTGCCGAAACGGCCGTCAAAAAGCTGCCCGGCAAAAAACCCATTCCGGTCGTCGCATTTCCAAAGTGTGACCACTGACCGTCATCAATCACGCGGAATGCTTTTAGCAACATCTGCACGTGATCGTTGTGCAAAGTGAGATGCGAAAAAAATAAAATACTGAAGAATAGGCCCAGGGAAAATAAGGTTAATTTGGACAGACACAGAGAGGCTGTTGTTTCTGGATTCTTAGACATGGGCTCACTTTGGCACAAAAGAGGCCCTTAGGCCATCTTTTGTAGTGTGATTTCCATCTCGGTTCCACGGCCATCTTTGACCGGGCTCTTGATACTTACTTTACCATCGTGCGCTTCGACTACGGCTTTTACGAACGTCAGACCCAAACCCATTCCGTATTCAGAACGGCTCTTGTCACTGCGATAAAGCTTTTGCCAGATCAAGCCGTGCTCTTCAGCGGCGATTCCGGGACCGGAATCCACGACTTTAAGAATAACGCTTTCCGTCTGATTGATAGTCTCGATGATCACTTCACCACCCGGAGGTGTGTACTTATGGGCGTTATCCAAAAGATTGGCGATCACACGACTGATCAATCTTGGATCAATCATCGCCCAGTCATGGGAATCCAATTTTTGTGTGACCTTGATGTTTTTTTCCTCGAAGGCCATTTCATAAAGGTCCATGATTTCACGCACCAGATCGCTGATAAACTTTTTCTCGATCTTCAGCTTTTTACTGCGATTCTCGGCCTCTGTAATATCAGTCAGGACCTGCAGGAAGTTCAGGATCTTATCTGAGTTCTCGAAGCAGCTTTGCAGGGCTTCGCGATAAGACTCCAAATCACCTTCACTGGTCAGTGCAATTTCCGCCCGGCCACGCAATCTTGTTACCGGCGTCCGAATATCATGGGCCAAATGATCAAAGGCTTCTTTTAATCCATTTACCAGGTTCTCGATCTTATCCAGTGCTTTATTGAACAACAGCTTAAGCTCTTCGAGCTCATCATCGCTGCCACCAATCGGCACGCGAGTGGAAAGCGATCCGCGCTCGATCTTTTTCATCGAGTTGATCAGATCACGAACAGGACTAAGAGTGGAATTCGATAAAAAGAGGCCACCCAAAAATCCAATCATCGCAACCGGAACCAGAGTCCACCAGAAAAGTCTTTGAAGATTGCGCAACTGGCGCGCCATCCCCTCCGTACTTTTCGCCAACATAAGGCGCTCGCCATTTTTCAGATTTCTTCCCTGAACCAAAACCGCCTCGGCACCCTGACGTTCAGGGATGGAGAACTCGAATGCATTTTCGCGATGATTTCGCAGTTCACGAGTCAAAAGATTCTTATCAAATTCAGGTGCAGGATTGGGCCAATGAGAGAATACGACATCACCGTTTTCATCGTAGATTTCAATCATCAATGAGGCATCACGGTCAAAGGTGCGCAAAACCTCGAAATACTGCTTAAAATCCTCAAGGCCATTGACCTCGATACGATTGGCAAACTCGTCCGTTTTAGAAACGAGAATCGCCCGCTCTTGATTTTGCAGTGAGTGCGTGATTTGAAAATAAAGGAAACTGAAGATCAGCGTGGAGCTCAGAATCAGTACCAGCGAGTACGCAAGCGTCAGCTTGGTACTGATTCTAAAAAGCGTGGGCTTAAGACCCTTTAAGAACATAACCTACACCTCTGACTGTATAGATAAGTCGTGTAGGAAAATCTTTTTCTAACTTGTTTCTTAGGCGGCATACCAATACGTCTACCACATTCGTTTGTGGATCGAAATCATAATTCCAAACTTCTTTGAGGATAGTTTGTTTTCCGATGATTTTGTTTGGATTGCTCATGAATAGATCCAACAGAACAAACTCGCGCTCTTGTAGATCCAACTTGCGGCCCGCACGAACCACATCACGGTTCAAACGATTCAATTTCAAATCCTGGAAAACCAATTGTGTCACTTCAGAAGCTTTCTGAGCGCGCTTTAACAGGTTCTTTACGCGGATTTGCAATTCAGCCATTGCGAATGGCTTCGTCAGGTAATCATCACCACCCATGCTCAAACCTTTAAGACGGTCATCCAACTCGCGCAAAGCACTCAAGATCAAAATCGGCGTGTTGATTTCTTTCTCGCGCAGAGACTTAGCAAACGTGTAGCCATCCATTTCAGGAAGCATCAAATCAAGTACAATAATGTCATAATGATTTGTCAGGGCTCTTTCGTAAGCACGTCTTCCGTTGGACTCAACGTCGACTTCACCTTCAAGCTCACCCAAACCTTGTTTTACGATTGTTGCAATCTCGTTGTCGTCTTCTACTACTAAGCATCTCATCTTAAGGAACCCCTCTGGACTAATGATTTAAACTTGCGCCAGTGTATATCAGGTTTGTTTCTAAACAAAAGGTTCAATTTTAACTAACCTTGCAAAAACGCCCATTATTACAGACATTTAATCGCCTACTTTGGGGAATAATGCCCTTTATTACTGGGTTTTAAAGCTTATGTGGGGCATTTAGGGTTGACCCTTAAAAAAAAGAAACAGGCCCGGGGTCACGGGCCTGTCGACATGGTTTAGATATTAACGGGAACTAATTTATTATCGTTTCAATTGGATCACTTCGTTCAGAAGTTCATCTGTCGTCGTGATTGTTTTCGCATTGGCTTGGAAACCACGCTGATTTTGGATCATGTTTACGAACTCCGTTGCCAAATCCACTGTGGATCTTTCAAGAGATTTCGCGAACAACTTACCACGGCCTGCGGCACCTGGACCACCCACTGAAGCCGTTCCAGAATCTCTGGATTCTTTCAAACGATTGTTACCAACTTTAAATAGAGCTTCTGGATTTTCAAACTTCGCCAGAGCAATCTGTGCCAAGTCTTGTGCCTGACCGTTAGAGTAAACCGCAGTCAAGATACCTTCGTCATTGAAGGACAAGCTGTTGATTGTACCCGCAGCCGCACCGTCTTGGTGCCAAGAGATAAGGTCTGAGTTTTTACCGTACTGTTTAGTACCGTCCAAACCTTTACCGCCATCCTTAATCGCGTCACCGAAGTTCAATTTGATTTCTTGACCTTGAAGTGCGCCACCTTTGAAGTTGAAGTTAGAAGAAGTCAGTTGCTGAGTATCCAACTTACCATCAACGGTAAATTCAAGTTTACCAGAACATACTTCAGAAAGCTGACCTTCTTCGCCACCAGTCACTTCTTTACCATCAACCAAACCTTTGTATTCCCATTGTCTGTCAGCTGTCTTATTGAAGAACAAGCTCAACAAATGCTTATTACCTTGGGAATCGTACATCTCTACACCTGTAGAGTAGTGAGACGTGGAGTATGGATCTTTTGGATCAAACTTTTTAGTTGGCTCCATACGGGAGTCCAAGTTCAGATCCATTTTGATTTCTTTGGTAGCTTTCGCTGGAACCAAGGCACGAGGGAATTTGATGTCAGTCATTTTGTTCAGGATGTTACCTTTTTCATCAGTACCGAAACCTTGAACTTTTTGATTGTCGTTAGTTACCAGGTAACCTTCACGGTCAAAGTGGAAGGAACCATCACGAGTGTAAGACTCGCCATCAGAACCTTTAACTTTGAAGTAACCGTCACCAGAGATTGCAAGGTCCGTTACTTTTTCAGTAGCATCAACGTTACCTTGAGTAAGGATTGGATTTACGGCACCGATCTTCACACCACGACCGATTTGATTTCCGCCCAGAACACCTTTTAAGCTTTTAGAAATGATATCTTGGAATTCCGCGCGGCTTGCTTTGAAACCGACAGTGTTTGCATTCGCGATATTGTCACCGATAACGCCTAGGGCTTCGCCCTGAGCAGCCATACCAGACACACCCGTGTACAATGAAGAAAGAATACCCATGTGACCTCCATGTCGTTGGCAGTTCTATTCGAGAACCACCGTTTGGAGAGCCTCCTCTACGAGGACCAGCTCTAATATTTAATTTTTAAAACCAACCTTGAACACATTCTATGTTCTCGGTGCTTTGCACTTTATCTGTCTCTTCAGGACAGCTTCGGTGCGTTTTGCGGTTAAATAACCACCGTGCTATCGATGTTCGTGAACACATTTTCTTTCAATGCGGTCTTGTCCATCACGGTAACAACAGTCTTATTCTTCACGCTGACAATCAGTGCCGAGTCATTCATCAAAACCAATGAATCCTTGGAACCTTTCGCCGCAGCTCTCGAAACCGCATCATTCAGCTTGTTAATATCCTCGGGACTGTATCTAATCCCGCGAGTACTCATTCGCTCAATCGCATGATTCGAAAACTTCACTCCTTCAGCAGGCTTTGTTAAGCCTTGAGGAACCACCTGCGCAGCTTGGGGAGTCGCAATCGGCCCACCGAGCTTATCAAGGGTATCCTTGAAGGAAGGACCCGTTCCCGCCCCAACTTCAGGTTTAACCTTCGGCTGCTGCTGCGGAATGAGTTGTTCAAATGTCTGTATCTTCTTTAAGTCCACCATTTTACTTCGCCGTCTCCTTCGCGATCTTTTCCATCATGTCGCGAGATAAACCCACCGTATCCATGATCTTAGATTTTGGCGCAGGAGCAGACGCAGTAGTAGGACTTTGTTGAACTACATTTGCCTCTTTCTTAGTTTGTCCTGTGGCATCATCCTTTTTCAAGTCTAGGTTGGTGACATCATTTACATTCTGGTCGTTCCTCATAAGACGAGGGTCTGTGATCTTCTTCACGTCTCTGAAGCGAATCGCCTGGTTTCCAACATTTAGAACCGGGCCTTCAGAGGAATAACTCACGCCTGTGATAACGCCATCGAAATCTGTTTTGATGCCGAGTTTTTTTCCGTCCGCTGTTTTTGCCTCTGCCAGGAATTGATATTCTCCTGCTGCAGCTTTCATACCTTTCGTGTCTTCACCATTCCAAGTGAGTTTGTTCTCACCTTGCTTCAGACCTTTCAGGTTGTACTCACGCACGACAGCTCCATCAGCGTCACGCACTTTCACTGTCACTTCCTCTGCTGCCATTGGCAACGAGAAACGGAAATCATGTTCTCTGTCATTCACGCCGCGCACAACTTTGGATGAATCACCCGCAACAGCTTTGCCGATCAAATTCAACGCCTGGAAATTTTCAGAAGGTTTTTGTGCTGCCTTCATCTCTTCAAGGGTTTTGTTGATGTTCTGCATTTGCTCGAGTGACGAGAAGTTCGCCAATTGAGCTGCCATTTCATGTGACTTCATCGGGTTTGTCGGATCCTGATTCTTCATTTGCGTAAGCATCAATTTGAAGAATGCATCCTTATCCATATTTGGATTACCCGTCGTACGAACTTTCTGAGTAGGATCAGTCCAATTCGGATCAGCAAGCTTGTTCGCCACCGCGCCAAGATCTTCTTCGCCGACTTTCGCTTTATCGGAAGCGCTCAATGTGCTTGCCACATTCGTGCTTGTCGGTTTTTCAGTTGTTGCACCGAAAGCATTCACTCCTAATTTCGCGTTGACCATTGTCATTCAAGTTCCCCTTTTTTTTAGGCTACTAAATTAAGTCCACTGCCTTTGCCTTCTGTCGTACGCGGCGCTGCTTTCACAGACGCGGTATCGATAGGCTGCAAAGGATCACGACGTTTACCAGCATAGCCACGAAGCGGTTGCATATCAGTGAAGGATTCGCGACGACCTTGGTTACCAAAGCTGTCGTTGAATTGATTCCAGAACTGACGAGCCTGGTCTCTTTGACCTTGGCCGTTCGTATTATTTTGGTTTTGCGTCGCTGTGTCGGCAGACGTCGTGTTCACAACATCCACTTTAACATTTTCCACAGACAATTTGTGAGCAGCAAGACTGTTCTTCAAATCAACTAGACTAGACTCAATAGACTTTTTCGCCTCTGGAGAGTCCGCTTGCATCTGAAGATTCACTTTTCCGTCCTGAAGCATGACTTTCAAGTGGATTGTTCCCATGCCCTCTGGGGACATCTGAACTTTCACCTCACCGCCACCTTTTTTGATCAGGTATTGGGCTTGATCCATCAATTGCTTCACACTGGCTTCGTTTTCAGCCGCGTTCACTGGGGCTTTGGGTGCCATCGCTGCCATCGCAGGGTCAAACTTCAAGCTTTCACCTTTGATGGGTTGCGCTTGCAGAGCCTCAAGTCCATTCAATTCCGCTTTGAATTCCGCCGCTTTGTTTGTCAGTTTATCCTGCGCAGAATCTTTACCCTCAGCCATTCCCTGCTGCATGAACTGCTGTGCCTGGTTCTGCATCATGGATTGACCTTGGTTCTCCTGCTGAAAGAAGGATTCGGGACCCATTCTTCCATTCACTGCCTGCTTCATCAAATCCATTTGCTGAGGCTTCTCCATGCGTGGGGCCTCAATAGCTTTGGTGAATTCATCAGTCAGCTCGACGGATGACTCTTCCATCGCTGCACCTTCGGATTTTTGTTGCGCTGCTGCCGCTGCCTGTTTTGCCGCCAGTGCCGCCAATAATGCCGGAGACATGGTCTCATTCATTTGACCTTGCAAATGCGGAGGCAATTTATCCAGAAGACTCTGTTGAGATACTTCGGCTTGCGACGCCCCTGGAGCTGGCATGGCCGCTTCAATTGGCATTTCCGCTTCCGGCATCATGGCGCTGTCGTCCATCATCATACGTGATGCCAACGAACCACCCAGATCAGGCATTGCCATGGCATTCGCCGGCCCATCCTGTTTCATCCAGAATTTTTTATTCAGGTTATCAACCGCAGTTCCGATCTGGTTCTGCTTTTCCTGCGCTGCCGCCACTCGCATCTGCATGCTCTCTTGAGACATGCCTAAACCCGCTGCCATTTCCTGCATCGGTTTCGGAGTTTGTGGTTGTGGCATTTGCTGCAATTGAGCAAGCAAGGACGCGTACATGGCCGTGGCTTGTTCAGCCTGGTCATCGTCCAAGTTCAATTGATCAATCACAGCTTGCGCTGTCACTTCTGGGGATTGTTTGAGCTGGCTGTCGTCCAGTTCGGCCATCGCTTCCACAAGTCGTGTGGGAGGGATTTCAAATTCACTCTCGAATGAGTCCATGAATTCTTTGATTGCCTGCTGTCGATTCGCCGCCCGCTTTTCTTTCCCATCGTCAGTGCTGACCTTGCGTTCTGGTTTCGAGCTTTTTTCCTGAGCTTTTTCATCCCGTGGCTCTTTCGAGTCTTTGGAATCTTTCGCTCGGGCTTCCTGCTTCGGCGACTCTTTGGTTTCTTTCGGGCTTCTCAGGCTGATTTTATCCTGTAGAGCTTTGTCGAAACCGGAATCTTTCCCGGAACCCTTGAAATCTTTCTCCTGAATTTTGTCAGAAGCTTGAGACCTCAATTCGGTCGCACCCACCATTGGGGGGCCGACTATATTTAACAAACCGATCCTCCTTCCTAGAGAATTTCAGTTACTTTACTTTTCTGATGCTGGAGCACGTTTATAACCGGCATATTTCTCAGAAATGATCTGAGCTTTTTCCGGCTTCAATAAATTCATGATATCAGCAGCATTTTTCTTTTTCATACGACCAAGTATCTCAACCACCAAATCCTCGTCCATCGTCTCAAAGACTTTGGCCGCTTGTGGGGGCTTCATATTGGTATACATCTGTACCAAGGTATCGACCTTCTGGTCGTCAGCCTTGACGCGATCCTCGAGCATACTGGAGATCTTGCCACGCATGTCCTCGAGCTCTTTCAAACGTTTATCCAATTCAACCTTCTGCGCCTGAAGTTCGGATTCCTGACGATTCAGTTCCTCTTCACGGGCATCAAGTTCTTTTTTTCTGTCAGTCAATTTTGTCAGGTGATCAATTTCGCTTGTCGACAAGGAAACCGCTTTGGCTTCTGCCGCCGCTTCCGCCGGCTTTTCTTCCGCAATCGGAGCCGCAGGTGCTGGAGCGGATTGCGCCATCGCGCCACCGTTCAAAGTGATTTCCACGCGTTTAAGAACGTTGTCGATTTCCTCATGGTTTTGGAAACCCACAACCGCAAGAATCAATCCCAAGAATGAAAAACCGGCCATTTTCCAATGCACACCGGATTTCTTTTTGGATTTTTTGGGAGCAGTCATCTTCATGCGACGACGCAACTGTTGTTCAACGTCTTCAGAGGATAGATCCAAATGCAGGCGAGTCGACGCAGGATTTTTTGTGAACTTCACACTCCCGCTGTTTTCGTCGGCGACCTTGCGTGCATTTTTAAAGTACTGATCGTATCCAGATTTCATCGATTTATGATTCCTTCATCCTTGAAGTTCGCAAACCCATTTATTCAGCTGTTCTTTTAAACCGCAGAATGGCCTGCTCATCCATCTCTTTTTGATCCTGGATTTTTCGTTCGGCTTTGTATTCCTCGAACTGATTTTCCCGGGCCTTCTCCATAATTTTATAGTCTAGAGCGGCTTGTCGCAAAATTTCTCTCTTGGCCTCGACTATTTTTTCGATTTCGTGAACATTTTGCTCTTGGTTCTGAATGCGAATTTTCTGGCCCTTCATGAATTCATGAATTTGCGAGAGGGCTGGACCTTGGGCGCCCCCGGCCTGAACCAGGCTCCCTGCGCGGGCTTGAGCGTCCAGGACATCCTGGCGCATTTTATCCAACTTGGTCTGATATTCATTTAGTACGGCCACCGCATCCTGAAAGTTCTTCTGAGCGATATTTTCAACAACCTTACGGTGTTCAAGGACTTTCTGCAGGGGAAATTTGAATCTCACAAGTCACCCCCGGGTTAGGCGTTGATCAGAATCTGCTGAAGCATACGAACGGTATTATTGAAGTTCGTGGGATCTTCAACTCTTTGCTTAAGGAAGTCATTCACCTGATCGATGACTTTTACAGACCGGTCAATCTTCGGATTGGAACCCGGCTTGTAAGCGCCGATATTAATCAAATCCTCTGCATCCTTATAAACTGCCAAAGTCTCTTTCAGCTTTTGCGCCAATCGCACATGCTCCGAGGACGAAACCGCTTTCATAACACGCGATGCACTTTGCATAACGTCGATCGCCGGATAGTGACCACGGGCTGCCAAAGCGCGAGACAGAACGATATGTCCGTCCACGATGGAACGCACTGAATCCCCGATCGGATCATTCATATCATCACCCTCTACGAGGGTGGTATAGAATCCGGTAATACTGCCTTCGCCTTCAAAGTTTCCGGCGCGCTCAAGCAATTTCGGAAGAGTTGCAAACACCGACGGAGTGTAACCTTTTTGAGAAGGCGGCTCTCCTGTCGACAAACCGATCTCACGTTGTGCCATTGCAAAACGGGTGACCGAATCCATCATCAACAAAACATTCTTGCCTTGAGCACTGAAGTATTCCGCCATTGCTGTTGCCACATAGGCACCACGCATACGCAGAAGTGGAGATTGATCACTCGTCACGCAGACAACCACGGAACGAGCCATACCTTCAGGACCCAAATCATGCTCGATAAACTCACGCACCTCACGACCCCGCTCGCCGATCATGGCGATCACGTTGACGTCAGCAGTGGTGTTACGAGCCATCATACCCAGAAGCACGGACTTACCCACACCCGAACCAGCCATAATAGCGACACGCTGACCAAGGCCCGCGGTTAATGCGCCATTGATCGCACGAATGCCCACATCAAGGGGCTCGCGAATCGGCTGTCTTTCAAGGGGGTTACGAATTTCACTATATAAAGGAACTTCCCGAAAGTTTTCAATCTCGCCTTTGTTATCCAAAGGGCGACCCAAACCGTCCACCACGCGACCTAAAAGCTCATCGCCGGCACGAACTGTGGCAATCTGGCGGGAAAGAACGATTTTAGACCCCAAGGCAACGCCTCTCATGTCATTGAGAGCCATCATCAGAACGTGCTTGTCCTTAAAACCCACCACTTCCGCGAGGAAGGAGCGATCAAGGCCTGCAGGAATAATTTGCACCACGCTACCAACACTGGCGCCTGGCAGATATCCCTTGATCAGCATCCCGTTCACTTCCGTCACTTTACCGCTATCACGGGTCAAATGGATGGAGTTGACCAGGTCCGAATATTTATCCAGATCAAGAGACATTTCACTCATTAACTTGCAACCTTATCTTTTACTTTCGGCATGTTCTCGGAAAGAACAGACCACAGCTGTTCCAAACGTTGTTCAACGCGGGCATCAACTTCACCATAGTTGGTTTCAACAATGCATCCACCAGCCATGATCTCGGTATTTGGCTCGAAGCGGATTTTCTTGGTGAATTCAAGATCACGACCCGTTTCTTTCTTAAGCTCTTCCAAAAATTCAAACTGCTCCTGGGACACATGAACTGTGATTTGTTCTTCGTCTTGCGCCAGGCTGACCGCATCTCTCAGGATCTGCACCATGGCTTCATTGTTTGTCGCCAATTCAGCTTTAGCCAGGCGGCCGGCCATTTTGTAGGCCAAAGTCACCAGGTGATTTTCATTGAAAGCCGCCAATTCTTTTTTCAGCTCTTTCACACCCAACAGCAACTCATCAAGACCCTGCATGCGCGCTGCGATCTCATCAGATACCTTTTCAAAAGCCTCTTTACGGCCCTCTTCCAAACCAAGATTGTAGGCTTCCTGGTAGGCTTGCTCCTGGATTTCTTTAAGTTTATCCAAAGCGGCCGCTTCGATCTTTTCCTGCTCGTCGACTTTTTCGACCTGATCAACGCCCGTTTGAATACGAATTGCATCGTTCATACGGAAATCAGATCCACGCTTTTTTTGCGTCAAATAGTCCATCGCCTGGGAGGGAGTGCCCAGTTCAAACTTGACGGGCACGAACTCCAGAACGGTTTTTTCTGCCACGTCCTTTTTAAGGACTGCCTTGGTGTGTGCACCAGGGCCCTGTTTACCACTACTAAAGCCGTTATTAGACCATGGCATCTTCTGAACCGCCTCTTGCAATCAGGATTTTTCCTTCCGCCTCTAGGCGGCGAGCTGCATTGACGATCTCTTGCTGAGCACCCTCGACGTCTGACAGACGTGAAGGTCCCATGTTTCCAAGATCCTCGCGTAACATCTCGGCCGCACGAGCGGAGATATTTTTGAAGATTTTGACACGAATTTCCTCGCTGGAAGTTTTGAGTGCCAGCAGAAGTTTGTCGTTTGGTACTTCTTTGAGAAGCGCCTGAATACCACGATCGTCGATTTTGATGATGTCGTCGAAGACAAACATAAGTTTGCGAATCTCTTCGGCAAGAAGAGGATCCTTTTCCTCGAGACGGGACATAATCGCCGTTTCCGTGTTTTTGTCCATAACGTTGAGCATCTCTGCCACCGGTTGAACCCCGCCCAAAGCGGCTTGTTCCACAGTTGCAGTATTGGACAATTGATTTTTCAATACGCGGTCGATTTCAGCAATCAACTCAGGGTCCACGTGCTCCAAGTTGGCCATACGCAGAACAACCTCTGCTTGCAGGGCTTCCGGAAGGCGTTTTAGAACCTCACCTTTTTTCTCCGGCTCCAAATGAGCCAGAATCACCGCAACTGTCTGAGGATGTTCATTCACCAGGAACGTCGCCAATGACTTGGCATCCACCATCTCCAGGGATTCCAAAGAACGCGAGCCACCGGTGGTGATATTCAAACCACCCAGAATACCTCTGGCACGCTCTTCACCCAATGCATCCACGATAGTTTCCTTCGCGGAAATGGTTTCAGAGAAGATATAGTCTTCAGTTTCAGAAATCATTTCATAAAACTCTTCAAGTACGCGCTTGGTAACGTGCACAGGCACGACGCGCATTTTGCTCATCTGATTGATAAGCTTGCGGATATCCGCATCGTCCATACGACGCAAAAGGACCTTCACTGCATCCTTACCAAGATAATTGATAAGAATTGCCGCTTTATCGAAACCTTTGAGTTGTTCGTACTCAATATGTTCGGCTTTGTGCAGTTTCATTACGAATCCTTCCTAACAAGCCACATACCAAAAGCATTGGCTGCTTTTTCCTCATCGCGGCCCATAGTGGCCATGATACGGTCTTTCAACAATTCAGATTCAGCTTTTTCAGGGTCAATGGATTCCTGCAGGACAGGAAGAGCCGTCGACATGCCCGGAAGCGTGTTATCGACAGATTGAAGCTCTTCAAGTTCCTCGATAGTTCTTGGCAACATCTCCTCCACAGAATCCTGGAAGCTGTCGGTAATCCATTGCATGAACGGACGAACCACGATGAAGAAGAACAGTGCCAAAGAGAAACCCAAAAGCGCCCATTTGAACAATGCATGGATCAACTTCTTACGCTCAAGCGTCGTCAGGATTTTTTCAGCTTCAGAAAAGTCCTCCGGCTGGAATTGAATGGATTCTACTTTAACAGAGTCACCACGAGCGGCGTTAAAACCGATCGCACCCTTGATCAGGTCTTCGTACTTTTTAACTTCCTCTACGGAACGAGGCTGCCATTTGCTCTCTGTTGTGCCGTCAGCATTCTTTGTTGTCACATGAACACCGTCGACCACAACCGCAACACTCAGACGCTCCAGATTTCCGGCAGCTTCTCTGATGTTACGAACTGTTTTGGGAACTTCGTAATTGATGGTCTTCAATTCTTTTTTTACGTCCTGTTTGAAACCCACTTGGCCGGAAGCATCTTCCGCACCAGGGATATTCGAACGGGAACCCGGAACACCTGCTGGATTGGTACGAGCCCCATCCAGGGATTCCTCTTCAGATTGTTGCGAGCGAATGGCTGTTTTATCCGGATCCACTAGTTCTTCAACAGAAGAGATCACCCGGTGATTCAAGGTCGCATCCACTTTCGCCACAACTTTGGCATGACCAACAACTTTGGACAGGATGTCTTCGATACGATCCTCGAAGTCACCTTCCACTTTTGCTTTCAAATCCAATAGATCATTGGAACCGCCCGTTGTGCCATCGGAAGCACGGGTCAATACTTTCCCGCGCTCATCCAATACGGCCACTTTATCCGCATCCATACCCTCGACCGCATTCGCGACCAGGTAACGGATACCACGAACCTGCTCCTGAGAAAGCTCTTTACCCTGATGAAGCTCCACCACGACGGATGCCGAAGGTGAACCACCCTCTTCAAGGAAAGTCTTTTTATTTGGAAGGGCCAGAATAACTTTTGACTGCTTAACCGCAGTCAAAGTGTTGATGGCTCTCATCAACTCACCCTGCAGGGCTCTTTGATAATTGATTTTTTGCGCGTAAGAGTTAACCCCGAAGTCCTGCTTGTCGAACAGCTCCAGACCGATGGAGCCCATTTTTGGAGATCCGATTTCTGCCATCAACGTCATTTGCGTTGAATGCAATAGCTCTTTCGGAATTGCGACTGTTTTACCACCGTCGCGCAACTGGAATGGGATGTTCTTCTCATTCAATTTCGCCACGATCGTGGAAACTTGTTCAGTCGGAATATTTGTAAACAGAGGAACATAGTCCTTACCGGACGCCATGAACATCATCGTCATTAATGCCACAACCGCAATAAGAGTTACGGCAATAACTGAAAGTCGTTTGGTTGGACCCAGATTTTTAAAGAACTCACGAAACTGGACAACCAATCCACCAAAAATTTTGTTCAAAGAATCCCTCCGGTCTTACACTTTGGCTCTGCCAAAGCACGCGATCTAACGAATCATGTATCAGAAAAAATTAAATAAAAACTAAACCTGCATTTTCATGACTTCTTGGTACGCATCGATAATCTTGTTGCGTACTTGAACCATGACTCGCAAAGCGATGTCGGCTTTTTCGGAGGCAATCATGGCACCCGCGACATCATCCGTTTTTCCAGTGGCAATGTTTTGCGCAAACTTGTCAGAAGTTTTTTGCAATTCATTCACGGAGCTTACGGCATCCTTCAAGGTATCAGCAAAGCTCTTGCCAGATTCTGATGTGGAATTCAGTGGTGTTGTTTCACCCGAAATGGACAGTGATTTAGAATCACGCAGATTGCCCGTCTCGAGAAACCTGTTAGCATTTGATACTGTAAAACCTTCCATGGCTTCACTTCTCCTTGTACTGAGTACTCTCTAAAAATTGTAAGCTATACGTTTAAAAAATTCCTGCTTTTTCAACCTAGTCTAGGAACTATCTTCCTATCTCCAAAGCACTCATGGCCATATCTTTTGACGCCTGCATTGCCGATACATTGGCCTCGTAGGAACGCGACGATTGTATCATATTGGTCATTTCTTCCATGAGATTGATATTGGGATAAGCGACGTAACCCTCTGGATTTGCATCAGGATGATCCGGCTCATACTTTAACAACGGCGCCTTGCGATCCGAGATAATATCTGTGACCTGGACCCGTTGCATATTTCCCATAGGGTCTGTGCCTGTCACGATTTCGCCAAAATTCTTAGCGTCGGGCATGCTCTCGAAAACCACGTCTTTACGGCGATACGGGCCGCCTTCCGGGGTCTGGGTCGTATTGATATTGGCGATATTGCTGGCAATGGTATTCATGCGCATTCTTTGCGCTGCCATACCACTGCTACTAATTCTCATACCGGTTAAAAAATCAGCCATGAATTACTCCAGTTCCGGGCCTCCGGCCCTACACTCTGTGCGCCTAGCGCCCTTCAGATGCCGCGTACTTCAAAGCTGCCATTTTCTTATTGATCAGCTGAAGTGCGGTTTTGTACATGATGGCATTCTCTGACAACGCCGACATTTCCTTTTCCAGGTCCACAGTATTGCCGTCATTGTTGACTGCACCCTCTGGATTTTCATAAATGTCCGGTCGAGTCTTGGCTACCGAAACACCACCCAGTGAAAAGTGATCACCGGCGCTGGTGCTTAATGCATTCATGCCATCCATGTTCATTGAGCGGGACAAAGCCTCCTCGAAGTCCATTTTTTTGGCGTGATAGCCCGGAGTCTCCGCATTCGCAATATTGGAAGACGTAATGTTATTGCGGAGCTGCCTCATACGCATTGACGTTGCGAGGCCGTTTATCGTTTTATCGAAAATATCACCACTCATGCGACACCTTCTTCCCTGTACTCGTTGAGTTTGTTTCTCAAGGTTCTGATACTGATTCCAAGCATTTGCGCCGCACGCGTGCGGTTCTGTGCCGTCAGCTCAAGGGTCTGAAGAATCAGACGCTTCTCGACAGCAGAAAGGGACATCCCCGGTGCAAAATCTGCAGCCGATTCGTCCTTTACTGATTCAAATTGAATAGATTGCATTTCAATGGTCTGGCCTTTGGTCAATACCACCGCGCGCTCGATTACGTTTTCCAGCTCGCGAATATTTCCAGGCCAGTTCCAGGAGTTCAATCTTGCATAGGCATCCACAGAGAAGTTCAAACCGGAACGACCATGCATGATCTGTGTTACTTCCAAAATAAAGCTCACAATTCCCTGGAAATCCTGAGTGCGATCTTCCAGACGCGGAACTTCCAAATGAATCACTGCAATCTTGTAGAACAGATCCTGTCTGAACTGCTCCTGCTTAACCATCGCGCGCAGGTCACGGCGTGAGGTTGAAATGAAACGCGGGCGAGTGCCATCGTTTCTTTCCGCAAGCTTCATCAGCTCCCCTTGTACATGCGATGATGCGCAATCCAAATCCTCAATCAGCAATGTTCCGCCATCAACTTTTTCAAAATTGAAACCACCGGAATTCTTGCATTCAAGAACCTGCAATTTATTTGAACGGCTTTTGGAAAATATATAGCGAGCAAAACTTGTTTTGCCTACGCCGGCTTCTCCGACAACCAGCAGACTTGCCTGCGTCGCCGCAAGTTGCATCCCCAATTGTTTAGCTTCATTCATTTTTCGGTCTTCGATGTTTAAAGCATCAAAATCAAAATACGACATCTTCGTCCCTGCTCCTAATTACTGTCCTGCTTATCCGCTGCCATTGCCGGAATTCTTTGAATGTACTTCTTATAACCGTCACGCCACTCAGAGTTCTTTAACTGCTCCTGAGCCAGATTCTTCCAGAATCCACTTTTTTGACCTTTAAAATCATTCCAAACCTCAGCTGCCTTTTGAACATCACCGCGATTGAAATAAATTTGACCTAACTTGTATCGGATCGATGAAAGGGGACGCTTGTCCTCGTACTGCTCCAGCAAATTGCTAAAAGCGGAGATGGCTTTGTCTTTTTGTCCGTTCTCCAATTGAATATTGCCGATCATCTCAAGTGCTTTTGCATGCACCACAGGTGAAACTTTTTTGGAATCCGTCATCAACTTATCAATCATGCCCAAAGCCTCAAGGGCGTCATCTTTTTTGCCCTGCTTCAGCTGCAACTCCGCAAGTTTCAAGTAAGGATCTGCAACAAGCTCCGGCTGGCCTTTCCACGTTCTTAGCAATTCACCCAAATAGCGAATGGCTGAATCTGTGTCGCCACGTCTTTCCAACAGGCGTACCGCCACACCAACGCGCTCAATTTGCTCAGTCTCAGTCAGCTTTTCCGGATTCTTGATATTCTTAAGGTACTCGTAGGCTTGATTGTATTTATGTTCAGCTTCCGAAACCGCCGCCAAACGAAGATTCAACTCCTCAACAGAAGGAACCTGCTCCTTCACTTTGATTTCCTTCGCTTCCGGTGTGCCCGCCAAGGCATAGATGCGATTCAAAACTTCTTTATAGTAGCGCGCAGATTCAGTTGGCGTTCCCGCCATCTCGAATGCACGACCGACATTGTACTTGGTATCCAGACGGTTGGAATTCTTCAACCAGTTGTCAGAAAATTCACTGTGCGTTTTCAGCGCCCCAATGAAATCACCTTTTTCAACCTGGTCATCCAGCTTGGCGTTGATGTTGCTGATAATTCGTCCCGTAAGCAATGGCACATCCACTGTTCCCGGATGCTCCTGGTAGTACTTCGCCAGAAGGTTAATGGACTTATCAAATTCACCACGCTGGGAGTAGCCATCAGCCACCATCACCGTAGCGAATTGTTCCATTTTTGGCAGATCCACTTTTTTCGCAAGCTCCATGATTTCTTTCACGGCATTTGCGGTTTCCTTCGGCTTCATGCCTTTCATGCGTGCACTTAGCAAGCGAAGGCGGGCAATCACAGCACTTGGAGTTTCACCATAACGGAAATATGTTTCCAGGTATGCTCCCATCACACGGGATTTATCCGCGCCCAGAATATCCAAAAGCTCACCCAGTCGAGTCATCGCATAAGGCGCGTGATCACTGGATGGAAACTTTTTTACGAATTCACGGTACATATCCAAACTTTGAGGATACTGCTTCATGCCGAACATGGATTCAGCCTGATTGTAAAACGCACTTGGATAAGCGCCTTGTCCCTCTGGATATTTCTTCAATGCATTTTTGTAATCCTCAACGGACTTTGCATAGTTTTTAGCGCGAACCCAGACATCACCGCGACGGTAGGCCGCTTCAACTTTCAAATCACGACTTGTGGAATTCTTTTCGATTTCATCAAACTGCGCAACAGCATCGTCCCATTTGCTGATTCGGGAGTATGCCAACCCCATGCCCATGCGAGCCAGGTCTTTGGAAACGGATTCTTTGCCGCCAAAATTTTTGTTGGCGATATGTTCATTGAACAAACGCAAAGCCGCAAGATTGTCGCCACGATCCAATGTCAGGTAACCGATTTTAAGTGAAGTTCTTTCCGCCAGAGGCGATTTTGGAAATTTTTCGATGGCTTCCTTATATTTTTGAATCGCCTCATCGAAAAATTCGATTTTGCCGCTGTTATTATACAAAGCCAGATTCACGTCGCCCGTCATGTAATCAACGATCTCGTTGTATTCTGAGTTTGGATATTTTTCGCGGAACCAGTTTCTTGTTTTCAAAAAGACGCCATAACGTTCTTTTTCGAACAACGTCAAAAGCAAACGAGCCTGTTTGTTTTCGTCCGTCTGTTTAGGAATGATTTCGTAGATTGTCGGTGTGACTTTCAGTTTTTCCCACTGAGCAACCGGAGTCTCCAGCATAGGAAACGTAATATAGTAGTTGTCTTTGGCGCGGATGATCGAATCTTCCTTAATGTCATAAGGTTTGATCGAGAATCTTTCGTAGTTAGGATCCCCACCATCAAAGATACCAGCTTGAATTTGATCCGCTTGTGCCACCACGGATCCTGCATTATTAATGGCAAGAACATCTGTGGTTGCCGGCTTGCGATCAGTTTTTGCTTTTGCTTCTGATTTTGCGACCTTAGAGGATTCCTCTTTAACCACTGGTTCTGATTTTTTTGGAGCGGATTTTTTGGCTGCTTTGACCATATTTGGATTCAAGTAGAAATCCATGATCAACCGGGAAGGTTGGTCCGTCAGATAGTCAAAGGTCTCGATACTTTCACCGGAGAGCACAAAAGAAATGACTGACTTTCCATCAGTGCCCTGAGCATCGACAGAAACTTTAGTCACCATATCGCTTTTGAATGTATTTAAGGATTTAATAGTGGCGTCATCCAACGCTGGCACTGTCATACGGACGATAGTCTGGCCTTTGTCATCCAGACGTTTCACGTCATAGTCCCAATTCTGCTGTCCCAACAGTTCCAAGTGCACAGTATCGCCCTGGAAGTTGATGAAGCCATTGACCTTATTATTTGCTGCATTGGCCACTAGACCAAAGCAAAGGCATCCTGCCAAAATTACGTTGCGCAAAGTGTTCACTCCTCGAACCCCTTTTCCCTGCATTGTGCTTTTGCACATACAGTGCCAGCCTTGCAAACGTCTATTGGCAAATATGTTCAAGATGGGCAAAATGTTTCATAGATTTATTGTCAGGCCTGACAAACCAATGACAGGGACTTTGGTCTTGATTTGATTTGGAACGACTAACTTTACAACACAAAACTCCGATAGATAGACGATATGAGAAACCACTATAAATACATCATCTTGAGTATTCTTTTAAGCAGCTGCGTCTCCGTGGAACTTCCATCCGGAAAATCCAAGCCAGCAAAGGACGTGGAGTTCTCTGAACCAGGTTCACCATTCAAAACTTTTAAAACCAAAAATGTGGATCGTGCTTGGCAGAGCGCCAAAACCGGCAACACGATCTCGTACTTATCTGAATGCGGCAGCAATGCGGATCCAAGCTTGCAAACCCTGGAAACAGAATCCCTGAGCGCCATCAACAAACTTGAGATCCTGAAACAAGAAACCACGACCTATAATGGTCGCGAAGCCCGCCAATCAGTTTCTGCAGGGACCGTTGATGGAGTTCCAGTGGCATTGGCCCTGGTTGTCTTTAAAAAGAACGGCTGCAACTACACTTTGAGCTACGGCGGCGTGGAAAAGCAGTTCAATTCAGAATTTCCCGTTTTCGAAAAATTCAAAGCAGAGTTCAAGGCTCCCTAGATGCTACAAGCGCTTTTGCCATTAACTAATTTTACGATCGAGATCTTCCACTTTCTGGGTGGCATCGGTCTATTGAGTCGCGACATCTGGCGCGAGCTGGTCGGTACGAAAATTTATTGGCGTCTCTTAGGCGAACAAATCTATCAGGTCGGTATTCGTTCGGCTCCCTTGATTGTGGTGACTGCGGTGACTATCGGAGCCGTCATGTCTTTGCAATTTGGTCTGGGACTGGAAAAGTTTGGCGGCAAAATGTATGTGCCAAAGCTTCTGGCAGTGACCATCCTTCGTGAAATGGGCCCCATGTTCACCAGTCTGATGTTGGCAGCCCGTGTAGGGGCCGGCATCGCCAGTGAAATCGGCTCGATGGTCGTTACCCAACAGGTGGATGCGATTCGCGCCTTAGGCACCTCCCCTATTCGCAAAATCGTTATACCAAGAGTCCTGGCCTGCCTGATCACGTTGCCCATCCTGTGCGCTGTGACCAACGTGGTTGCCAATGCCGGCGGCCTGTTCATTGGTGCCGTGGAACTTAAACTGGATCCAGGCTTTTATCTTCTGAAAGTTCTATCAACAT
The DNA here is from genome assembly GCF_047305935.1 of Bdellovibrio sp. HCB288. Lineage (GTDB taxonomy): Bacteria > Bdellovibrionota > Bdellovibrionia > Bdellovibrionales > Bdellovibrionaceae > Bdellovibrio. The sequence goes on from NZ_CP178619.1 coordinate 899,338, forward strand.
CCTCTGTCGGCGATTACATCTCTGGATTTGGCAAGACCTTCTTCTTCTCGTTATTCATCTCAATCCCGGCTTGCTACTTTGGATTGAATGTTAAGAACGGCACCAAAGAGGTCGGCATTGCCACCACAAAAGCCGTAGTTGTGTCCTCGATCTTGATTTTGATCGGTGACTTCTTTCTTTCGAAACTTTTCTGGATTGTGGAAGGACTTCTATGACACAAAAACCACAAGCCTTTATTGAAGTCGTCGATTTCCATAAATCCTTTGAGGAAAAGAAAGTTCACCAAGGTGTGAGCTTTTATGTTCGCAAAGGCGAATGCCTGGGACTGATCGGTGGATCTGGTACTGGAAAATCCGTTCTGCTGCGCACTTTAGTGGGGTTGGAGAAACCTGACAAGGGCCAGGTGATTGTGGACGGTGTTGAAATCGGTGGAATGAAGGAATCCGAACTTATCGAGATTCGCAAGAAAGTGGCTTACGCCTTTCAAGGCGGCGCCTTGTTTGACTCAATGACAGTCTATGAAAACCTGGCATATCCTCTCCGCGAACATTTTAAATTCTCGGAAAAAGAAGTTGCTGCACAAATCAAAGCCCAGCTGGAGGAATTTGGCCTGGCTCCGGGAACTGAAAAGCTTTACCCAGGCAGTCTTTCCGGTGGTATGCAAAAACGTGTGGGACTGGCCCGTGCGATGATGATTCATCCCCAGGTCGTTCTCTACGACGAGCCCACAGCTGGTTTGGATCCCTACAATACAAAGAAAATCCAGGAATCTATTTTGAGCCTGAAAGCCAAAGGGATGACCTCTATTTTAGTCACTCACGATATGCCGACGGTGTATGCGGTTTGCGACAAAGTCGCTCTTCTGCAAAATGGCCGCATCAGCGAGCAATACACGATCGATACACTTAAAAAAGAGCCGAGTGGCGCCATGACAGAATTTATCAACGGAGAAAGCGCGTAATGGAATCTTCAAACAGCACTCAAGTCAAAGTCGGAATCTTTATCGCGATAGGTGTCGTGATAATTCTGGGTTCGATCTTCTTTATTGGCGGCGAAAAGTCCATTTTCAAGTCCTACGTGAATATTCACGCCCACTTTGATCAGGTTCAGGGCCTGGCAGAGGGCAGTGTCGTTTCTCTTTCAGGTGTGACAATCGGTAACGTTCAAAAAATAAATTTCCTGTCTGAAAAGAACACTTTGGATGTGGTCATGAGAGTCGACAAGACCTACACCTCCCGCATCCGTGAAGGTTCTCAGGTGGAAATCCGCACTCAAGGCGCATTGGGCGACAAGTTTGTATTCATTATTCCGGGTGACCCAAGAAATCCGGAAATCCAGGATGGAGCCATCCTGGAAATCGCCAAGCCCACAGATCTGATCGGCGTAATTTCAGAACGCGGTGGCGAAGCAGGGAAACTATTTGATGTCATCAATGAGATGTACAAGATCACAAAAGCCATGAACGATGAAAACCGCCTGGGTAAAATCATGGCGAACTTTGAGTCGACGTCCGCGAACCTAAGCCGCGTCAGCGGCGAGGCTTCCGGCCTTATGAAAAAACTGAATGACGGCCACAGCGGCGAGAAGCTGACCAATACAATCAATAAATTGGATGCGATCGTCTCCAAGGTGGATCGCGGTGAGGGCACTCTGGGCGCTCTTATTAATGATCCTAGTATTCACAATCAGCTGAAGGCATTGCTCGGCGGTACTCAACGCAAAAACAACGTGAAGAGCCTGCTACGCACATCCATCGAAAAAGAAGAATAGAGCCCCGGTCTCTCAATTGCATTTTAATCTCCTGTCGTACACTTAATGTCGTCAGGAGGAATATATGCCAGCTGGGACCCCTAAGAACCGCGTGCGCTGTCATAGTGTCTTAAAACTAGACACAGGCCTCCGCTTGGCTATGGCTTTCATTATCCCTTTGATTTCGTCACTTTCGGCCTACGGTAAGATCGTCACCTGCGACGATGTCTTCGCATCCACCGTGCGCGATGAACGCGCTCCCTACTATGATACTGCAATGGAAAGAGCTCTGACAAAATCAGTTCGACTCTACAGCGACTACGACGGCCTTTCCTCCAAAGACATTCTTTATATCGTCGAAAAAATCTATCGCGAAGAGGAAGGTCAACGGTACAAGCTTTCGGACTATTGGAAAATGAACTCCAAGGAAAGATCCACTCAGGAACTGGCGCGTATTGTGGGCGAACGTATCACCCATATTGGCATCGAGAACTATTTCCGTGAAAGCGGAATTCTGCTGGATCATTCCACATTGATTTCCAAAATCAGAACTTTCAACAGAGCTGCTTTTACAAACCAAACCTCCGCTGTTCTGGGAACAATTGGCTTGATCAATGGTCGCTTGCCAATCTTCCTGCCTGAAGCTTATTTAAAAATCGCCACGGATGATATGACTGTTCTATTACTGCGCGGCCTTAACTCCAAAGAGGGTCACGAAATTCAAAAGAAATATCAATCACACCAGGAACTGTTCCGTGCCTATGAGCAAATCAATCGTCACTACACTCGCATCGCCCTTGCTGTGGTGTTCGCAGTCCTGGTCGATAAAGGTGACGATTTCCTAAAGGAAAAACACGAAGACATCCTGACTGACTTGTGGACTCGCGTTGTTCAGGAAGTCACTGGCAAGAAAGGCGGCGTTGAATGAAAAAACTAACGCTCTTTTTCGCATTTCTATTTTTAGCTGCCTGTCAGGATGGTGGATTCGACGCCGCCCAAACCGGGGCTGCTGCCAATAAAAACACCGCGACCACTGAGGCAAAGAATACTTCAAACACATCCATCATCGGTGGTATCGATGTTGAGCCAGGAAGTGAAATTTCCCGGACGGTGATTTCGTTCAAATCTCTTGTTAAGCCCTTGGATACTCAAGTCGGCAGTCAAAATGTCGTCGTTACTCAATGTACCGCTGCCGCTTTGACCCGCAGAGTGGTTTTAACGGCTGCTCATTGTATCAACGCCGAAAATCAAAGTTATATTGAGTTGAATACCGGGGTAACGGTCACGACGATCCCCGTATTGAAAGCTGTCATTATCGATGAGTACCAGACCGACCCCACTGCTGACTTGGCTTTGGCTGTCTTAAGTGAAGATCTTCCTGAGAACATCATCACGGTGTCCATCCCCAACCCTGACATGAAAGTGGAATTGGCCACTCTGGACTTGATCGCAGCGGGTTACGGCAAAAACACGGATGTCGTTGCTGCTGCCCCCGGTTCAACCTTGAAGGATGGCCTGGGTACATTGCGCGTGGTGATTTTGAAAATTTCATTTTATGAATTTGCTGAAAACAGATTCATGGTGGATCAGTCCACTGGAAGAGGATTCTGTCAGGGGGATTCCGGTGGTCCCGCGTTTTTCATCCACAACTCCAAGTATTATGTTATGGGCGTGGCCAGTAAAACAATCGCTCCGGAAGGTCAGACCGATGCTTCCACAGGTCATTGCAGCTTCCGTGGTGCATACGTGAATCTTTTAAAATTTAAAAAGTGGATTGAAGCAACAACTCAAACACTGACAGCCGAACTGGCTAGTCCTCCGAATTCGGAGCCAGTCTCTGAATCATCTCCTTGATGCCCGTCTGATCGTCCTGAGGAACTTCATGGCGATCCAAAGTGAATTTGATATAGCGAACAAAGTTATTCTCAAATTTCTCGTTGATGGTATTGCGAATCTGATCCTTCAAAAAGATCATCTGCTGCATCCACGAGGAGTTACGAACCCACACATACAAAACACCACGCTGAAAGCCCACGGGCTCTGCATTTTTTGCAATGGTGGGACCCACAACCTCTTCCCATTTTGCCCATAATTTCCAACGCATGAACTGTTCTGACAATGGCGACTTGCCATTTTCAAAAAGACTCTGTAGGACTTCGGATCCCAGAGTGAGCTTGCGCTTTTTATTTTTAGGGTGGTTTGGATCGTTTGAATTCATATTTTCCCGTAAGTTAGCAAAGGAATACCAAAAAGATGACCAATTTCACGCAAAATCAAAAAATTACTGTCGTTGGCGCGGGGCTCGCGGGCTCTGAATGCGCATTGCAGCTTGCGGACATGGGCTATAAGGTCGTTCTTTTCGAGATGCGCGATAAAACCATGACACCAGCGCACAAAACGAACAAGTTTGCAGAGCTGGTTTGCTCAAACTCCTTTGGGACATTGAACGAGGTCTCGGCTCCGGGTCAACTTAAATGGGAAGCCGAATTGCTGGGTTCTCACATCCTGAAAATCGCCAAGGAAGCCGCCGTCCCCGCAGGACAGGCTTTGGGCATGGACCGCGAGGTCTTCTCTCAATTGGTCACAGACAAAGTCAAAAGCCATCCCAACATTGAAATCCGCAATGATGTCATCAAGTCTTTGAGTGATATTCCCAGACCGGCAGTCATCGCCACCGGTCCATTGACTCATGATGAATTGGCTGAAGACATGCGCAAACATTTCGGCGATGAGTTCCTGTATTTCTTTGATGCGATCGCACCGATCATCGATGCGGAGTCCATCAACACAGAAATCGCCTGGAAGGCAGACCGTTGGGGCAAAGGCACCAACGATTACTACAACTGCCCGATGAACAAAGAGGAATACAACAACTTCATCCAGGCTGTGACTGACGCAAAAAAAATTGAACCCAAGGATTTTGAAAAAACGGAATTCTTTGAAGGCTGCATGCCCATTGAAGTGATGGTGGATCGCGGACCGCAAACATTGCGCTTTGGTCCAATGAAACCCATCGGCTTGGATGATCCTCGTACCAACCGCTACCCTTGGGCTGTCGTGCAACTTCGCCAGGACAACAAAGAAGCCACGGCCTACAACATGGTGGGCTTCCAAACGCGCATGGCCTATGCAGATCAGGTTCGTGTCTTCCGTATGATTCCAGGACTTGAAAACGCGGAATTCCTGAAGCTGGGCTCCATTCACAGAAACCTGTTCATCAACTCTCCGAAACGTTTGAACAAGGATCTTTCCAGCAAGAACGACCCGTGGTTGTTTTTCGCCGGACAAATCACCGGTGTCGAAGGTTACTTTGAATCCACTTGCGTAGGCTTGATGGTCGCTCGTTTCATCAATCAAAAATTGAAAGACGAAACCTTCAATCCACCGCCTCGCTCATCTGCCTTTGGATCTTTGCTGGAAGCGATCACCGATGAAACCCGCGCCGAGCACTTCCAACCGACGAATATCAATTTCGCCCTGCTGCCACCTCTGGCAGAAAAAGAGCGAGACAAAGAGATTCGCAAAAAGAAACAAATCGAAATCGCCCGATCTGCAATGCAGACTTGGAAATAACAAAAGCCGAACCTTCTGGGTTCGGCTTTTTAATTTAAGCTGCTTTACTTAATCTATTTTTTGCAGAACATCTCAGGCTTGATGTTAAGTCCTGGAACGCACATATCAACCCATTGATTTTTGTCATTCGTTGAATACGCATGAAACCAAATCAGCTCATCGTTTTGAGAATTGAATTTCACCTTGTGAGGCATTGCCAGTGGAATCTCGCCATTGACTGAATAGCACCAGCCATAAGCGCGCATCAAAGTGTCTGAAACAACTTCGACAGCATCCAAGCCCACCGGTGAATCATTCACCGAGCTGATACCTTCTGCCACGCCCATGTAGTTCACATTATTTGCATCAAAAATCTGAATTGTATTATCACCAACGGACTTTTTCAGATCCACTGTCGCGGTACCTTGATAAAGCGGGGTTTCTGAACAAGAGCCCACCACCTTCCAGGTGATTGCATAAGAGGTCATTGGCGCCAAAACGAAAAGAAGGGCTATCATGTTTTTCATGAGCCCTTCTTAGCTAATCTATATAATAGAGGCAATCTATACGGAGGCTTCCGTATAAATTTCCACCTTTTGCAGCTTCCAGTCCAATGTGGGAATGTCCACTACCGGTTTAAAGTGAAAACGGCAACGGGCCTCATAGGCTTCGTGAGTCCCCACTTGCACCTGACCATCCCCACCCGCAGTGCGCTGGGTTCTGCAAGCCGGAGCCCCGCAAACAACACACACGGCATGTTGCTTGGTGACGTTTTCAGCAATAGCCATCAAAGTCGGCATCGGCTCAAAAGGCTTCGCCTGCCAGTCGGTGTCCAAACCTGCGATAATCACGCGCAAACCGCGCTCGGCCAGATCCTGAGCCACCTGAACCAGGTTGCCAGAGAAAAACTGCCCTTCATCGATACCAACCACTTTAGTGTCTGGCTTCAAATGATCCCAAATTTGTTCGGCGTCCTCAACGGGTTGAGAATCCATCGTCGTAAAGTTGTGGGAGGTCACCGCCATTTCATTATAGCGCTTGTCGATAACCGGCTTAAAAACCTGAACCTGCAGACGTGCAAACTCGGCACGACGCAAACGACGGATCAGCTCTTCGGTTTTCCCGCTAAACATAGAACCAACAATCACTTCAATCCAACCACGGGTCACAATATACGAAAATTCAGACACGAAAAAATCCCCTCAAAAGAACGTTTGCAAGCATCGAATGGGCGGGAAAAACTGTCAAATGATTGCGTCGCATTAGAAAACTGAGGGATTGCCGCGTTGTTTTCCGCTCGCATCAAGGCATTGGGGATACTGAATTTTTTTCTGAAATGACGCAAAAAACGGCAATCTTTCACATTTAATACCACAATCCGGGTGCTTATTGCTTGCGCAAGCACTGCGCCATCAGGTACTCAGCCCGAGCACTATGGGTAAGAATTTAAGATTTCGACAGAAATTAAACCAGTTCTTTGTTGTCAGCGGATTGGCAGCCATGACGTTCTTTATGAACGGTTGTGATGCTATCTACTGGGACGAACAAGACAGTTTAAGCAAGGTCCAAAGCCGCGGCGAGATCACCGTTCTGACCACCAAGAATCCTCTTATATATAGTAAGAATAATCGCGGCGAGATCAGCGGCATTGATTACGATCTTATGCAGAACTTCGCCAAGCACTACGGCCTCAAAGTTAAATTCAAGGTTCTTAAAGACGAGAGCGAGGTTTTAACAGCTCTGGCCCAGGGACAAGGCGATGTGGCTGCCGCACGATTAAGAACTCCAGAGAATCGTTCGGCCTTTTTAAACGGCCCCGCCTACGAAGACACGGCCTTGAGTTTGTATTGCCAGCGTCGTTCCCAAATTCAAAATATCCAAGACTTGGCCGGCAAATCGGTCGGCATTCTTCACAAAGACAATTACGCGGGTTTCTCGCAAAGACTGACCCAGCTCTCCCCGACAACACAGATTCAACTGATCAATGGGGAACGCACTCAAGACCTTCTTTCAAAACTGAACAACAAAAAATATGACTGCGTGATCACCGAAAACGTCAGTGGTGACTTCTATGTTCGTTTCCATAAGAACATAGAAAAAATCACCACAATCACGGATGCTTACGCCCTCAGTTGGTTGCTCACTCCTGACAGCCAGGATCTAGCCCGTCTGATGCAAGCCTGGTATCAATCAGCTTCCCGTGCTGACAGTATCATGCGCATCATGGACCGCTATAAAACAACTTTGAATCAGTTGGACAAAGCCGACATCTCCCGCTTCTTCCAAAAGATCGAAGAAATCCTGCCAACTTATCGACAAGCCTTCAAAGAAGCTGGTGTTGAACACGGACTGCCGTGGCAGCTGATCGCCTCTGTTGCTTATCAAGAGTCACATTGGAATGCAGACGCTCGCAGTTTCACTGGCGTGCGTGGTTTGATGCAATTGACGACAGACACAGCTGAGCATGTCGGTATCGATGATCGCACCGATCCATTCCAAAGCATTTGGGGTGGCTCCAAGTATCTTCGCTACCTTCTGGATAAAATGCCACGCTCCATGAATAAAAAGGATCGTCTGGCTTTGGCTTTGGCTGCTTACAATGTTGGATATGCGCACTTGCGTGATGCTCAAAAACTGGCAGAAAGCATGGGACGCGATCCCTATTCCTGGCGCCACATGAAAGAGGTTTTGCCACTTCTTGCGGACCCTGATTACACAGAGAAACTTGAATACGGTTATGCTCGTGGCTATGAAACTGTTGAGTTTGTGGAACGAGTTAAGTCTTTCTACAGCTTAATGTCCGCTGGCTAAATGTAACTCCTTAAAGTCAAAAAATATTGTTAATGTTTTTTGATGACCATCCGAATCTTCACTCGCAAAATCATCTATTTCACTTCGGTCTTATCGACCGGGTTGTTTGCGGGTTTTACGTGCTTCTTTTCTTTGTGTTTCGCTCCTGCCCTAAAAGAAATCCCACCGGCCATCTCCATGGAGTTTTTCCGTTTTGATAAGTCGGCATTTGATCAGAATGTTTTTCTAACCTACCTGGTGATGGGAACGTCCATCGGCAGTTGGTTGATACTTTGGCGCCAACGCTATCGAATGGTGGACTTCTATTTCGTCCTTGGGGCGTTTCTATGTGTTCTGCAGGAGGCATTTCTGTCCTACCTGGGTCACTATCGCATTAATACGATCTTTCGCAGCTTTTCCGTTGATCGCATCGTCAGCAGTGATGTCTATGCCTTGCGCGAGGAATGGGCCTACTTTATGAACTTTCACTTTGCGACGAACTTGGTGGGATTTCTTTTAGTTCTTGCAGCACTCAAACGGGCCACTTCTGGCAGAGAATCGCCACGAAACAACTTTATGGCGGCCACGCCAAAATAAAAAACCCGCGAGGTGATCGCGGGTTTTTTATCTATAACGTTATAACTTTTCAAATTCTATTCAACAGTTACCGATTTCGCCAGATTTCGCGGCTGATCGACATCGTAACCCAGGCTTGAAGCCAAATGGTAACTCATCAATTGCAATGGAATCACGGACAGGATTGTATTCGTTGTCCAGTGCGCTTTTGGCATTGCCAAATAGTATTCACTGATTCCACGCAGCTTCTCGTTTTCACCTGTACCGATGGAAATAATTTTTCCACCGCGGGCACGGGCTTCCTCAAGATTGCTGATTGTTTTTTCATACCAGTGATCCGTCGGAGCCACCATAACGATCGCCATACGCTCATCAATCAACGCCAACGGTCCGTGCTTCATTTCACCAGCGGCATATCCTTCTGCGTGCATGTAAGCCAGTTCTTTCAGCTTTAAAGCACCTTCCATCGCGATTGGATAGCTGGTTCCACGGCCCATATACAAGAAGCCACGGAAAAGCTTCAACTTAGCTGCTGCTTCGTCAAAGTACTTATCGTAAACCAAGACGCTTTCCATTTGTGCCGGAGTCGCCAGCAAGCTTTGAACAAGTTCTTTTTCTTCTTTGGCTTCCATCACACCACGGCTGCGAGCCATTGCCACTGCTACGCAGTTCAACACGGCAAGTGTGGAGGTGAAGGCTTTGGTGGAAGCCACACCGATCTCTGGACCCGAGTTCATATACAAATGACCGTGAGCTTCACGATCGATTGTTGAGTTGCGCACGTTACAGATACTCATTGTCGTCGCGCCCGCTTCTTTAGACATACGGATCGCTGCCAATGTATCTGCCGTCTCACCCGATTGAGAGATCGTCATCACCAAAGTTTTCGGCGGGATTACCGGATTGCGGTAACGGAATTCACTCGCCACATCCACTTCAACCGGGATGCGCGCCAACTGTTCGATCAAGTATTTACCAACAAGGCCCGCATAGAAACTAGTTCCGCAAGCGATGATAAACACACGTTCGATACCTTTGAAAACTTCCTGAGTTTTTGCCCAGTCTGTTTTCGAATCCAGTTCTTCCAACTTTTGAACAGATTGACCACCGAAGCCCACGTTTTTCAAAGCCACAGTGAAGGCTTCCGTATTGACGTGTGGTTCGATCGCCGCAGCCACAGCACGTGGTTGCTCGTAGATTTCTTTAAGCATGTAGTGAGCATAGCCTTGTTTTTCGACCATCTCAGGGTTCCAGTTAAGCTCCACGGATTTCTTTTGGATTGGGAAACCGTTTGCAGAGAAGAACTCAACCTTGCTACCTTTGATATTTGCGATCTCGCGGTCATCCAGGTACACGAAAGTTTTTGTGTATTGGATCAACGCTTGAACGTCAGAAGCTACGAACACTTCGTCCTTACCCAAGCCCACAACCAATGGTGGACCGTCTTTAAAGGCGATCAAATGATCCGGTTCTTTATCCCACATAACCAGGATCGAGAACGCACCACGAAGTTTCGTCAAAGTGCTTTCAACAGCTTTGTACAAGTCATTTGTGATTTCGATTTCATTCGCGATCAAGTGAGCAACCAATTCAGAGTCTGTGTCTGAAGTGATCTCTGCACCTTGAGCCAAAAGCTCTTCGCGGATATCAAGGTAGTTTTCGATGATACCATTGTGAACCAGGTTGATGCCGCGAACTTGGTGAGGATGGGCATTGCGCTCTGACGGCTTACCGTGAGTCGCCCAACGAGTGTGACCGATTCCCAGGTGGCCATCGAATTTTTCACCCACGAGTTTCTCTTCAAGGTTTTTCAATTTCCCCTGAGCACGAACACGCTTTGTCGCACCTTTATCCAAGATGGCGATACCAGCACTGTCATAACCACGATATTCCAGTTTCTTAAGGCCGCTGATGATAATGTCTTTTGGGCTTTGAGGCCCCAAGTAACCGACGATTCCGCACATAATTCACCTATTAACTTTCAATACTCAATTTAACTACTGGTTCTCGGTTTCAGTTTCAACCACAGGGGCCTTCGCCACGTAGTTCTCTTTGATAAACTGTTTACCGCGCGCCACAGCCAACGCATTGGCAGGCACATTCTTAGTGATGGTGGATCCGGAGCCAATAACAGCGTCAGGACCAACTTCAATTGGAGCCACAAACTGCGTATCACTGCCCACAAAAACACGATCACCGATTTTGGTTTTATATTTCTTTTTATCAGCGGCGTAGTTGCAAGTTATAGTTCCGCAACCCACGTTCACTTCTTCACCGATTTCAGCATCGCCCAAGTACGTCAAGTGACCTGCTTTGGACTTCTTACCAAATTTCGTTTTCTTCATTTCCACGAAGTTCCCCACATGGGCTTCTTCGCAGATCTCTGTTTCAGGACGCAATCGTGCATATGGACCCACGGAAACTTTGTTATGAAGCTTGGAGCTTTCCAAATAAGTTCCGCCGCGCACCTGAACGCTGTCCCCGATGTCCGAATCAGAAATGAACGAGTTGGACTCAATCACGCTGAATGAACCGATTTTGGAACGACCACGGATAAAGACATTGGGATACACGACTGTGCCGGGGCCGATTTGCACGCTTTCTTCGATATAAGCTGTGCGCGGATCAATCATCAACACGCCCTCTTCCATCAAACGCAGGGCTTTTCTTTTGAACAACAAGCGAGTCGCTTTTGCCAACTCCACCTGATTGTTCACACCCACTGCCACTTTCGGAGTGGACTTGATGGCTTGAACTTTCAATTTGTCCTGGATGCACAAAGAGATCAGGTCCGTGATATAGAATTCTTTTTTCGCATTGTTATTTTTAATTTGAGGAAGGTATTCCGCCAGCACCGAAGCTTTGGCGATATAAATGCCTGTGTTGATCTCGCGAATTTTCAAAGCTTCCGCAGAAGCGTCTTTCGCTTCGACGATTGCCACAAGTTCGCCACGGTTGCGCACGATGCGACCGAACTCCCCTGGAACTTTCAATTCCGCTGTTACCACCGCCAGATCACATTTTTCATCACGGAAGATGCGCAGGAATTCTTTGATATCAGTGGACTCGATCAAAGGATGGTCACCATTCATGATAACAACATCGCCTTCGATAGTTTCAGGTTTCGCACAACGAACCGCATGGGCAGTACCCAATTGCTCATCCTGCGCGTAACAAGAAACACCCATCGGCTCTACCACTTGACGGACCAGGTTTTGACCATGTCCAACAATCACGCGGACTTCCGTCGCTCCCGCCCCTTTGGAAGCAAGGATTACTTTTTCAATCATAGGGCGACCCGCCACCGGGTGAAGAACTTTTGGAAGAGGCGATTTCATACGCGTCCCCTTACCAGCGGCCAGGGCAATCACAGTCAACTTGTCGGTAGTATTATTAGTGGCATTTGCTGACATTCAGAATCTTCCTTTTAAATGCTTTTCTTCCGTTAAAAAAACAGGCTTAATTATCGCATGCAACAAAGAATTTTTCATCAATCTTCTTGGGCCAAGTCCGCTTTGGGAACAAGTATCGAGCTGTATAAAAAATCACACAGCTTAAGTGGCTTTTCTGAAAGGCCCATACTTTTCATTGGCGGCGTTCATGGCGACGAACCCGAAGGGGTGCGTCTGGCGCAGGAACTGCTGCAATGGCTTAAGGAAAATGAAACCTCCCAAGGCGAAAACATTCGTCCATGGATTCTAATTCCCAATATAAATCCA